>JBBQPY010000143.1:0-14080 GCA_038216735.1 Chthonomonadales bacterium
AGACCGTGCGGCTCTTGCTGCCTTTGCCACTGCGCACAAGCAGGGACTTCTCCTGAAAGTCAATGTCTGCAAGATTTAGATCGAGCAGTTCCGACCGCCGCAGTCCGCTGAATATAAGGACGTGCATCACCGCAGAGTTCAATGCCGCCCGTCGTGGAATACGATAGCGTTCACAGGCAGTCAGCAGTCCTGATACTTCCTCATTCGAGACCGTCAATCGCTGCGCTGCGTCCTTCTTCGGCAGGGTCATGGATTTGACCGGGTTCTCTTTCAAGATTCCGTTTTCGATCAGGAAGATGCAAAGCCCGTCCAGTGGATCGAAATAACTGTGAACCGTGCGAGGGCGCAGTCCTTTACCAGACAGGTAGTAGAGGTAACGACGGCAGAGCGAGACGGTGAGGCAGTCGGAAGTCGGTTCCGGGAAGCCATTTGCGATCAACCAGCGTTGGAAGTGCCGCAGTTGCGCCTGATACGCTTTGTGAGTGTTTTTGGACAGCCCGCGCTCGTGAAGAATGTAGCGCAGATAATCGGTTGTGCAGTCGGTCAGTAACATGGTTCAGGTTCCTATGTGCTGTAATCACTGAACCTGACTATGTAGAGTCATGAAAAGCGGAAGTCGGGGGGTCAAGTTGGTTGCTCTACCTACGGACATTATGGACTCTACCTATTGACGAGTGAAAAGTCAGTCGGTAGAGCGCTTCGTTTACACCGAAGATGTCCCGGGTTCAAGTCCTGGTTCGCCCATTTCGTTTCTAAATATCGTTTCCATGCACGCAAGTAGATCGAAACATCGATCCGAATTCCATTTTAAGGAAGACAACACCGCCCGGTGCAAACCATGTATGGACATGGTTTGCACCGGGCGGTCTTCATTTGCATGGGATGTTGTTCAGCGGTCGTTTGCGGTCCTCAGCAACTGGTCTGCCGGTGTTGGATTCGCATCGATAAGGGGTAGCACGAGCGTCGCTGACATGGGCCGCCACGGATAACAGACAGAAGTGCACACTTCTGCATATCGGGTTCGTACCACGAAACTCTGCTTTCGGAGAGCGGATCAGGACGTAGATTAAGGGAATGAGTTCTTGGTACGTTTGCGGTGCCTGACATGTTGTTCAGGCACCGACGGACGACGTTCCTCCGACCGTACCAGAAAAACGTTCGTTTTGATGACCTCGACTTTCCTCGGCCCAAGGTCAGTGCGGCGGGCCGTTGCAAACATAACGGGCGCGTTAGCGCTCAGTCGTGACGTTGAGCGCATCCTCACTGGAGAGGACGCTGGCCCTTCCTCCCTGTATTGCGCCAGAGCAGAATCGGGTTAGTGTCGTCGCACCAACCGTGCAGCGACGTGACGATGCTTGGCAGCGTGTCGTGACCGATACGCCCCACCTTTGAGTTGAAGCCTCCGGCGGCTGGGTCGGGGTAGTGGCTGAGGATCTGCGTCCGCCACGAATTGCCCTTACGGTCAGTACGGTAACAGATAGCAAGTCGCGGGCTAGGAATGCCATCGCCCCGCCCGGGTCCGCAACCGGCGCTCGATGTGGGTCCGCTCTGATCCTGTTCGGCATAGCAGACATCCAGCAGACCATCGCCGTCGAAGTCGGCCAACTGAATTGACGAGGCATGCACCCATCCTGCCGTCGCATCGATCACATGCTTGATCCATGCACCCGTTCGAGGGTTGGAGGGGGCCTCATACCATACCAGGCCATCTCCGATCTGGAGCGGATCGTTGGGCTTGTCGGGTCCCTCCCCCATGCTGGCGGCAACAATGTCGAGTCTGCCATCGCCGTTCATATCGCCGATAGCAAAGGCCATTTCGTCCATGTCCTTGTTGGCCTGTTTTTTGCCGCCGGGGTCTGCATCCACCAGATGCACGTTCCAGTGTCCCGTCACGGGATTGGCGCCGGTATGACCTGGGTTCTCGAACCAGGCGATCTGGTTCTTCCCGTTGCCTTGGTAGACCGCGATCACGTCGTTGTAACTATCGCCATTCCCCAGCATATTGGCAACTTGAGTTCCCTGCCCGCCGCGCCCGATATCTACGAACTTCCAATCGTCGGGGGTAGTGCCTTGGAGGTAGATCCCGGACGTGGTGATAATGTCTACCTTACCGTCGCGGTTTAGATCGGCTGTGCAGACTTCGTGTGAAAAGCGAGACGTATCGATGACATGGACGGTCCAGGGAGTGGTGTAGGGATCTTTGCCGTGACCTGCCGGGTTCTCAGCCCAGATCGTTCGGTTGCCCCAACCACCCAGCACGATATCCTTCCAGCCATCGCCGTTAACATCGGCTGTGACCGCATCTTCGTAGTCGCCCGGATCACCCAGAGCAAAGATAACGTAGGGACGCCAGCCTTGTGTATACCGGTAGAGTTTGAAGCCGTCCTTATCCGGGCTGCCAACGTCGTTAAAGCCGTCTTTTGAGAACCGATCTAGCACCTTGGGTTTGTGGGAGGAGTTTTCGGCGCGGGGGTCGATGACGATACGCTCAAAGTGCGGTTGTGCCGGTAGGTGCAGTCGCATTGGGATTGCCGTGCCAGTTAAAAGGAGGAGCAGGATCCATCCCGCTGCACTTGCCCGTCGCCCAATGATTAGCGACCTATGGCGATGGCTCTCTCTTGTTGCTTCTGTTTTCAAGGATGGTCACTCCATATCCTGAGATGAGGAAACAAAAAACTCTTGTTGATGTTGATGACTCAACTCCGACGATAAGGTTCCCCTCTTGTGGAAATGACCTCATTACGTACCAAAAACGAGCGTTTTGTAGATGTAGACATTTCGCTCCTCAACTGTCGCCGGATGCTTAAGATAACGTTCGTTTTCGGGAAGGCATTTATGCCTTGTTGGGCAGCCTGCCGAGATTAGCCTGTGACACTCACGAAGCAAAGGGCTTACGCCAGCGAGGGAAAACTCCTACCCTCCGAAATCCGACCTGTTCGTAAAGACGCCAAGCCTCCGTCGGATACTCGTATCTCGTGCCAAGGCGTATGCTTGGAACTCCTCGCTTTCGGAGAGCGTCAACTCCCCGCGTCAGCAACGCCCGTGCCAGCCCCCGGCGTCGGTGCCCGTATCCAATGCTCACCTCGAAGACCTCACCGCAGTGTTCATGCACCCGGCACAATACCTGCCCTGCCACCCGACTGCCCTGCCAGGCCACGAACCATAACTTGGGATCCGCAGCTTCACTGCGGAATTGACTTTCAAAGCCCTCGTCCGAGGGAACCACCGTAAACCGACCACTGGGACACGAAATGTCATAGGCATCACCGATACATTGCCAGATAGCCCGATGGTAGTCGGAGGTGACGGGGCGAAGTTCGTATCCGTCCGGCAAAGGCTCTACCTCCACCACAGATGCAGGTTCAAGTTCCATCTCCCAGGAGGTGTAGGCCAGCGTATACCCATTGCTTTCCAAGCGCTGGCAGGTATCTTGCTCGCGGCCAGAAACCCCTGCGCCGAACTCAAAGCGCGATGCCTGGATACTGCTGGCCTTCTCTTGGCAACGCGCTTCCAAGTGCCACAGCAGTTGCGTTCCGATGTCCATTCCGCGCCACGGCGGTGCGATCCAACTGGCATGATAAAAGACATGGGTGCCATCTCGCTCTGTCCAGTTCCAACGCGTTTGTCCGTATCCAACTACGGCGCCACTCAATTCAGCAAGGATCCAGTCGGCAGGATTGAGGAGGCGAAGTTTCTCTTTGTACCAGGCGAGCGTCGGGCGATACTCCTCCAAGGAACCGAGGTCAGATCCCTCCAACTCGTTGCAAAGTGCGTGAATCTGGATAATCCCCACGGCATCGTCGATCCCCTGGATATTTCGGAAGTGCAAATCGCCCATGTTGCTTCTACCCTCTTAGACTTTCCCTCTCCGAACGCAAAGTCTACCTTATTTGTCTACTACCTATGGCGGCTGGTGGCAGCGATGCGCGTACTACCCCGATAACTGCGCGGAGCAATACATTCGTCTGTTCGTCTTTGGGTTCCTGCGAAACTCGCGCCAGACTGTCAGTGGCAGGCAGGTCACCAGTATTGGCGCGGGTGACAGGAGCCACATACTCAAGTGCGAGGATTTTCGTGAGGCTGGCAACTAATAGCTTCGAGAATAGAAACACCGTCGCAGAAAAAGCCACAAGCGAAATACCTATGCCTGGGACAGAGTGGTAAATACCTGCCGCCGTTGATCTGCTGACAACCCCTGCCATGCCTATTGCCATCAGTGGGAAGAGACAGGCACTCGATACAGCCATCGTTAGCATGATGATGAATATCCTACCATACTCTCTTTTGCTCACAAGACGCACAGCTTTTATCACCGGCTCCACGTCCATATCTCCTACTCGCCTTCGTGCTGGTCATCTTTGATTTCGCCGTCTTCATTACTTGGAGAAGAGCTGGAGTAGAGCCTTACAAAGTATCTAATACAGTTGTCGGCAGCCTCAAGGATTCCTGAAGGACTGTCCAACGCTCCCGAAATCTGGAAATTAAGGACTCGATAGATATGCGCGATAGCCCCGCCGATGTACTCCTTCGCTCCTTCCTATAACTTTTCCAGGAGCGTGGGTACCCCTACCACTCGCTCTTTCTTGTCGCCGATCAGTCTCTGGTAACGCCTGCTCCCGGTAACAGTATCAATATATCGGTGCCACGACCGGCAAAGCCGTCTATTCACAAGACATGATCCGGCAGTAAGGCTTCAAGACAAGTCGGCCACTCTCCTTTCAGCCCTTCCCCTTAACGCATTCTCAACAAGCAGACATCTTTAGCAGAGGCGCTGACGCCGATAATTCTATCGCATCGGAAGCTGCATTCCATTCGCAATCCAGGAGGCTCCACTTGTCAATCAGTTCTGTTTCTTCAGTCGTGCCATCGACTCCGTCGGTAGCACAGACCGCTCCGGCTCCGAGTAACACTCCGAGTGTTGCGGTAGGTGTTTCCGCGCCAGTCGCCGCTCCGGCAGCCACCGTACATATTTCGCCCGCAGCCCGGGCGGCAATCAAGGGCAAAAAACGCGGACTAAAACCCACAGCTCATCCATCGCTGCAGTTGCCCGGGAAATTGAAGCCCTAGTCCCACAACGGAAATCCAATGGAAATTTCGGCTGTGAATCGCTAGCCTGTTAGTGACTTAGGGCAGGCTGCCCGAGGCGAGGGGACCATTATCCCTTCGCCTTTTTATCTGCGCCGAACTACACCGTATTGCCTTCCGTACGCATCTCGAATACGCAGGCGAACCGTCTGAAACCCGTCAGTGCGTTCATCGCCAGAGGCTCGAAGAGGTGGACAGGAGGGGGTTACCGTTTGGCGCCCGCCGCTTTCAGCAGTTGAATCGTCTCCTTCCACTCATGCTTTCTAGCGATGGAAAGCGCTGTGTCCCCCGCTTTATTACGGTGATTTACGTCCGTTCCATGTGCCACCAGTATCTCCACAAGACTCGGCAAGCTCAACTCCCACGGACGGTTGAACGTATCGAAAGCCCTAATCAACGGAGTATCGCCATCGCCATTGATCGGATCGACCTTTGCACCATGTTCGAGCAGGAACTGTACTATTTCTTCATTGTGTACCGCAGCAGCAAACGTCAATACGCTGCTTCCGTCTGCCGATCGCGCATTGATCTCTGCTCCCGCGTTAGCAGAAATTGGGCAACGGCGGGGGGCGTGGATTCCCCGATCACGTTCATCAGTGGCGTCCTGCCCGCATTGTCCACTGTATCGACGTCACTACCCGCATTCACCAAGAGCCGGACTATTTTGATCTGGGCAGCTACGGGCTCATCATGACGATCCCACTGACGCCGGTTGAGGGGAATTGCCCCGCTGGCATCACGTGCCCGGATGTTCGCGCCATGATCGAGCAGCGTTTGAACAGTCTCCACCTGACCGGAGGAAATGGCATTCATCAGCGGCGTCATGTGGAAGTAGTAGGATGTGCTGGGGGCGGTACAATCATCCGGGCGTGCCCCGGCATCCAGCAGCGCTTTCACGAGCAGAGCATTTTCGTCTCTGATAGTAACTGCCATTTCAAGCACAGTCTCCGGCGGATCGTCCACTGGCGGCTGACTGTCTTTGTGGAAGGCATGCCGGATCTGCTGCCAGAGGCTCAGTGGTTCCTCCGGTAGATCCCGAATGTTGGGATCGGCGCCGCGAGCCAGCCAAAGCCGTGCTGTTTCGGTATCGCCGTCACGTACCGCCCCGAGCAGTTTCATGTTCAGGTCTCGCTGGGTTTTTGCTTTATAGACCCAGCCGCAAAATAACAATGTAGCAATAACAAGGAATGCGAGCAGCGCCTTCCCGCGTTTCGATTTGGGGCGTTTCGGTACGGTTTCAGTCATCGGTTTTGGCTCTTCCACTTATCCCTCAATTCAAAACTCAGGATCTGTAGCGAACTTCCATGTCCACCACAAACCATTCCTCGCCGATCTTTTTGAGCGTTATTTCCGTTCCGTCTCCATTGAGACCGCCCGAGTATCGGCTAATCAGCGTATGCGCCGTCAGGTGGTTGGGGCTGTAGACAATGATGGGCTGCTTCTTACCCTTCTTATCTTCCCGATCCGGCGTATAAAAACTGATCGTATTCACGCCCCCGCCGTACAGCTTCGACAGCGGAATCTCTTTGCCGGGCTTCTGCCAAAGCACCATTCCGGCATAGCCATATAGCTCGAAAGGCGCGATGCCCTCGACGGTGAGGATCGCGGGTGCGTCCCATGCCTCCTCGAAAAACCGCGCCTCGATGCAGGCGGCGATGATCTTCTCGCCATCTCCCTGAGGGCGCGGAGCCGCATTCGGGCAGCTATCTGCCGCGTCTCCAACGCCATCGCCGTCCGTATCCGCTTTGTTGGGATCGGTGCCCAGACGCGCCTCGACCAGATCGGTGAGTCCGTCTCCATCGGTATCCTTCCGAATCGCTGCATCATCGGGAAAGAGTCGAATCCATTCCGTAGCCACCAACTTCTTGAGGGGGATGCCCCGAAACGTTTTGGGAGCCTCTTGAATGAAAGTTCTTTCCGTCCATGCGCCGGTAAAGAGCGGTCGCCCCCACAGTTTGCTCTGCTTCTCCACGATAAATAGGTCGCCATAGTTGCCCAGGATCGCACTGTGAAAGAGCATCCACGTGCGTCCTTTCGCATCCGTTTTGATGCCCAGTTTAGCATTGGATTCAACCTGCGCCGGATCGAGTCGCGCGTACCAGGGCAGATGACGACGATGTGCGCTCCGCACGATAGTGCGTGCAGCTTGTACCGCCTGCAGTCCGGCGCTTCCTCCGGTGCCCGCCAGATGCCGAAACGCCTTCTGCCGCCAATCGAATGCTGCCTTCGGATCGCCGAGCGCCCCGAGCATTAAAACCACCGCCTCCGGGCGTGAGGAGTGGCTGACCGCCGTCAGCGCCGCCGACTCATTCCGCTCCTTTAGAGGAAGGGCGCGCAAATTAGAGACGAATACCGGAATATAGCCTGCCGGGTCGCCTTTCTCATACAGCATCCATTCGAGGCGCTGACGCCAGTCGCTGTGCGGCTTCAGTCGCCCGAGGGCAGAAATCATTCGCGCGGTGTCTGCTTTACGGAAGGTCGAATTCAGCACCGGGGCAATATCGGTCAGCAGGCTGTACTGGCTCATCGTACTGTCTTTGTCGGGCTGGGCATCGTAGGCGCTGGCTTCCTTCACATAGCGCTCCAGCAGCGGCGGGAAGGCGAAAGGTACGAGGTCGTTCAGCTTCTGCCGCTCCGCGTTATCGAGCGACGCGAACTTTCCGACCAGACGCTCGGCTAACGCTTGCCGGTCCGTCTGACTCGCAGGCAAAGGCGGCAGTGACCCGGTGCGATAACCGATAATGCTGTCTGACTTCACCGTAACCAGGTGTGCGGCGTCCGCATACACAGCAGTGCCCGTATAAGGTTCGGTCAGGTGCCATAGCTCGTGCCCGTCTTTGCGTACGGCGACCACTGGCTCCCGCGCTATCCAGACGCTCTGGCCATCCGAGAGCGCCCGGTGATCATCTATGTTGACGTAGCCGATATTCGGATCCCGCAGCGGAAGCGACCAGAGTTTATGCCCATCCTGCGTATCGCGCCCGGTCAACACCTTGTCGTTACTGGACACGATCACACTGCCCACCAGCATCGCATCGCTCGCAGCCGCGCCAGATTTCCATACGATACGCCCATCACGCACCCGTGTGCGCTGGAGTTTGTCATACAGCGTGATCACGTCCTCGCCGATGACGAGAGGACGATTCAGTCCGGCGTAACGGGCGGTGCGCTGCCAGAGAATATGACCATTACGAGGATTTATGCCAAACTCGCCAACGTCATCGAGCCCGATGTATATTCCATCCACCGTTACTATGAGCTGTGCCTGCGCATAGCGGTACGCGAAATTCGGATGGAGCACACGTGTCCAGAGGAGTGCGCCGGTGACCGGATCGTAGGCGTGCAGTGTGGTATCGTTGCCCAGCACGAAGATGTGGGTAGCATCAACAGTGAGGCAGGCGGCATCGCCAGGGAGGTGTGCGAGCGTCCGGGCTCGATGCGTGGTGAGGTCGACAGCGACTACATCGGGCTTTCCCGGCGAGGCAACGGCGTACGCTAGCGCGTAGAGAGCGTTCCCCTGAAACGCGGCGGCTCGGATACGACAGGTGGGAAGAATACTCCACTTCTGTGCGCCTGTGACGAGGTCGAGCGCGACGATCCCATGGTCACTCGAGGCATAGATGACGCCGTTGTGAACGGCGATGACCGCAGTATTGTCTCCGAGTACCTGCGTCCAAACGCGGACAAAAGGCGGACGGATCAGAGCGGGCGGCGTTCCCAGCAAGACCAGAGCGAGGCAAAGCAGGCACGCGAATTTCATGTGGTGGTTCTCCCGGTGCAGAAACGGTAACAGAAGATAGGGCGATGATTGATGAGACAGCCCTCAGGAATATACCGGCAGGCTATGTGTCATATCCCCCTTCATAAGGAAAGGAGGTGGTGAATTGGTACGGAAATGAATGCGCAGAATGCGTAGACTCTGCGGCGTACCCGGCGTCGGAGACCCAGCTTCCTGCTCCTAATGTGTTTTCTGCCATCAGCGAAGGGCGCCCCCCGCTTTCAGCAGACGGATCGCCTTCTGCCAACCTGCCTTCTTTGCGAGCGAGAGCGCTGTCTCTCCGGCTTTGTTACGGTGATCGACGTCCATGCCGTGCTGGATGAGAATCTTCGTGATCTCCGGGCTGCCAGAAGCTTTGATACAGCTGGTCAGTGGCGTGTCACCGTCCTCGTCGACGGAAGTGACTTTTGCTCCGTGTGCGAGCAGCATTTTGACCACTGTAACATTATCATTTCCTGCGGCGTTTGAGAGAGGGGTTTCATCGTATTTGTCGTGCACATTCACTTCAGCACCCTGTTCGAGGAGAAAGCGAATTATTTCAGTTTTGCCTGACGCTGCTGCCTGCAGCAAGGCACTGCTTCCATCTTTCGATAGTGCATTGACGTTGGCGCCCTTTGCTGCCAGGAATCGCACGAGCTTGATAGCGTCTTCATCACCCGCATTACCCACAGCCTGCATCAGTGGCGTCTGCCCGTCATCGTCAGCCGAATTGACATCGTTTCCTCGCCTCAGCAGCACTTCGACAATCATCAGATTGTCGGGACCGAACCCACTGATGTAATGAAGGGGGAGTCGACCATTTCCATCCCGCGCCCCTGGATTTGCACCGTGATCGAGCAGCAGTTGAACGGTCTGCAGTTGATTGTAAGAAACCGCATCCATCAACGGTGTTACGTGGCTGTCCCAACTGTCATCGGGTCGCGCGCCAGCCTCCAGAAGCGCCTTCACGAGCGGCGCATTCTCACTGGGTTCTACTGATATATGCCGTAACTGTCCTAAATGTTTCCTTTCCAGAACTATTTCCAACGGCGTGGGTGTGTAAATCTTCGCCTGACGAGCCAATGACGGACTGTCTTTGTGGAAGGCGTGCCGTATCTGCTGCCAGAGGCTGAGTTGTTGCTGTGGCACGTCTCGAATGTTGGGATCGGCGCCGCGTTTCAATAACGATCGCGCCGCCTCAGCATTCCCTTTTCGTACCGCGCCGAGTAGCTGCATGTTCAGGTCTCGCTGGGTTTTTGCATTGTAGACCCAGACGCAGAACGATAGCGCCAGAATAACGATCGCAGCTAAGGTTCCGAGCGCTATCCTTTTGTATCTCTGCGGGCGAATTTTGTTCACAATACTGGACATCGGACTTTCCTGGGTCAGAAGCTGCGTGAGTGCTCTGACGGCAACTGTCATTATTTCGCACCTGCCGCTTTGAGCAACGCGATCGTGGTTGTGAAATTTCCCCTCCGCGCAAGTGCCAGAGCGGTGTCTCCGGCTTTATTGCGATGGTCGACGTCCGCGCCGTACTGGATCAGCAGTTTGATAATATCAGGACGATCGTGAGATTCAAGGCAGCTAAGCAACGGTGTGTTGCCATCCTTATCGACAGAATCGACTTTTGCGCCATGCGCCAGCAGCATTTTCACGATCGGCAGCGTGTCCTTGTCTACGACCCACTCACAGCAAGACCATGTTTTGTAAGTGGCGTAGTGCAGCGGAGTGCATTGACTGGCTGGAGTGCTCACGTTCACGTCCGCACCGCGATCGAGGAGCGCCTGCACTTTTTGGCTGTCCTGGACTCGTGCCGCCATGAGCAGAAGGCTAACCCCTTGCCCACGTACATCGACATCTGCTCCCTGCTCGATGAGATAGCGAACCGTGCTCGCGCCATCTCCCCCATCCATTATATTGCGCATCAACGGCGTTATACCGACATTATCGACTGCATTGACGTCATTGCCCCGACTTATGAGCATCTCTGCAATCCTGGGTCCGTCCGGATTATTGGTAAGCAAATAGAAGATCGGAGATCTGCCTTTCTCATCACGGGCAAGTGGGTCCGCGCCGTGGTCTAGCAGGGCTCGAACAGATTTCACCCATCCATTTCGAACGGCTTCCATCAGCGGCGTCCAGCGACCGCAGGAGCAGTAATTCGCGCTTGCCCCGGCATCCAACAGCGCTGTAAACAGGGGGGCATTTTCGCTTTTATGATTGCTCACCATTTGAAGCAGAGTAGGCGAATTATGGTCTTCTATCCGATCATCCTGGAAAGTATGTTTGCGGAATATGAATTTCATCTGCTCCCAGACGCTGCGCTGCTCGTCTCGAATATCCCGGATATTGGGGTCTGCACCTTGAGACAGCAGTAAAAGTGCCGTCTCGGTTCGATCTTCCCTGACCGCGCTGATGAGTTCCCTGTCCAAAACGCGCTGCGTTTTCGTATGAGAGATCCACCCCACAGACAATGTCGTCAGAACAAAGAGTGTCGCGAGCAGTTTCAATAGCTTCCTGCCGCGGATCGGTTTGCGGCTTGCATTCACTACATGGGACATATGTTTTTTTCTTTCAATCGTAGCAATTCAACCCAGTCGAGACGCGGTCTAGCTCGCTTATTTCCGAAACTTTGGGCAGAGCATAGTTGCCCCAGCGCCTACCGTCACGCCGCTTGATCGGCTGGCCGTGCCTCTCGATCCGAAGGTGGTGTGAACACAAGCAGTTCCCCAATTGTTTGGTAGCCAACTGTAGGATACAGTTTAGTCCCCGCGTGACTGGACAGGAGAACGTTGGCTCGGGCGCCAGCGGCGCGATCCTCCTGCAGCATTCTGGTCAGCAGCGCGCGGGCAATCCCGCGCCGCCGATACGCTGGTAGGACGAACATATTGCTGCACCAGGCATACTCACGCGCAGTGATGCTGCCCACCCAGCCTATGAGCTGTTCGTCATTCCGCGCTATATATTGGCGTACGGGCGGGGGATCAGCCTCGAGATGCTCTGGCAGAATCTGTCTGCTCCGTGCCGCCTTCGCAAGCGAATCTGCCTCTTCCTGCGTAGTAATGCGCATGATGGACACGGGATCTGGGACACGCTCGATCTGCTGGAGTGAATGCACCATAAGTGGTTCGGCGCCCCTGAAGCGGTATCCCAGTGCCTTGAGTTCACTGTGCAGGGAAGCATCCCCCTCCTCCAGGGCTCGAAGCACACAGAGACGGTAGCGACCCCGTGTATGCTGCCGCGCAATGGTATGCATCTCCAGGGGGTCTATGCTCCAGCCGACATACTCTTCAGAACGGTAGTCGCCGCGTTCCTTGTGCGCGTCGTGCAGTCGCCACACTCGCTCATGGACTCGTTTGGCGATGTAGGGAAACGTAAAGCTGCGCGTAAAGCAGAAGCCGCGCACGAAAACTTCGATTGCTTCGTCGAGTGGGATTGCAGACATCGAGTCTCCAGGGGCGGCGGTAATGGCACACCGGACAGGTATATGTCTCATTCGCCGGCCGGTACTTCGTGGAAGTAGACAGCCTGATTCTGACATCCCTTCTCAAGCGAATTGAATGCCTTACCTAGAGTATATTGACGGCGCGTGCTGCCAGGATCACGATAATCGTCAGCGAAATGCTCGCCTGCACCATGACCAGCGACTTCGCCCACCGCGAAAGCACCGATGTATCTGCGGGAGAAAGCGCGGTGCTAAAGTTGAATGCCAGAAACAGATAGTCCATGAACTGCGGCGCCCAGTTGTCGCCTTCCTCCTCGTCCTTATCTGCGGTATCGAGCGTCATCTGTGGGAACAGAAACGCGCCCGACGGGTGGCCACGCCGCAAATCGCGCTTGTGCGGTCCGCCTGCGTCGAGCCGCCAGTACCACGAGGCAAAAACTAGCACATTCGTGATCCACAGCGAGGCGGCAGAGATCAGTAATGTGACCGGCGCCTCCGTATGCTTTGGCAGCGCGCGAACTAGATTACCGATCGACAAAATCATGAATAATGTCACGACGCCAGCAATAAGTTGACCAAAAAAGAAGTTCAGCTTGTGGTGACCAATACGGTGCGTCAAAACGGTTGGCACAAGCAGTATACCAACCACCACAAACAGCAGCCACCGCGGACCGACAGACAGTGTAGACGGCAGCGCCAGCGACAGCCCGCCCACAGCCAGCAGAGCGATCACGGCCGGCCATCGGGGTTCTGCCTCTAAATCGAAGTCAGCATCAGTAGTCTTTTGCAATTTCCCTCTTTCCTCCATGTTTCCGCGTTTCTGATCATCTGCTAGCAAAGCGATGTATTTCTTTCCTCGTCCTGGAGCACTGCAGGAATAGGTGTGAGCATAATTTGTTACGTTGTAGGTTGTGCATGTGGCTGGCCATTCCCGTTGTGCTATGCTGGATACACTTCATCTATGATTTACCGATTATAGCAGGAAGACGAACGTTTGAGGTGGAATAGTGTCACCATAATCTGACTTTAGAACCATCGGCCCGTTTTTCGAAAATAAGCCCATCGAGGACATCTGCCTTCATGATCGCACAACTGACAGGAACTATCGCGCAGATCGAAGGAAACGTCGTCATTGTCGATGTCGGCGGGGTCGGTTATCAGGTATTCGTTCCCGCAACCGTCCTACCCTCTCTCCCCACCGATGGCTCCAAAACTACCCTCAAAACACACCTTATCGTACGCGAAGACGAAATGACGCTCTACGGTTTCATCACTGCGACGGAGCGATCGGCGTTTGTGATCCTGCTTGGAGTGACCGGCGTCGGGCCGAAAGTCGCGCTCGCACTGCTTTCGGCGCTCGACGTCGGCGACCTCGCCCGCGCCCTCTCTACGAGCGACACGCGCCTGATCACGAAAGTCCCTGGCATCGGACCCAAACTCGCACAACGGCTATGCCTCGAACTCGGCGACAAAATGGCAGCGTATGTCTTCGAGCAGAAGGTTGAGCGGACCGTCGCCGGTCAGCAGACATCGCAGGAAAATGCCGCCTACGAAGATGTGGTCGAAGGCCTCGTACAGCTGGGCTACAGCCGTCCCGACGCGAAACGGGCAGCGGAACGCGTATTTTCCGATGCTGCAGACCGCACCGACACAGGCGCTCTGGTCAGTGCGGCATTACGGATGTTGACCGGCGGAAAACGCTAAATCCCAAGAATAGGGTGATTGAAGGGCTACTGATAGCGAGCATATGCTTTTTATAAACTAAATGCATTTGAGAAGACGAATCGGAAACT
>JBBQPY010000144.1:0-14079 GCA_038216735.1 Chthonomonadales bacterium
GGAGTTCAAGCACGAGTGGCAAATGAACCCGCAGGAAGACGACAGTGGGCAGATGCTGTTGGTGTTTGCAGCCGAGCAAACGACCAATCAGACAGGCGAGGACTAACTCATTTTTCGCTCCTCACAAAGGGGGCAGGTCACCCAACCCTTCTCCCTGCCAGTCGCAGGATCCTTAGGGAGAAGGGCGAATGCAGCGCTATGTGTATTATCTCTCCCTCGCCCTAACGAGGAATGAGTGGTAGGGAGAGGGGGTCAGGGGTGAGGGCTCGCATAGAGTATACTGATTTGACAATGCATAAGAAACTTCCGATCGCGATTTTCGTCCTGCTTCTACTCGCCTTATTTCCTGCGATAGCGATAGGCGCTGGGGTGCCTGTACCGTCAAGAACGCCACGGGTTGCCGTTTTCTTCGAGCCGTCATTTCCCTATTATGGCTCGAGCACGCAGACCTCGCCACGCCAGATAGCCAAGCGACTTCGCGCCTCCGGAATACAGGCGGAGCTGCTGGGAGCAGACGCTCTCGCCGATACAAACCGCTTCAATGCCAATCGGTTTGCGGCGCTCGTGCTGGCGTACGGAAATACATACCCACAGACAGCTTTCGCCTCGTTGCAAGCCTTTCACCGTGCAGGCGGCGCGTTGATCCTCTCCGGCATCCCCTTTACGCACCCGGTCTCGCGTGACGCTGCAGGCAGATGGCAAGATGAGGGACATAATAACGACGCTGCCTTATTCGGTAAGGAAGGCATTGGGATCGGTGGCTTCACCGGGTCGGGCACCGACATATCGCCAATTGTCGCTCCTGAAGATGCACTCGAACTCGCGTCACTATCGATAAACTGGTCGTCCTATGCCCACGAGCAAAGGTTCGACCCGAGCACGATTCCAGCCGGGGATGAACTGATTCCGGTCGTCGGAGCAGCACAACGACCGGTAGTCGCGCTCCTCATCCACCATAATTCGCCGTTCGCAGGCGCAGTCGATGTCTGGACCCATCAGGGACCAGAAGGTGATCTGCAGGACTGGCTCTCGGAACAGCTGCTATTGCGCGGCACAATTGTCGCCCTCGAACGCAAAGGTCTGCTCAGTCCTCACCAGCGACAAGCCGCCTTCGCGAACTTTACCCATCTGCCGAAGCCTGCTGTCTATGCCAACCTCGTTCTGCCAAAAATCCCGCGTCCCTATCCCACGTTTCAGCCGACGCTGCCTGCCCCTGCCCGCCATCTGGACGTCGTGGATGTCAGCAAATGTACGCGCGACGAACGCATTCTGCTGCTCTCCCTTCAAGGAATCGTCAATCGAAAACAGCCGCGTCTCTACCTGATCCTCAAAGAGGACGACCGCTTCTGGCTCGATGAGATGCGCCGACACGGCGACACGGACGAGTCGGTGACGATCACCGATCCCTTGAGCGTTGTGAGCCGGTACCGCAGTTCGGTGCAGGGAGCGGTTGTTCCCGACCCGAAAATCTATCTGAGTCCGTGCGTCGCGGCGTGCATCGCAGGAGCGGACGATCTGCTGATCGCTACGCCCGAACTCGCGCTACGGCTGCAGCTGCCGATCAAAGTCGATCTGCGCGGAAAGTTTAAGGGAGACGCCGAGGCGCTTCACTCTATTCGGAAGACCCTCTTTCCACGCCTGAATCCCTATCTGGCGTGCTGCCTGGACCCGGCAATTTTCGACACCGGCGCGCTGGATCAGATCATTGCGGCAAGGGGAATCGTCTTCTGGATCACGGGCACAAAAGCGCAGCAGCTGCCGGGCGCGGACGGTTCCGGTGAGCTCGCTGAGATCAAGGCTTTGCTCGCAGCGATGCCATTGAACGCGGTCGTAAGAGGTTTCTGGTGGCACGGGGAAGACATCGGTATCAATGAAGGCGCAGGGGTTTCGCTTGCGAGTCGCTTCGGAAAAGTGACCGTCGTGAGCGACTATGTCGCAAATTTTTCCGTGTTCAGCGGTGTGCGGCAACCTGCACTGAAACAAAAACGTCAAAACCCTCCGCCACCTCTCGATAGCAGCAAAGTCTACTTCAGCTTCACGATGTCCGATGGCGACAATCTATGCACATGGCGAGACTATTTCCGCAGTTACTTCGAAGATCCTCTGCATGGCACGATTCCCATTGGCTGGGGGATGGGTCCCTCCCTGCTGGATAATGCTCCCGTCTGGGCGCGCTGGTACTATGATCACGCTACAGCGAACGATGAGTTTCTCTGCGATGTGTCTGGCGTCGGTTACATCTACGGGCCCGATTGGGGCACCGCGCTCAAGGATCGCCGCGGTGCATTCGCGGATTTCTACAATTGGACAGAGCAGTATATGCGGCGGATGGATATGCACACGATCCGCCTCATGAATGTCGGCGCGCCCGACATCGCGCAAGCCGCGCGGCTCATGCCCGGCGTACGTTTCCTGATGCCAGACTACGGCAGCCCCGGCGGTCTGCCCTACGCTCAATTGACCTACGATCTGCCGAACGACCAGACCGTCTTTCGGGCAGTCACTGGCGCAGACCCTGGCCCAGAACTCCTCGCGAAACAGATTCGCGAACGCGTAGGCGCTGCACGCCCCGCCTTTTTGAATGTGTTTATCTGGAACTGGGGTTCGAAACTGTCCGATCTGAAGCGCGTTCAAGAGCTGCTGGGAGCGGAATACATTGCCGTCACGCCCTCGCAGCTGAACACTCTATACCGGAAGGCGCACAGCAAACAGGGCGATTAGCGATGAACACGATCCCATACTCGATCCACATTAGTAAAGCGACTGTCTTTACGCCGATCTCGATCCTGCTGTCAGCGAGTCTTCTCGCGTCTATCGGCTGCAGGAAAAGCCCGCCTGCTGCGCCCACCGCTCCGGTTTTGTCACGCACCGCGCCGACAAAAAATTCAGCGGCTAATGGTACTTCTTCGCACGCACCGACAGGGATCGGAAATGCCGCAGCAAACAGTTCGATCGCAGGCGCTCGCGGCATGGAACGCTCCTTCCTCGCCCATTGGCAGCCGAAACCGCGCCTTTTCATCGCCACACATCAGACTAAAACGCAGGTCGCGCTGACTTTCGACGCTGGTGCGAACGCGACTGCCGTCCCGCTATTGCTCCGAACCCTCATGCAGCATCATGTCCACGCCACATTTTTTCTGACCGGGAAGTTCTGTCAGGAATTCCCCAGACAGTGCCGCGCGATTGCCGACGCCGGAATGGAGATCGGCAACCACTCTTACTCGCATCCCTCGTTCCTGAAAATTAAAGATGCCGAGATACGTCTTCAGATTCAGCGGGGCGAAGAACAGATTATCAAAGTTTGCGGGCGTGGGGCGAAACCTCTGTTTCGGTTTCCGTATGGAGACTGCGATGCACGAACGCATAAGGTGGTTGCAGACGCAGGTTATCAGGCGATCGGGTGGAGGATCGATTCGCTGGACGCCTATCGGACGCGCAAAACGGCGGATTTCGTCGCAGCGCGAATAATCAAGCGGATCAAGCCAGGTCAAATTACGCTGATGCATGTCTCCTGCGTTACATCGGCGCAGGCGCTTCCGCGCATTTTCGACTATCTCGACAAAAATGGAATTACTGTCGTGCCAGTGAGCGAACTGATGGCGCACTCGGAACAAGCGTCACAATCAGCAATGATACCGCCCAAACCTGTTATGGCTGTGAAGTCAGGTATGGCTGTCAAGTAGGCTCGCTTCAGATTCTCAACCTTCCTTTTCGGTGGAGCGCAGTTCGAGATTCGCTGAACGCGCCTGACGATCTGGCAATTCCGGGAATTCTGGCGAAGGCAGTGTCTGGTACCAGAAAGCGGTCGAGCAAACATCGTCCTCACGCTCGAAGAGCGTGAACTCCTGCTCCGGCATCAGCGGAGCTGTCAACTCCATTTCTCCTGAATCTATCGCCTTTTTTGCCTTCGACACGAACGCGCCGCCGATCTGCTGCATCTCCACACGTAATGCGGACTGAAAATAGATCGGATCGAGCAAGTGCCACCGATAGAAACTGATCAGCGCATCCCTTTCGCTTTTCATACCGTGCAGCCGGTTCTGTTCGTAGAGTGTGCAGCCGTGATAGGGCGTCTGATGAACGCCGAGACCCCACGCGGAACCGGCATAATCCTCAGCGCCGGTGCCGCAGATCGTCGGCAAATCGGTGTCGCCGTCGAGGTAGAACTTCATCTCACCCTCGCCCCACCAGTGTTCTTCCAGCGTCCTGATGCCGATCACGCAGCCCAGAAACCTGCCCCGCCCGGTAACTCCGTTGAGAAGCACGAAGTCTTGTTTTCGTGTGGTTGGATTCTGGCGTCGAAACTGAGCATGGAAGTAGCCGGTGTCGTCCTCTGAGATTTCTTCGAGGGTTGCATCGACCTGATAGAATAGGTGACTGACGTCCGAGCCGCTGTCGTTTTCGAGGGTGATGCGAGCGTGGGTGCGGAACGGCATCGGGAAGTAGCAGTTCAGTCCGCGCCCTTCCGGCATCGCGGTGAGCGCGGAGGCATAGGGGCGACGGCGACCATGTGCAACCCCGAAGAAGTCGCTGAGCGGGCATTCGACCGCAGGCTGTTCCTGACCGTCCCAATAGCAGCGCAGAATCAAATTGCGGTCATCTAGCGGATTTCCCGGCGGGGTCGTAATCCAGATATGACGGATGCAGCCGGAGCCCTCTATCTCGGCAAGAGTAACGGTCTGTCCATCGCATAACGGGGCGATCGCGGGCGCGCCTTTGCGCCCGCCGTTCGCACCGCCTCCGGCGCCGGGAGCGCCGTTCGGATTCTCAGCGGTATAGGCGCGGCTTACGACTCCTGGTGGCGGCAGGATCGGCAGTCCGCCGATATTCATGTTCGAATTCATCTGGCGTTTTTTCTGCTTTCGATTATGGGTAGCTTTCTAAGAGAGTATTGGCGGCGATCCTGCTCGTATTAGTTTCGAGTATAACAGCCGATAGATACGATTCTATCGAGCATGATTCCTGCCTTCGGTCAAACCTCAATGCGCAGAACGGGATGCTGATATCGGTACCGCCGAAGCTATCGAGCGGCTGTTTTCTTGAGAGGAAGCCGAATTGAATGAATGCCACGTTGCGGTGTGGCAACAACAATTCGATTGTGCCTTCGGTGACGATCTTGGGCAGGAAAAACCCGGCTTGCTGCGGAATCAAAGCGCGTGGAAACTCTATTCAATTCCGAACATACCAATTCTCAGCCAATCAGCGACCAGAGCGCAGGGAGTCTGACCGCCGAACTCAACGCGATCGTTGGAGCAGCAAATTGCTCGACTGCTCTGCCGACTCTGCCTGACTCCTGGGACAGTAACCCGCTCGCAGTCGTCCTGCCCGGTTCCGCCGAAGAGGCTTCTGCTGTGATACGAGCCGCTGAGCAGTCAGGAAATGCGCTGATCCCGATCGGCGGCAGCACGAAACTGTCTACCGGCTACTCCCCACGGTCTAATCGACCCTACCTTCTGATTGGCACCGAACGCCTGAACCGCATCACCGACTATCAGCCCGACGACCTGACGATCACCTGCGAGCCCGGCGTCACGCTTTCTGCACTCCAGGAGACCCTTGCGACGCGCAGACAGTGCCTCGCGCTCGATGTTCCGCTTCCAGGAAGAGCAACACTCGGCGGCATCGTTTCCGCAAACGCCAGTGGGTTCCTGCGACCTGCTTTTGGCACACCGCGTGACCTCCTGATCGGAATGCATGCGCTAATGACGGGTGGAACGGCGGTCAAAGGCGGCGGTAAAGTCGTAAAGAATGTTGCGGGCTATGACCTGTGTAAACTCTTCACGGGCTCTTATGGCACGTCCGGCATCCTGACAGAACTGACGTTCAAAGTGCGCCCGTTACCTGAGACCGAGCAGGTGATCGCCTTGGATGCACCCGATCTGACGACGGCAGCGGAAGTTGGATTAGCGCTGCACACGGCGCGACTTGCCGGTACTTATTTCCTCGCGACGAATGAACTGCAAGAGGGCAGTTGCCATCTGATTATCGGTTTGCAGGGCGTTGCAATGCGTGTCGCATGGCAGATAGAGGAGTTCGCGCGGCTCGCAGCAGAGGCAGGGCTGAGAAGCGAATACACAATGCTTTCGCCCGACAGCGTGCAGGAACTTCTCGACAGGCAGGCGCGTCTCGATCCACAAATACAGCTTGCAGCCCGTATCGCGTGTCTGCCAACCGATGTCGCAGCCCTTGCTGGGAAGCTGAGCGCGTTGCCGGGTCTGTCTATCACCGCACACTGTGCCACCGGCATCCTCAATTTTGGCTTCACAGCAGTGGAGGACGTATCGATCGCGCAGGTGCAGGAGAGTGTTCCAGCGGGCGCAAATCTGCTCTGGACACGGCTCGATGCGGGGGTTACGAACCGGGTATCGGCAATCGTCTGGGGGGAATCGCGTGAAGATGCCAAACTTCAGCGTGCTCTCAAAACCGCTCTCGATCCGAAAAACACATTCAGCCCCGGCAGGTTCGTTGGCGATCGTTAATTCAGTACACGCGAATTAAGTGAACTCTCAACCGTGAACCAGAACTATGAAAAGATCCAAAATGTCTTCAAAACAAAATCTGTATACACTCGCTGCTGGACTGATTATCGCGCTGCTGTTGCGGACACCGATAACGGCGCAGGAACTCAAAGTGTCGCGATTGAAACTCGATAACGGGCTTGTCGCGCTCGCCGTCGAAGATCATACCGTGCCCTCCGTCGCCTATTACACGGTATTCAAGGTCGGCTCTCGCAATGAGCGTCCCGGCATTACTGGATTGTCGCACCTGTTCGAACATATGATGTTCAACGGCTCGGCGAAGTTCGCGCCAAAAGTCTTCGACAATATCATCGAAGCGGGTGGCGGCGACTCGAACGCCTTCACGACCTCCGACCGTACCGAATATCAGGAGCAGTTCTCCACCCCGACACTGGACACAGTCATCGCTCTGGAAGCAGATCGGATGCGGGCGCTAAAGCTCGACAAACAGAATATCGAGCAGGAGCGGGGGATCGTCAAAGAGGAGCGGCGCGTCAACACCGACAACAATGTCGGCGGCGCAATGAACGAGATTCTGGAGAATAGCGCGTTCGTGGCACACCCCTATCACTGGGACACGATCGGGTTTATGAAGGATATCGACGCGATACGCCTCGAGGATGCCAAAGAGTATTTTCGTATTCATTATGCGCCCAACAATGCTGTGATCACCGTTGTCGGCGACTTCGATACGAAGGCACTTTTCGCGAAGATCACGCAGCTCTATGGCGATATCAAGCCACAGCCTTTACCGCGTGACGTCGTGAATTCTGAACCGCCCCAGTCGGGCGAGCGGCGCATCTCTTTCCATAAACCGGCAGAGCTGCCCGCCGTCACGTTCGGCTACCATACGGTGACGAATCGGGATCCCGACAACCCGGCACTCGATCTGCTGACGACGATCTTGTCTCATGGAGAGAGCGCGCGGCTGTATCGCACACTGGTCTACGACAAACAGATTGCCGATGCGGTGAGTTCTTACAACGATTCGCGTGAAGACCCGGGCCTCTACATTTTCTATGCACAGGCACAGCAGGGGCATACGACGGCGGAATGTGAGTCCGCGATTTACGGCGTGCTGGATGATATCCGCAAGAACGGCGTTAGCGAACGCGAACTGCAGAAGGCAAAGAACGTCGAGCGCATCAGCTTCCTCGATAAGTTTAAGACGAACCTCGGTCGCGCAGGACTTATTGCTGAGTATGAGGCGAATCGCGGCGATTGGCACACGCTGTATGACTATGTGCCTGCCCACGACAAAGTGACCGCTGCGGACATTAAGCGCGTTGTCAAGAAATACTTCAGCGAGCGCAATCGGACAGTCGTCACCTTGATACCGGAGAAGAACACAGCGGAGACATCTGGCAGCACTGAGCAGCCCGACGCGAAACCGGCTGAGCCCGCACAGAAATAACTCCTCGCGCATGTCAACTGACATGCGCGAGGAGTACTATTCCTCGTGTTACACAATCATTCATGAATCATATCATGAATCATATCATGGAGTATCAAAGTTCGGCGAAATTGTCCGCTCGCAAACAGTCAGTTTCGATCTCCTATTTCCCGCCAAAAATCAGCAGCCAGTGCGCAATGTACGGCGGAATGTTGTGAATCGTCGTGAAAATGATATGCAGCATTGTATTTATCCTTTGATCGATCCCACCGGGAGATCGTAGTCGGCTTTTGAGATTGACCCACAGGCCACGCAGTACGATGTGGCGAAGTGGATGAATCGTGCAGATCAGACGGCGCAGACTATGCTGTCTTACGTGCTGACATCCTGCTCGATACTATGAATTATGGCGGGTCGTGGATTGCGCCTAACTGGCACGAATGCTGGAAATTGTAGAACACAGATCTGTGCAAGGTGATTAGAACACGGTGATTTGAACACCATGACCAGAACACAGTGATCAAAACAAGAGGGTTAGCATGAGATTAATGAGATATAGGATGCCTGGGATGATCGGGCTGATTTTTGTGATGGGCGCAAGTGTTCCCATTCGTGCGCAGCAGATAAAGCTCCCGCCCGTCGTGCGCACGCGGCTTGAAAATGGCGCTGAAATCGTGCTGATGGAGTATCATCGCGCCCCGACCTTCACGCTCACTGCGATTTTCCCCGGCGGGTCCAGCGGCGATGCGGCGGGCAAAAGCGGAACAGCGGAGCTGACTGCCGACCTGCTGCGTCGCGGCACAGAGAAGCGTACGGCGACGCAGATCGCTGAGGAAATCGACTTTCTCGGCGGCTCGTTGGGAGCGGCTGCAGGTGACGATCGATTCACCGTCGCGCTCGATATACTGGCGAAGGACACGGATGCGGGGCTCGATTTGCTGAACGATATCGTGCGTCACCCGCAGTTTCCAGATGCCGAACTGGAGCGCGAACGTACACTGAGCCTGTCGGGACTGCAGTCGCTCGGCGAAGATCCCGGTGCCATTGCAAGCCGTGTCGCCAACGAAATCACCTATGGCGAACATCCCTACGGCAGAGACGCGACGATCACCTCGCTTAAAACCATCACTCGCGCCGACCTGCTCGCCTGCTATAAGCGCGATTTTGTTCCAAATCATCTTATTTTGGTAGCGGTGGGGGACTTCAACGCTGAGGCGATGACGGCAAAACTCAAAGCGCGATTCGGCGACTGGCAGCCTGGTGCGGAGAACAAGAATAAGCTTGAGGCTCCGGCGGAAACGAAACCGCGCACGATCCTGATCGACAAGCCGGACGCTACTCAGACGCAGGTGCGTTGGGTACGTACCGCTTTTCCGCGCAACAGCCCGGACTACTACACCGCGAGACTTGCCTCGACGATCCTGGGCGGCGGCTTCACCTCACGCCTGATCGAGGAGATACGAGTCAATCGCTCGCTGACGTATGGTATCAACAGTTCGTTCGGTCCGCATCAGTTCGGGGGCAGTTTCGACGTTTCGACATTCACCAAGATCGAAACGACGAAAGCCTTGCTGGATGCGACGACCGCCGTGCTGCAAAAAACGGCGGACAAGGGGTTTACCGGGGCAGAACTGAAGAAGACGAAGGGCTACATGACAGGTCAGTTCGCGGTGCAGGTGCAGACGCCTGAGGCGCTGGCGGGAGTGCTGGCGGATGTCGCGTTTTACAATCTGCCGCCCGATTACCTGACGACCTATCCGGCGAAACTGAATGCGGTGACGCTCGCGGAGGTGAACCGAATCGCCCGCGAGTACTTTGCGCCGAACAAACTCGCGCTCGTGCTGGTTGCGCCCGCCGCGCAGGTCAAATCGCAGCTGAGCGGTCTCGGCACGATCGAGACTCGCCCGGTCGCAAGCGTGGGTAAATAGAGGTAAATAGGATTGTACCGGACAGTCGTTCTCAGTCCGTCACGGCGCGGAAGGGTGCGGTCGGAAGTGCTGCGGCAGGTGCGGGCGGCAGCACGATACTGGCTTTTCCGAGCACTGTCAGACGCGCTGGCTCGCAGCGTATTTCGTCGATCCGCACCCCGAAGGGCAGCTTCGAGAGATCGATCGATAGCTGTTTGTTGATCTGCTGCTCGATCATTTCCGTGACCGACGACGGCATATTGAAGACCATTTTACTGCTCTGAAAGTCGAGCCAGACGCGCACGCCGTTGTCGATGCGCGGGATCGCTTCGATCGTGAAGGGCAAGCTCATGACGGATTTGACGACATGTCCGGTGATCCGCACTTTGCCGGACAGGATCGCGATGCTCAGGTTGCGCACGGGAGCGTCGGCGGGCACGTTGCCGGCGAGCATCAGGTTCACGTTCGCCTCCGTCATCATCGCTCGAACCTTTGTGTCGGTCGCGGTGATTTTGCCGTTCTCGCCTTTGTTTTGCGGCGCCTCCGCCAGTATGTTTTCGCCCTCCAGATGCACCTCATCGAGTATCACATCGTCGCGCAGTTTTACATTGGTGAGATGCACCTGTGCGGTGGCGACTCGCACCTTTTCCGCCTGTTTCTGGGTCACTGCGCCTGCAGAATTCGCTGTTGAAGAATTCATAAAAAAAGTTCGTTCCTCGTCGTGGATTATCGCCGATGCGGGTGTTCGCGCTGTCGAAAAGATTGTAGCATAAACGCGGGACAGCGTGCCGAATCCGGCCCCGCTTTGCCGGATGAGGAGTATCGCGGCTGTGTTCGTCCCCTTTCAAAAACAGAATGGACTGGAAAGATACATTCCCTGTTTCTGCTGAAGATTGATGAAACACGAACGAAGCCTTCTCCCCCTCCTTGAAAAAAAGCAAAGGAGGGGGAGTAGAACCCGATCCATCGCTAATTTCAGACGAAAGGCTGACAAACTCCGCAGAGTAGTGTAAACTAGGGGAACGTGAACCGAAGATAGTAAAACAGTCGTCGTGCGGCGCCTCCACCCGCACCCGACGGAAGCTGCGCTGGCGCTCCCCGACCTGGAACCATTGCGATGCAAAACTTCGTCCGATTCATCAAAGAACTCCACGGCTACGGGCGCGTGATGGCGCTCGTCGTCCTCCTCACGATCTTTACGTCCGCGCTCAGCCTGCCCCCGCCGATGGTGCTGCGCTATCTGATCGACCACCTTTCCGATACGCCCTTTGCCCATACCCACCACGTCAATCTGTTCGGCGTTTTTATGGTAACCGTCGGCATCGCGTGCGGCAGCTCACTTATCGGCTACTGGCTGACCTATACCATCACCTACCTCGGGCAGCGCTTTAAATACGACATGCGCCGCAAACTCTATGTCCATATCCAGTCCCTGTCGCTCGGCTTCTTCGAGAAGAGCCAGACCGGCAAACTGATGTCCAATATCACCAATGATGTCGCTTCCCTCGACCAACTGATCGGCGGCGGCTTCGTCACCGTCCTGCAGGACACGGTTACGCTCTTCGGTGTGCTCGGCTTTCTCTTCTTTCTCAACTGGAAACTCGCCCTCGTCGCGCTCAGCGTCTTCCCGATCTACATCGCCAACTACCTGATGTTTATCCGCCGCATCAAGCAGACGAGCCACGAAGTGCGCGAGCAGCGTGAAGTCATCTACGGCGACCTGCAGGAGAAACTCGCAGGCGTGCAGGTCGTCAAGTCCTATGCCAAGGAGCGCTATGAGGTACGGCAGTTCGTCGGCGAAACCCGCAACTTGCTCGGTCTCAATGTGCGCTCCAGCGTTCTCAGCACCGCCCTCTGGACGCTCGCCGAGTTCATCGGGAGCGGCCTCGGCATGGCGCTGCTGCTCTGGTATGGTGGCAGACTCGTGATACGCGGCGAACTGAGCCCCGGCTCGCTGATCGCGTTCTATGGTTATATTGGCGGCTATCTCTACGGACCGATGCTGCGCATGATCCAGCTCAACGAACAGATCGCGCGCACCAATACCGCCCTTTGGCGCATCTTTACGACGCTCGACACGAAGCCCAACGTCTCCGATAAGCCCGATGCGATCGCTCTCCCGGAAGTCGAGGGCAATGTATGCTACGAAAACGTCGTCTTCTCCTATGAGCCAGATAATCCGGTGATCAAGAACGTCAGCCTCGATGTCAAGGCGGGTCAGATGATTGCGCTCGTCGGGCAGTCCGGCTCTGGCAAAACGACGATGATCAATCTGCTTCAGCGGCACTATGATGTGATCGATGGGCGCGTTTCGATCGATGGGCACGATATCCGCGACATACAGCTGAAATCTCTGCGCCGTCAGGTAGGTGTTGTGATCCAGGAGACGCTGCTGTTCAACACCACGATCCGTGAGAATATTCGCTACGGCAAGCTCGAAGCCTCCGACAGCGAGGTCGAAGAGGCGGCGCGCGCTGCCAATATCACCCACGTGATCGAAGCGCTCCCGCGTGGATACGACACCAGAATAGGCGAAGACGGAACTAAACTCTCCGGCGGCGAGAAGCAGCGAATCGCAATCGCCCGCGCGATCCTATCCGATCCCAAAATCCTGATTCTCGATGAAGCGACGTCCTCACTCGACTCCGAGACTGAAACGCTGATACAGCAAGCGCTCGATCGACTGATGGCCGGTCGCACGAGTTTCATTATCGCCCATCGGCTCTCGACGATCGTTAAAGCGGACAAAATCGTCGTCATGGAAAAGGGCACGATCCGCGAGGCGGGCAGCCATACCGACCTGCTCGCTTTCAACGGAATATATGCTGGTCTCTATAATCAACAGTTCCAGGTTGCGCTCGAGGGGCACGCGGATTCGCCCGACTTCATCGCCGCCGTACAGGATCATGCCGCTTGATAATCCGCCCCATTTACCAAAGTAATGAGAACAGGTTTGCACCCTTCCACCCCACTGTCGACACTGAGGCAAGAGATGCGGCACCGTGCATTCTTTACCCCTCCTTACGCAGTAGGGTTCTGTGTGGCACTTCTCCGCGAAGAAGGCGGTCGGATAATAGCGATTCGCACCCATCGATTCGCTTCTGTGGAACAGCGCTGCTGGTATGGCTGTCTCTACTGCTGTCCGGCTGTACCAAGCCCCCCGAAGTCGAGGTGGCACCCAGTCTACGCACTCTGGTCGGACACACCGATGACCTACAGTCGCTCTGCTTTTCTCCTGACGGCAAAACACTCGCCTCAGCGAGTGCGGACAAAACCGTCAAGCTCTGGGACTTCGCGACCGGCAAGGAGCTGCTCACGCTGACAGGACATACGGCGCTGGTAGCCGCTATCGCGTTCGCGCCGGATGGCAAAACGCTGGCCACCGGAAGCTGGGATCGTACGGTACGCTTCTGGGACCCCGCGACCGGGAAGGAGCTGCGCAGTCTGACGGCACATTCAGAAGGCGTGCTGTCAGTGGCGTATTCGCACGATGGAAAACGTCTTGTGACGGGCAGCACGGACAACACAGTCCGTATCTGGGACGCTGCGACCGGAAAAGAACTCAAAACGCTCCAGGAATGCCAATCGCCCGCCGCTTTCTCTCCCGACGACAAACTGCTGGCATGCGGCAGCGCTGTCTATGATCTCAAAGTGTGGGATACCGAAAAGTGGGTACAGTTGCAAACACTCACCGGTCACTCGGAGCGCATTCTGGCTGTCGTTTTCGCGCCGGATGGTAAGACCATCGCCACTGGCAGCGGCGATACTAACGCCAAGCTATGGTCGATAATCCAGTGGATCCAGGTGCAGAACCTGCCTCTGCATCTCGGCGAGGTACGCTCGATCGCCTTTACTCCCGATGGAAATAGTATCTTCACTGGCGCCGGCGACATCGTACAGCGGTATAGTGTCGGCAATGGAAAATTGCTGAATACGATCAGAGGACACTTCGGCACCGTCTATGCCGTCGCGGTCTCGCCCGACGGGAAGACGCTTGCTGTCGCTGGTTCCGATAAGGTCATCGTTCTGTTTTCTGTCAAGTGATGTTGTCAAGAGCCTGAGCATGTCCCTGAGAGACTGTAACTGCAACAGTAAACGTATTCTCGCTCGAGCATTCGTAGGGGCTGATTTGCGCGCCACCCTCAGCCTGGACTTCTACCCGTCTCCCGACGCCGTGTCCTGACGAAGGAGAAAGCAGTGGAGACGCCTCGTTCTTAATCGAAATGAAATAGAAATTTCAAGGAGCATGTATTGATTTATA
>JBBQPY010000145.1:0-13949 GCA_038216735.1 Chthonomonadales bacterium
GCCCTGACGCCATTGATCTATGGGCACATCCATCCTTACGGGCGGTTCGACCTGGATCTGAGCAAGCGACTGCCGATTGAACTGCTGCAGGCAGCTTGAGCCAGATTGCCCCCGGTGACAGCTTCGGGGGGTTTGGGCCAACCAGAGTGGAATTGAAACGGGCGAACTGCGCCCGATGCCTAGCCGTGCCCCTACCTGCCTTTAATCGAACCAGAGTGGAATTGAAACGTAGTAAATGCGGGCGCAACGCTTCCCAAGTCTCTGCTCCCTTTAATCGAACCAGAGTGGAATTGAAACTAGGGCAGTCAGTAAATGACCTGCGGGGTTTCGTAGCCTTTAATCGAACCAGAGTGGAATTGAAACCAAGGACCGAGGTGATCGCCACCCCGGCAACGCCCTTGACCTTTAATCGAACCAGAGTGGAATTGAAACACCAGAACGCGAGGTGCGACAGAAGGACAAAGTGACGCCTTTAATCGAACCAGAGTGGAATTGAAACGTTATCAGTGCCAGATATGGAACTGATACGGGACCCTTTAATCGAACCAGAGTGGAATTGAAACTTCGTCAACAGTGCGTTCGGTCGGTTCGGTCTACCCCCCTTTAATCGAACCAGAGTGGAATTGAAACCCGCGAATCGCGTCCTGATTGTCGGTTTGTGTCAGTTCCTTTAATCGAACCAGAGTGGAATTGAAACTTGTTCTCTTCGATCTTATCAAACGCCTTCTTGACCTTTAATCGAACCAGAGTGGAATTGAAACTCGGAACAACGGTCGGGAATAACACCGTTTTTTCTGCCTTTAATCGAACCAGAGTGGAATTGAAACTTCTCCTCTAAGAACGATACATCGGCATAGAACAGGCACCCTTTAATCGAACCAGAGTGGAATTGAAACATCCGTGCTCGCTTCGACTTCGGTCGGTTAAGTGTACCTACCTTTAATCGAACCAGAGTGGAATTGAAACGGTGCAATTCCCGGCATAAACCCAACCGAAACAACCTTTAATCGAACCAGAGTGGAATTGAAACAGCTCTGATTGAGCCACCGTCCCAACCGTCGCACCCTTTAATCGAACCAGAGTGGAATTGAAACTAGTACAAAACCCTTTCGGCATTGAGGAGCTGCTTGTCCCTTTAATCGAACCAGAGTGGAATTGAAACACGACTATATCAGTAAAAAATGGTCAGCGAAGATCAACCTTTAATCGAACCAGAGTGGAATTGAAACTAGTTCGCACCCGTCCAGGTTCGGAACTCGAATCGATCCTTTAATCGAACCTGTGTGGCATTGAAACATGATTTCATAGGTGTCGTACAGTTGGTAGATGGAGGACCTTTAATCGAACCAGCGTAGAATTGAAACACAGGAACGAAGGAACCCACTATGACGAGCGAAAAACCTTATTGCTCGTGAAAGAAGTCGAAAGTAAAGCGACAATTGTTGCGTAACCCCTTGGTGTAAGATTTCCTATCCAATCCGGTTGCATTCTCAAAACATCGATTCGATGCTGTCTTCTTTCCTGATTTAGCCTATCTCTTAAAAATGCGCGTTTCATAACGTTTTAGCTCTCTGTGAACCTGACTCCGCGTGGAAACCTCCAGCCAATAACCCGTCATTCGCTATGCTGGTGGACAGCAGTCCTCTGGGTACTGCCTAGTCGATATGGGTCATTTCCCCGAGATCCGTCCAGCCCGGCTGCCCTTCATAACGGCAACGCAATCGCATCTTATGGCTGCCCCGGTCCGGAATAAAGACGAGTAAACCCGTGCCGTCCTGCTTTTGCACTGTGATACCTGCTGCCCCCTCCACCTTGGTTCGTTGCATAAAACGAAACTTCATCGTCATGCCGGTATCGTATCGCTCCTGCCACTCCATGGGTGAGATTTGCCTCCAGTAGCGTTGTCCCTGAGGACGAGAATTATAGTAGTATTGAAAGTGATGGAGGGCGCTTTTGGAACCAGTTAGATTGGCAGGCTTTGTCTCAGGCGCGACAGAACGCGGTCGCGCCTGAGACAAAGCCGCCTCCGCGTTCGCTCCGAGCAGCAATCTCCATCGGCTATCGGACGTGTCTCCCTCGCTCTCCGGTAAGGTACCGGTCGTTTTCGTGGACGAACTGAAGGGAGTGGACGCCACCTGCGACTCGGTCACCTCCCCCTGGGCATCCACGCAGATCGTGTGCGACTTCCACAGGCTGTTGCTCGAAACGAAGCGCCGCCCGGCACTATCTCGCCACTGCCGCACCAGGGTCAGCCCTCCGCCGTAACTGTTGAGCAACGTGATTCCCAGCAACAGGGGCAATGCGAAACGTGCAATGGAGGCCCCACGCGTGCGGCGTCTATCGCGAACGCCGCTTCCCCCTTCCTGACGCCGTGGTGTCTCCGGAGGGAGGAAAGTCGCCCTGTCGGGTTCCAGGCCCAAATGGATGCGCAATACCTGGTACAGCCATTCCCGCTCCGGCAGCGTCAGTGTGGCGCCCAATTTCAAATCCGTCTGGTCCGAAACGAGTACCAGGTCTGTGCCCTGGCGCGCCTGTGCGCTCACCTCGATCCCGCTCCCCGCCACACTGCCGCTTGCCGCAGTGCTTTGCTGCCACTCTATGCCACGTACAGCGTTAAGGGGCACGGAGCGCGACGTGAACTGCCTGCCGAACAGGGAGCTGAACATGGTGATCTGCTCCGCAGTGATACGAATGTGTCTGCGCGTCAGATGGTAGCTCAGCAGGAACAGGAAGGGGAGCGCGGCAAAGAGGAGCAGTGGCGAGAAGAAGAGCATCGGCGAGGGACTGTGTGAGAAAAACGCCCGCGAATCTGCCGAGACATGTGCCAGAAACTCCCGATGCGACTGCTCGGCCCTCCAGATGAAGACGCCGACGAAGCCGAGGGGAAGCAGGGCTGGAAGGGCTTTCCAGGGACTGCCGGCCAGCGTAATGGAAGCCGTGCCGTCAGGCAAAGTCTCCACTCCGATCCGCGAAGACGGGGGCGGTGGGACCGTGGCGAGGGAAGGGCGACGCAACGGTGCGACAGACACCGAAGGAAGCGGGGTCAACGCAGCGACATCGTCCTCGCGCAGCGGCAGGTTTAATTTCTGCGCCAGTTCACGCGCCAATGCCAACGCTTCTGCCCGGCTGATGCCCTGGCAGGGAAACTCGAATCCTGTAACCGGTAAGGGAGGAAGGCGATCGCCTTCCGCTCTCAGTTTCACTGTCCATACGGCAAAAGTAGTCGCGCCGCCTTCGCCCTGTACGGTACGCATCTCCCGGTCGAACTGTGCATAATTCCAGTCTGAGAGCACGCCTGCTCGTACTTTGCCAAACGGAGGCACGCCCTGCTCCTGCCGCCAACGGCTCAGGGTCAGATCAAACTCCAGGCGGGAGCGATAGAACGTGAGGCCGTATCCGACGAGCGCGAAGAGAGCGCCTACAACGAAGGCGACCCAGACGCTGCCCTCCCCGTGAATGACTCCAAGAACGTCGCAGATTCCCGCGACGACAGCGGCAAGACCCGCCAGAAGGAAGACAGCTCCAAACCAGCGAGGAACCATGCCAAAAGGCGTGAAGACGAGGCGATCGTGCGCCTGCAGTGCCTGTTGGGTCTTGCTGGTAAGTTTTTGATTGACGGAGTTTATGTGCATTAAATCTTTTGTCCATTTCCCGCCGGAAGCACACAGTGTCCTTTTCTACCGTTCGTCTTCTTTAGGCTTTCGCATGTCGCGGCGGGGCCGGTCGAAACATGATTATCGTCGATGAGCATGGGGCGCTGTTCTCGATGCCGCCGAACTTCATACGTCCTCGCAGGTGAGCGACCCAATCGTGGGCGTAATTATTGCGGTTCTTCTGTTGATAGGGGGGCTCCAGGAAATCAGCATTTCCTATTTGCTCATCAGGAAGACGCCCAGCGATAACTTTCCTGTGCGAGGGGCAAAAACCCTGCCTGCGTTTTACTGTCCTTTCGCCGGGATATACCCCTGCGCTTTGGCCTCACTCTCGGTCAGGTATTTCCCCGCTTTCGTTTTGCCGAAGTAGCGCGCTCCCGAGCGAAAGTACTTGCCCGATTTGGTATTGACCCACACCCTCCCGTCATTGGTGGACGCAGAGACTGCTCTTCCAGTGCCCCTCGAGATCCGATGCCCTCGCACGCTCTTTGTCAGCGGAGCGTTCGTGCCAAAAGTGCGCTTGTAGCAGGCAATCCAGTCGCGAGCGATCTCCTGCTGCGCGGCTTTCAGATCGAGTTTGCCCGAGCAGACATCGGCATGCAGGCGGTTTTCGAGCTTGTCTTTGACATGCGCGTTCCAGGGCGAGGTTTTGTAGGACTGGGGCCAGAGGTTACGCACCGAGTTGGAGCCGCCGAGTTCGAGGCTGATGAGGTGATCCATCTCATACTCACCGGGCGCATGACGCCCGATGCCATAGGAGGCATAGACCGCATCTTTGACCGCTTTGGGGACGCTGCGAACGGTTTTGGTGTAGCCGGCAACGCAGATATCGTCTCTGGTGACGTCGAGCGTATCGCCGGGTGTTTTGCTGACATCGGGCAGAAGCGGCGGGGAGGAGCCGCGCTGCGCCATGCCACCGGAAACGAGAGCGCACAGCAATCCAGTCAGAGCCAGGAGCTTAGTTTGCGATCTCACGGGTGTGCCTCCTTAGAGCGAGTTAAGCAGCATGGGTCTTCGTAAGTCGGCACATTGACCTGCCGCGAAGTCGGGTACGCCGCCAGCCATTCCGAAGGATAGGGCGCAAGCTGCGAGAGTGCCTCATGGGCTTTGGTAGACGCGACATCGAGCCACGACGCCTCGTCTTCGGGACGCAGCAGAGCGGGCATTCGGTTATGGATGCTGCCATCAGTGCGTTGGGCGCGACCGTGATGATCGTGCAGGTGCGCAGCGGCGTCCCATCCTCAAACTTCCTGCGCTGGAGAATGATGCATTGTGTAGCGACCGCACATGATCTTCTACCTCCCGCAAAAAAGTGAGTACTGTGCGAAAGACGACTGTGCGGCGCGACTTGTTCGGTCGGTTTTATGGGAGATCAACACTCTGCTGCTGGCTGAGGCATCTGGCGCAGCAGCTCCTCGCGCTCTGCGGTGGGAACGCTGAGCGCATCGCACAAGCCGTTCAGGTTGCGCAGCAAATCGACATGCGAGATACCGAGCGCGTGGTCGAAGCCCATATCGCCTTCGTGCCGTGCCAGCACCATGCCATCGCCCGTCACCTGCAGGTCGATGAGGACGGGATGAGTGACGTTGACGTCGACAAGATAACCCAAAATAGCTAGAAAAACGGGGCTGCACCCCGAAAGTTCACGCGGGAGCGTATCCATTTCGACTGCGTGCCTCAGAAGTGTTTGGATCGTGTTCATGATTAGTCCATAAATGAAGCGTGCCAGGTTATTGATCTGCGGCATACAAACGCATAGAAGGAGCACATGCAGATACGCCAACAGGGTATCCTAATCGTCTAGAGACTGTTGCGCGAAATACAAACCGGTCCAGCTTGTTCTTTGACAGACAGCTCCGTACTGAACCGCTCAACCAGCGTGAGACGCTCGCTTTCACTGAGTGATCAGAACAGATTCTTGAGCCACGTGATGTGCGCGGCGAGTTGCTGCTCTATGCGTAGAGTTATTCGGTGTGCGCTTCATGATCAGCCTCATCGGTAAGGGCTTTACTTTGCCTCTCGGACAGGGGCGGCAGTGCAGCGAGTGCGATTTCCACAAGCTGATCTGGTAGGAGGGTGTTTTCGAAAGCGATCTGTGCCCTTTTTTATTCTTTAACGGCTCCCACAACGATTTTGGCTTTGAAAGCCGACGTGTATTGTTTTCTCCGGTCACTTTGAGTTTATCGTATTTCGCTCCGATTTCGTGCCTTACGTCTCGCATCTCTTCGAGGGCTTGTGCTCCTGTCGCATAATATGAACTTCCGCAGCGAACAGCATTTAACATGGGAGCTTTTGCTCAGAACAATCGTGAACTTTCATTTCCAACGATGAATCACGCAAACCCGCCCGAGAATACTCACCTGAGAACATCTCTTCTTGAAAGCGATGTTCATAAAAAAGCAGTGCTACCGGGAACTTTTCTAGTGAAAATGCCACTATATATGGTACTATGGAGTGATAATTGATTAAAGCTGAGAAACTGCTTGGGACATGGACGCAACGCATTCCCAGAGAGGGCGTTCCCTGCGAAGATGCCGTACTTGTTATGGAAAGCCTGGGCATGGTGGTTACTACCGACAGCCAAAACCATAAGTATGCTCGCCATACCAAACTCCTCGGCTCAGACAATTATCCAACAGGCAGTTTCCGGGTGAACTGCCACTATAGAGGCAAGCAGGGCGTTGCACATCCGGCAGCGGTACGGGATATCGTTCGAGCAGCAAGAATTATTCAGGAACAAGAGTAAAGACATGGAAAATGAGCACGTTATTCGTAAGTATGCCCTGCAGGTGAAACTCCTGACCGAAGATGATGGAGGGGGCTTTGAGGCATTGTTTCCACAATTGGCCCGTAGTATCGTGGGGTACGGCGAGACACAGCAGGAAGCCGTGGACGATCTTCTGTCCGCTGTGCCCGCGTTTTTGCAGGTGATGGAAGAGAGCCAGCAGCACTTGCCTGCTGCCGAAGGTCCCAAAGAATGGGAAGAGTTTAGTGGCAAGTTTAATGTACGCGTCGCCAGGATGCTGCATGCTAAACTGGTACGCCTGGCAAATGAGCAAGGCGTTAGTTTGAACTCTTTTGTGCAAACTATTCTCATGTCAGGCGCAACCGCACTGGAAGCGGGACATGAGTTCGGCGCTATCGTCGAGGCAGAGGTCGAATTCGCAGAAGTACCGCGCTACAAATGGCATAGGGAATCTACCAAAAACGTGCCGGCATTGCGGCTCGAAGATTACAGCGCTCTCCCGAAAGAGCGCAATCCAGATGATTGGAAGATAGCGATCGGAGACTGACATGCCCAGAGCAAAAAAACAACCCATCACACCCGAAGACTACAAAAAGATTCTTAGTGGGCTCGAGATCGTCCGCATTGAAGTGGACGAGTTTGCTGGGAAAGTGCTCGATAGAACCAATCTATATGCCAAGGACAGTAAGCGAACGGTAAATCTTACAGAAAAAGCACGGTTTGCGACAATTCCGAGTGGTGACGTTGTCATTTGGCATGCCTATAATATTGTGGTGACTTCCAACGATGATGCGGCAGCGGCTCAACTGATGACGTTATCCGTCGAGTTTCACGTGCAATATGCCAGTGAAGAGCTTTTCACCAGCGAGTTCTTTGAGCAGTTCCGGCAGTTATCTCTGCAAATCCAAACTGCCCCTTTTGCACGCGCCTGGATACACGATCATTGCCTGCGCATGGGCGTACCCCCACTGATTTTACCATTGGTTCGCATTCCATAATTTCGATTAGGAAACTACTGAATCTATGCACTGCCGATGCATCGGGCCGTAAGGCAAAACCTCCTCACAGGTAAGCGGAGTCCACTTGAAGTGCATAGGCGATAGCGTTATCGGACGACATTGCGTACCCGATGGCCATTAGATCCTGCAGGATAGGAGCACCGATTTCCCGTTCGACCTGAGACATATCCTCTTCACGTTGCTTACGCTCGTGGTAGGCAGTTGCCTGCCTGGTCGAGGAGCGCTGTGCATTGGCCGCCCCCCATAGTTGTGCCGCCCGCTCATTTTGACCCTGTGCCGCCGCAAGGCATCCGAAACTGTCCAAAAACTCCGCCATGCCGCGCTGCCAATTCTTATCACGGACGATGATGAGTCCTTCTGCGAGCATGCTCGCGGCAGATGTATAGTTTTTCATACACAACTCGACGCTGGCTGCGTTTCTGAGTGTCGAAGCGAGGGGCAAGGGACTGTCAGCAGCGCGAAGTTGCTTTAGCTGTACCGTAAATATGCGTTGCGCTTCTGGGAAATGTCCTTCGATCATGGCGATCGTTCCCAGTACGCCGAACGCTACAGCAGCGGGCGTCTTTAATAGCTGGTCAATTTCATAGGCTTCTGCATTCAACGTTTTCGCCGCCCTGTAGTATCCCTCAGCCATTTCTAGTTGACCCAGTGTGTAGAGAGCGGAAGATAGAGCTTGTGAGTGCCCAGACTCCCTGCTTAATGTAACGCATTCTTGCAACAATGATCGCGCATTGCTATCGCCCGAGTGAAAGAGAATGTATCCCTTCTGCTCTAACGCTGCCACAACATCCTTCTTGCTGCCGATCTTACGAGCAGCATTGAGGCTGCGTTCCATATAGTCCAACGCAGAATCCACATGCTCATCAATAAACTCGAGATGCCCAATCCCACGGAGTGCTACGCACAGAATCTCATCAGCGTTATGTTTAGGGACGATAGCGAGGGACTGCTGATAAGATGCCTTTGCGGCAGCGATATCTCCTGCTCGATAAGCCAGGCTTGCTGCTGCATTCATTGCTCGCGCTCTTTCAGCAGGAGCACCAGACTTGTTCGTAAGAGTCAAGAACGTATCGATATAGGTGCGCCCTTCCGCCAGATACCCACGTAGCCACCAGAACCGTCCCAAAGCGCCAGCCAGTCGGACCCCTATTTGTGGCTCGCCCTTTGCGCTGCCACACCAAGTAAGAGCTGCGCGAAAATTGTCGTACTCATTCTCAATTCGGTTCAGCCAACTCTGCTGCTCTCTGCCATACAGTCCGGCTTCACTTTCTTCACCCACACGCAAGAAATAGGTAGCATGGCGCATCGCCAATGCTTCCTCTTCTTTATCGTCTATCAAATGTTCGCGTGCATACTCTCGGATCGTTTCCAGTAGATGGTAGCGTATGCCTGCTTCTAGTGTCTCCGCCTGCACCAAGCTCTTCTTTACGAGGGAAGTAAGTAATCCATACACCTCAGGATTTTCTCCTCGTTCATCCCTCCCAATTTCCTCCGCCGCTTCAAGCGTCCATCCGCCTGCGAAGACGGACAAGCGATTGAGCAGCATCTTCTGCTTGGCATCGAGCAAATTATAGCTCCAGTCGATTAATGCACGCAGCGTCTGCTGACGCGGGAGAGCAGTGCACTTGCCGTCTGTCAGCAGGTGAAAACGATCGTTCAGACGCGCCTCGATTTCCTCGACTGAGAGAGTGAAGGCATGGGCGGCGGCGAGTTCGAGTGCGAAGGGAATGCCGTCGAGACGACAGCAGATCTGTCCAATGGCGGCAGCGTTCTGCTCCGTGACGGCAAAATCGTGCTTCGCTGCAGTAGCTCGCTCGATAAACAGGCGCGAGGCTTCATAAGAGCGAAGAGTCTCAGGGGTTTGTGGCTGCTTCAGGTCTGGGAGCGAGAGCGAGGGAACACGATACGTTTGCTCGCCAATGTTGAGCGCTTCACGACTGGTGGCCAATATCTTGATCTGGGGACAGGAACGGAGCAAAGCATCGATAAGCTTCGCACAGACCTGAATTATATGTTCGCAATTGTCTATCACCAGCAGAAGTTTGCGAGAGCAGCAATATTTTACCAGCGTTTGGGTTACTGTAGTGCCCCGCTCTTCTCGTAAGTCAATCGCTTTGGCGAGGATTGATGCAACATGTTCAGTAAGTGAAAGATTAGTAAGGGCTGCCAACTCGACGAACCAGACGCCCTGGGGATACTCATTCCGAATAGCTGCCGCCACCTGCAATGCGAGGCTTGTTTTGCCACATCCGCCAGACCCTGTTAGTGTCAGGCAGGCATTGCGCGCCAGTAAATCGATTACTGCGGTCATTTCCCCTTTGCGTTCGATGAAACTGGTAATTCGGTGAGGTAAATTACCCCCTGGATTTAATTGGATCACAGACGAATTGATTGTTTCCTGCACTCGCCGCTTTAAGTTCTCCGTATCTACATTGCTGGCATCAATAGTGGCCGCCTGTTCAGCATAGTTTATAGCTTTGTCTAACTTCCCCTGATTTTCATAGCGGAGGGCTAGTTGATAACAGGCGTTGAATTGCCAGTCTCGCAGTTTCTTGATCTCAGTCTGAAATCGCTTGCACTCAATACCCAGGTCCTCCAGCGACCCCTGACTTTTATTGACCGCGCTCTGAAAGAGTTCGATCTGATCTTCTTCCTCCTGGGCTGTCAGGGCATAATCATAGGCCTTCCTGAACTCGACAGCATCCAGTATGACCAGATCCTTATTCAGAGCAAACTTCTTCGAACCCTTATCATAGAGGATATGGTCACGCGGACTCCCTTTCAGTGCCTTGCGTAATTCGAAAACCGCCACAGTGAACGAACCTCTTCGATCTTCAAAATCTGCATCTGTGTATCGACGATGATCTTCATCAACAGTGTGGCTAAACACGCATCTGGCGACATCCAACTGAGAAAGCTGCCAGTCGTCTGAAACTGCCGCATGGACCGCCAGGCATAACAGTATTTTCTTCCCCTGTGCTTTCAACTCAGGAGAGAGGCCGCTTTCCGTACAGATGCTTGCCGTCCCAGATAACGTTAGGTGTATCGGAACGACCTCTCCAGATCTCGTCATCTTTGCTCCCCATTTAGCAGTGAATCTCTTCAGTAACCAGTAGAGACATCTCGAAAAATTGTTATTTGTAAATTATTTTTAAAAATCTTCTAGCTTATCTTTGGCTAATGGCCAGCTAATTCCTCTTATTTCAAACTATATGTGGCCGTGATTATTCGCGTCCGCGCCCCTCGAAAAGACCTCGGTAAAATGATTACCGAGGTCTTGGAACTGACAATGCGCGATGGAGAACGCACACTATCAGGCGATGGTTGTGGCAGCGAAGGTCTAACTTCGTGCCTCACCGCAGATCGCACGATACAGTAGAAATCTGTATCTGTCAAGTGTTTTCCTCGCTCGGTGCATTCGGTTCAGGCGTGCCGCTGATTCCAAGCAGGAATCAGGTCATCAGATATGGAGACTAGCATGACCAAAATGCACCCCGTAAAAAGCATCCGCAAGATACTCCTCAGCCTGGGATTTCGATTTACACATAAGTGTGACGGAACACATGAATTGTGGTGTAACGCCCAGGGACGCCGGGTCAGACCTCGCATCGGCGGCGTCACTGAAGTGCATCGCCAGCACCTTGTTCCCCTGGGTGACTCCCTCGCAGCCAATGGCATTTGTTCGCGCCAAGAGTTCATCAACGCTGTCCGTGCATGCTGACAGCCCCGTTGACGAGCGCACCGGGGTCGATATCGACCCCGGTTTGAGAACGCCTGCTTTTGTCTGCCGAGGAGAACGCCATGAATGTCCAGCTTTTAACCGAATTGCCCACGACTACTTCCGCTTTGCCGCCGGTTCGTTCGCGCGGCTTTTTGCCGCCTCAGCCCGTGCATCACAGGCTCGCATCCAGACTCTATCTCGAAACGCAGCGGCTGCTTCAGCGCTCTGACTGGCGCGAGGCAAACCTGCCGGACGGGATGGATAGTCTGGTCATCGATACCGCTCTCAAAGGTCTCGAAGGGAAGGATGCGTCTCGCTGCCTCGATCCCTGGCGTGGTTCGGAACTCGATTGCCTGCTTAAAGAGGGGGTGCATCTGGTGCGTTTCTGGTGGAAAACGTATGCGAACCGGCACATCGCCGGGCATTTACGCGCTAGGGATGAGGGTCGGCACCGGCCCGTTCCGATCTCGCTCGAATCGCTGGTGGGCGACAGCCTGGTGCCCCGTGTCGACCTGTATGGAGGACGCGGCGCGGGAAGCGAGTACCGTGATTTTCTCGACAGTGAGATCGGTCGCAGGGTGCAGGGCTTCCTGATCCAGGACTGTGCGATTGAGGAAGGGCGCGCCATCGTCTTTACACTGGATTTGTTATCGGACGATATGCTGCCGGATATTCACCAGGCCGTCGAGAAGATGCACTATACGCTTCCCAGCTACGTGGCGTTGCGTAAGTGGCTTGAGCGCACACGTCCCCGACTTCTGCCCCGCTTGCAGGAAGCGTGTCTGCAGTGGGGAATAGCCCCGGCAAATAGTCAGATGGCTTACGAGATGCCGAATACTTCCTGCGAAGTATTCGGCATTGATTTTTTCGGGGACAATAGACGATCCCTTTTCTTATCGCGCCTGCGCCCGATCTTACCGCCTCTCACCTGAGGGTTTGCGCTCACGCCACGTGGATGACTGCTGCACGGGCACCTTTCTCTATAATATCTATTTTTGCTTCCCCTGTTTCTCTCTTTTTGTACCTGCCCCTGCGAGTTCGCTGTACCTCAATCGTGATGACTGCCCACGGATGGCAAGGGTTGTTTTTATTATTTGACCACAGTTGTCGCATTTTAGCGCGCCTGCCCTCCTTTATGTTGCAGGGAAGGAGAACTCTCATATGTCGATCCCGTTTTCGCGTTCGCCCTATACCACTCTCGGCGTTACCGCGGATGCCTCACCCGATACGATCCGGCGTGCCTTTCTCGAACGTGCGCGCCAGCTGCATCCGGACGTCAATCCTGCCCCGCAGGCGGCGGAGCAGATGCGGCAGGTGCTGGACGCCTATGCACTGCTGCGTGCGCCGAGCGCCTCTGCCCTGAACACAACGCAGAACGTGGCGAGTACCGGCGTCGCACCCACGTTCAGATCCACAACAACCCAAGGAGACACAGTTATGGAAACCCGTTCACTTACTACCGAATCCCACCGCACCGGCGCAATTGCAATCCCGCTGCCTATCGTTCCTCAGTCGTTCCACCAGCTCGGCATTTTCGTGCTGGATGGCAGCGGCTCGATGAGCGATGAAGTCAGCGGCGGGGCAATGTCTAAAGCAGATGCGGTCAATGGCGCCCTGCGTGACCTGCTCACCCGCTTCAAAGCGAGCCGCCAGAAAAGCAATTTCTCGTTCGCGGTCGTCGCCTTTGACGAGGAGGCAAGCGTCCACCTGGACATTACACCCGCCACCGGCGTGGACGACAACGCGGATTATAACCCGCAGGATGGGCATGGGGGTGGTACGTTCATTGGCGGAGGTTTGGAGGAAGCGCGCGGGATCGCGGAGCGTTTCCTTGCCATCGCCCGCCCCGACATTCCCGCCTCCGTCATCATCGTGGTGATGTCGGACGGGGAATGCGCCACTCCGGATACGACGGTCGCCATCGCGGACACCATCAAGAGAGTGGAGCGCGTGACCCTGTGTGCCACGCACTTCGCCAGCATCGGGCACAGCGACCCTTCGGCGCAGGCGACCCTGAAGAAGATCGCCTCCGATCCGGTTCGCGGCTACAAAACCGTCTATGACGCCGAGTCGCTTCGCGCCTTTTTCCTCGCGTCGATGTCGGCTGGCCGCAACGTTTGAGATGTCCCTGTTACCCGGAAAGGAGAATCATCCATGACTGCCACTTCACAGATGGCTGTCGGTTTCGGCAGCCTCGCCTGCGTCGCCAGCAATACCCACCGCGTCCGTCGGGAGGATAATCAGGACGCCGCCGCGGCGTTCCCGCTGCCGGACGGACAGCAGGCCGTCCTCATCGCCGATGGACTGGGCAGCTTTGCCTGGGCAGGTGAGGCAGCACGCTTCGTCGTCGAGGCGTCCCGGCGGCTGCTCGCAGGAGAAGGGAGCGTTACGCTCCCGCAGCGGGCGCTGCCGGAACTGTTCCCGCGCGTACAGGCTCAGCTTGCAGCACATGCCGGAGCGGCACTGGCGGCGCTGCCGGAAGACGTCCGTGCCCGTATCGACCCGGCGCAGAGCTGGGGAACGACCCTGCTCGTCGCGGCGGAAACGACGGATCTGCTGCTCGCCGCCTATGTCGGCAACGGCGGGATCTTGCATCTGCGGGGCAGCTTCTTCGCTTCCGGGACACAGGGCGCCTTGCCCTGGAACGTGACGAATTATCTCAATCCGCATTCGATACGCGAGATGGGGCGGGAAGCGCTCTATCGCTATCTCGGAGCGGCAGTCGAGCCCCATCAGACCGAACCGACAACGTTCGGGCTGCGCAAAGACAGCCGCTTCGGGGATATCCTCCTCCTGTGCAGTGACGGCAT
>JBBQPY010000146.1:0-13882 GCA_038216735.1 Chthonomonadales bacterium
TGCTGTTTACTCCTATGGTATTCCTCAGGACAACGCAGCGAAGACAGGAATCGGCTCGAAAGACATCGCACAGAGCACTTTCACGGCAGCGGGCAGTACCTTCTCGTACAAGCTTGCTCCTTACTCTGCGACCGTCATCTCCCTTGCGCCTTCCTCGGGGGGAGTCAACAACTCGGCGAGCAGCATCGACTGCGGGGGGAGCGCAGTCGGCTCCTTCGCAGCCGACACAGGCTACTCAGGTGGCAGCGTGACCACGTACAACCACACTGTCGCTACAGACGGCATAGTCAATGCCGCTCCAATGGCGGTCTATCAGTCTTCACGCTGGGCGAATACGTTCGGTTATAAGGTAACGGGTCTGACATCGGGCAGCAGCTATACCGTACGACTGCATTTCTCCGAAAACTACTTCTCGACCGCGGGAAGACGTGTTTTCAATGTAACGGTGAACGGATCGCTTCTCGAGACGGGGATAGACATCTTCGTTGCGGCAGGCGGTGCACGAAAAGCGCTGGTGCGCGACTACACTGCCACAGCAGATGTTAACGGGCATCTCTCGATCAACCTGTCAGCATCCGTCAACAATGCCTTGCTCTGTGGAATCGAAGTACTGCCTCAGTAAATAAGCAAGCTCGATCGCTCAGCGCCCGGACCGGATACTGGCAAAACCAGTTGAATTGTGTCCGATCCGGGCGCGAAGTGAAGCTTAAACGGCGCGTAGACAACGAAGAATGTGGAGCTTTGGCTTCTGAATAGCAGTTTGCAATAAGATAAATTTGACTTGAGTTTAATCAGCTTTGCAGAAAGATTTTTGCAGTAGGTGCCTGCAAGAGCAGGCGGTTGGTATCATGTGTGGTTTTATGTGTGTAGTTTGGCAGTATCGTGTTCGGATCTGAATCGGTCCGAGCACACACAAATGAGGTAAATCAATGAAAAATCGTCGATGTATAAAGTATTCAAATAAGTATGGACTGTCACTGATCGCGACTGCTTTGCTGGCGGGAGCCGGGCAGTACAGGCTGATGGCTCAGGATGCTGTCGTGCTTGCGTCGCAAGCGCATACACTCTCTGTGCCGGGCGAAGTGCTCGTGGGAATGCGCCCGGAACGGGATGGCATGGCAGCGCTGAACAGCGTTCAGTCTTTCGGAGTCGATGCCGGTCATTCTTCCGCCCTGCATGCCCATCGCATCCGCCTGAGAGCAGGCGTATCAATCGAAGCTGCGGTCGCAGCCTTGCGCAAGCGCCCCGATGTGCTCTATGCGGAACCGAACCATATCATCAGCGCTACCCTGACACCCAACGATCCTTTCCTTAGCCGACAGTACGGGCTGCCGAAGATCAACGCGCCTCAGGCATGGGACAAATGGAGTCCCAAAACGTCTGTCGTGCTGGCGATTATCGACAGCGGCATCGACGGAGCACATCCCGATCTTGCCAGCAAGATGTATCGCGACAGCAGCGGAATAATCGGCTACAATGCTTTCACCGGGAAGCGCGACAATGCGGATGACGACTTCGGGCATGGAACCCACTGCGCGGGAATCGCGGCAGCGCAGGGCAACAACGGCATTGGCGTCTCCGGCGTAGGGGGAATAGGCGACACCATAAAATTGATGCCAATTAAGGTGCTCGATGCAAGCGGTTCGGGAGCAGATTCTTCTGTTGCAGACGGAATCGTCTGGGCAGCGAACCACGGCGCGAAGGTCATCAGTATGAGCCTGGGTTCGCCGTCGGAATCGTACACGATGAATTCAGCCGTTCAGTACGCCTGGAGCAAGGGCTGTATCGTGGTGGCGGCGGCGGGCAATAATGGGTCGTACAACCCGTTCTATCCTGCGGCAATCAGCAACGTAATCTCGGTCGCCGCGACGGATGGCAATGACACTCTCGCCAGCTGGTCGAACTTCGGTTCCTGGGTCACGGTCGCGGCGCCTGGTGCAGGCATCTACTCGACGCTGCCTACGGTCAGTTCGCACAACAAATTCGGCAGTACGAGCTATGGGACGCTCTCGGGAACTTCGATGGCGACACCATTTGTCGCTGGCGAAGCTGCAATGCTGGTCGCACAGAACCCACTGCTGACGAACGCCCAGATCAGCGCATTGATCACGAGGAGTGTCGATAAGTACAACCCTATCTTTGGTCGAACGATTGCGGCGAATGCGGGACGTATCAATCTCTATACGGCGGTCGCCGGTGTCTCGAATGTACCTGTCAATACGTATGTCTACCGCGTGAACTGCGGAAGTGGTGCGACAGCGACCTTCGCCGCCGACAGCTTCGCTACGGGTGGCACGAGCAGTTCTACATCGGCTGTGATCGACACCGTGGGTGTAGCGAATGCTGCGCCAGGAGCCGTCTACCAGACGCTACGGCAGGGAAGCGCGTTCACTTACACGCTGCCTGGATTGTCGCCGGGTACGACGTACACAGTACGAATGCATTTCGCGGAAAACTACTATAACTCGACACAGATGCGAGTTTTCGATGTGCTGCTCAATGGAGCAACAGTTCAGAGCAGTCTGGACATTATGAACATTACTCGAGCACAGTACAAAGCGCTGGTGTATGATTACACTTCCGCCGCCGACAAGAACGGCTGCATAACGGTTGGTCTGCGCGCGTCCAAGGGTCTGGCGTCGGTATGCGGCATCGAGCTGATCGCTGCCAGTCTGACAAATCAGAAACCGAGTGTTCCCGTAGGTCTGACCGCAGCGGCAGGGGATCGGTCGGTTCTATTGAACTGGACTGTGGCAGGCAATGCTATGGGCTATACCGTCAAGCGGAGTACGGTTTCAGGCGGACCCTATTCGACGATCGCTGGAATTGCTTCTGCGGCAGTGAACCCTCTGACGAAATCGTCGGCTGCCATGAGCGTTATGTCTGCGCTGACGATACCGACATTCAGCGATTCGAACCTGAATAATGGCGCAGCCTACTATTATGTGGTTACTGCCGTGAACGATACCGGGGAGAGTACGATTTCCAGTGAAGTCAGCGCCAATCCTGTGACGCCTCCGCCATCGATCTATCATATAAATGTCGGCGGTGCCGCAGCGGATGGATTTACCGCAGACAGCTTCTTTACGGGCGGCATAGTTGCTAGATTTCATAGCGGCGCCATCGATCTTTCGAGTGCAGCCAATCCTGCTCCGGTGGGAGTATACCAAACACAGCGGTTCGGCTCGAAACTGGTGTATACACTGCCAAACTTAGTGCCATCAACAGCCTATACGGTTCGGCTGCATCTCGCCGAAAGCTGGTTTACGACGCCAGGAAGGCGAATGTTCAACGTGCTGCTGAACGGTGTGATGGTACAGAATAATCTGGACATGGTCGCACTGACTGGTGGCGCCAACAGAGCCCTGACCTGCGATTATACGGCGATGGCAGATGCCAACGGAAGAATCGTGCTGCTTCTGCAGGCGACGAAGGATAATGCGAGCCTTTGCGGGATCGAGGTGCTCCCACAGGGTTGAGCTTTAGATCGGGTACGGCACTTCACCGGCATTCGAAATTGAACAGGGTCGCTTCCAGACATGGAAGCGACCCTGTTTGGCATTGCTTTTGAAGCTGGGAGGAGAGTAGCCAGTCCCCTCTTTGAGGTTATTTGGAGGACTTCGCAAATCCAGACCGGAACTGCGTCCCGTGTTATCATGGAAGTTCCAGAATAGGGACGACGGCAAAGAATCTAATTACAACGATCCGCGCCAATGTTTCAGAGCTGCTGGGCGACTTTGAGCCGGTTCTGCGCGCGTTCGAGCTCGGCGCGCACCACCTCGGTATCGATCCCGCTCCCCGGCACATCCAGCATCTGACGCGCCTTCGCGGCGGCTGCGCGGGCGCGCTCTACGTCGATTTCGCTCGATCGCTCGGCGGCATCTGCGAGAATAATCACTTTCTCATGGCTTACCTGCATGAAACCGCCGCTCGTCGCGATGCTCTCGACAGAGCCGTTCGGTAGTTTGACGACGATCAGCCCGGTGCGGAGTTCTGTCAGCAGCGGCGCATGTCCTGCCAAAACTCCGAGTGAGCCTTCGACGCCCGGCGCGATCACCTCGTTTACCTCTTCGGAAAATAGGAGCCGTTCGGGAGTGACCAGTTCAAGTGGAAATGTGGATGCCATCGGTACCTTTTAACCTTCATTCGAATATTTTGATTCGAGACAATTAAGCGGAAATGACTTCAATTGTGTGTTTCGCCCAGACACGATTGAGGTATTTGCGTGCGGGTTGTTCGACCAGATAAAACGACGCGATCCCCAGGCAAAGCGCGATCGGCAGTCCAGCAAATTTACGCGTAATGAACGGCTGCTGCCAGAGATAGATCGAGTATGACCAGATTCCCATTTGTACGAAAAATGGATTGCTGAAGAAATGCTTTGCTGCAGTGGACAGATTCTGCATGTTCGCGACAAAAAATGCAAGTAGACACGTCCCCAGCGTATACTTGATCGGATCGGGCACACGTCCGATTTGCAACAGTATTCCGAAGAGGAGCAGGATCAGCAAGGGAGCCGGAGCGGACAATTTGTTCCAGATTGCAGTCGGTCTGACACGCATATTCGCCGAAATCAACACGAAGAGCGCGCCCATGAGAATCGAAGCAGCGCGAACATCGCTTCGCCAGAAAACCCTGTAGTAGTCCCACCCTTCTGTGATGCCGTGGAACACCATGCTGATAAAACAGACCCCGATCAGCAATAGTAGCATCACAGGTGGCGAGAATCCTCGCTTGCGGTGCAGAAGAGCGACGAGAGACAATATGATATAGGTATGCTCTTCGACTGCGAGCGACCACAGATGATCGAAGGAGATGTTGATTGGAACTAGGCTACGCGCGTAGTTGATCCAGAAAAGGTAAGCGGCGCTGGTTTCTATCAAAGAAAACGGTCGGTGCCGCAGCAGCCCGTATAGAATATAAATCGTGAGAAAGACATAGGCGGCGGGCAGGATACGTGAAATACGCCTCTTGTAGAAGGTAGGCAGCGTTTCCATCTTCAGAAACAGGATTCGTCCCATCAGGGAACCACTTAAAACGAAGAACATTTCTACGCCTAGCCGCCCGCAATTGATGAACGGGATGCCTACGAAGTGACCGAGCAGCAGTGCCAAAATCGCTGCGCCGCGCCAGCCGTCCAGATAGCGTATTCTCTGTGTTTCGATCATACTTTTGGGGCTTTGGGTTTTCGTGTGAGTACATAGCGAGCTTGCCCAGTAATATCAGCACTAGTCTCTGCCAGGCGCCCTACTACCGGAAGCAGCTCGCACTAGCTTTGAACGGTTGAATTTGCCTATATTCTGTTCGCTGCTGGCCCGGCGCTGTTTAGTGCGAAAACTGCGCACACTCCTACCGATCATATTTCCCTCTCCCAAAACTTTAGGAGAGGGAGTTTTAATGAGAGCCTGGTGAAGGAGTATCGTATCTGTTTTAAGCGAAGCGCGACAACCCTACGTATTGCAGAGAAATGTCCCTTATAGCTGCTCAACGCAACAGGGTCGAATACAAGTCCTCAAGTTTTTCGGACTCGGCGCGTCCATCGAAACGTTCGACGACGAGTTCACGGCCCCGTCGTCCCATATCTTCCCAGTCGTCGGGCTGCTCCAGCAGCCGCAGTATGTTTGCTGCGAGCGTGTCTGCGTCTCTTTCGGGCGCGAGATAACCATTTTCTCCATTCAGGACCGCTTCAGGGATACCGCTGTGAAGAGTCGAGACGATCGGCAAACCCGTAGCCATTGCCTCATACAGTACCACTGGAGTTCCCTCTTCATCGCCATTCGAGGCGCGAATACTCGGCTGCATGAAAATGTCAGAGCGTTTCATCTCATCCTGCACGACCGGGCGCGGCTGGCTCCCCCGCCAATCGCAGCAGTCGGCGATCCCGAGTTTTGTCGCGAGCGTCTGCCACTCTTCACGAAGCGGGCCGTCTCCAATATGGGTGAACTGCACATTCGGATACTGCTTTCGAACGATCGCCAGCGCTTCCAATCCATAGTCGATGCCCTTCTTTTCTACACACCGGGCAACACTAAGGATTCGCACGGGCTTATTTCTGCCCGGCGCTGAAGGTCGGTAGGGGAAATCTTCAGGATTGACGCCGATACGAATAATATGAATTTTTTCTGCCGGACACCCGATCCCAAGCAGCCGCCTGCGGAAATCCTCGGACAGCGCGATTACTCCGGCAGCCCGGGCGAAGAGTTCACGATATGCCTCCTGCCAGAATCGCTCCGTAACCAACTGCGAAAGATCGTAGCCGTAAAAACTGACCACGAAGGGGATGTTGAGCTGCTCGCAGGCATACATCACCTTACAGCCATCGGGTCCGAAGTGCGCATGCACCAGATCAGGCTTCAGCTCTCCCAGAGCCTTACAATAGGGGCCGGTCATCGTGGTAGCCGCCGGACGGAGCCGGGATTTCCTGAGAAGTCCAGTGGCGAGTGTATTCAGAGAATATTTTTTTGCATAGACAACTTCTCGAAAGTCGTCCCAGGGGAAAACATCAGCGTTCGTGCGCTGACAGTAAACAGGTACCGGGCGTATCGCCTTTGCGTTCCGAAGGAACTGGTATATGAACGTTTCAGAGATGGCTAGAAACTGTTCGTGAACATGAGCAACAGTTGGTTTCATGCAAACATGTCCTTCTATTCCGAGCATATGGATGTTATGTGATTGCATGAGCAAGCAACCGTGCTTCCAGGCATGGCTGCCAGATACTGCCACTCATGTCACTGCGGATATGTTTCCGTCTCACCTACCGTTTCTTATAACTATATACCTTCACGCAGACCCCCTCTTCCCGAAGCTTCGGGAAGAGGGGTAGCAATGCGGCTATTCTGCCTTTAAGTACGAAACTGAAGGCAGGGTGAATAGCTACCTTTTCTGTTAAGGGACAGTTAAGCACATTGAATTAGTGGACACATCGAACTAAAATACATCATTACTGGCGCTCTGCCAGGTGTCCTACGCACTCGCTCCGATTTCAACATTCCTGACGGCGGCGACCTGCCTCGCACGCCTACTTGTTGAAGGTCTTCGCTTTTTCCACAGCTTCTTCGATACTGCCGACAAGCAGGAACGCCTGCTCCGGCAGATCATCGTGAACGCCTGCGACCATCTCCTGGAAGGAACGGATCGTATCTTTGAGAGTTACGTACTTTCCTGCCTGCCCCGTGAACTGCTCGGCGACGCGGAATGGCTGGGACATGAATTTTTCAATGCGACGAGCGCGGGCCACCACCAGTTTGTCGTCGTCGGAAAGTTCATCGATACCGAGGATCGCGATAATATCCTGGAGCTCTTTGTAGCGCTGGAGAATCTGCTGTACTGCACGGGCGGTGTCGTAGTGATCCTGCCCGACGACTCGTGGGTCAAGAATGCGCGACGTCGACGCCAGGGGATCGACCGCAGGATAAATGCCCTTCTCGGATACGGCACGCGATAGATAGACATAAGCGTCGAGGTGAGCGAAGGTTGTTGCAGGCGCCGGATCGGTCGGGTCGTCTGCTGGCACATAGATTGCCTGGACAGAGGTAACAGAGCCCTTTTTCGTCGAGGTGATGCGCTCCTGCAGCGCGCCCATTTCGGTTCCGAGCGTTGGCTGATAACCGACTGCGCTCGGAATACGACCTAAGAGCGCGGAGACCTCTGCTCCCGCCTGCACGAATCGGAAGATATTATCGACGAACAGCAGTACGTCCTGTCCTTCGACATCGCGGAAGTATTCGGCTATCGTGAGCGCTGAAAGCGCAACACGCAGGCGCGCGCCTGGCGGCTCGTTCATCTGCCCGAACACCATTGCCGTTTTCGAGATGACACCGGATTCGGTCATTTCGAGATAGAGGTCGTTGCCCTCACGGGTGCGCTCGCCGACACCCGCAAACACCGAGAAACCGCCGTGTTCGGTCGCGATGTTGGTGATCAGTTCCTGAATGAGAACTGTCTTGCCAAGACCTGCGCCGCCGAAGAGTCCGATCTTACCGCCTTTGAGAAAGGGCGTGAGCAGGTCGACGACTTTGATGCCGGTCTCGAGAACTTCCTGCGCGCTGCTCTGCTCTGCGAATGCGGGAGCGGGCCGATGGATTGACCAGAATTCTTTCGCAGGAACCGGGCCTTTTTCGTCGATTGGTTTGCCGAGAAGATTGAAAACCCTGCCGAGTGTTTCGCGACCAACCGGCACTTTGATCGGGCTGCCTGTGTCGGTAACAGTCATGCCGCGCACGAGCCCGTCCGTGCTGGACATGGCGATACACCGTACGACATCGTTGCCCATATGCTGCGCGACCTCGACGGTGAGATCGATGCTTCTCGCCGCATCCTGTATCGTAACGGCATTGTTGATCGCGGGCAGTTCTCCTGCCGCGAATCCGAGGTCTACGACAGGTCCCTGCACCTGCACGATATGTCCGGTTGCCATAGTGTGGCTTTGCTCCTTAGAATCGCTCAGTTTCGCGGCGCGCGGGCAGAAGTGTCAAAGTTGTGATTTGAAACACTGCCGGGTGTCGGTCGCTGGCTCGAAATGTATTGTTGAATTGGGCTGCGTCTCTTCAATAAAGATGTGCGCACATCGAAAGACGCATCGAAGTGGAAAACGGGTAGAGAACGAGTTGAAAGCGCTGAGATTGGAGCGGTATTCTATTGATTATAGCCGTTTTAGCGACGTAAACGCAAGCGCGACGACTTTTTTCCCGCGTCGCTGGCGACGCGTCCTGGCTATGCTCTGTACGCAGTAGCGAGCATGGTCGAAAGCGCAGCACAAATTGTGAACCGCAGGGGGGCAAACAGGGTTATGCCTTTGCTTTCAGGCAGTGCTTCCTTTTGACCGTCGCAGTTTACGCAGGACGATTTCGGTTAGTTTCCGCTGGTCATCGGCTCCCAGCACCTTCAGGCTCCAGGCGCAGACAATGAACGTTCCGACCCCGAGTGCGGAACGCGTGAGCAGCGTCAGCCCGCTCTTGACTGCTTCTGGCAACCCGGGAAACAGCTGCTGAAACAGCGCGAATACGTCTCTCGTAACCCAGATGACGACCGCCATACCAGCGGTCGCCAAGAAGGAGCAGGCAATGCGCCCCACCATATACCGGTTGATCGGGTTGTTTCGAAGCAGGATGAAAGCAAAGATGACGGTACTTGCTTCCGCGATCGTACAGGCTATGACCGCGCCGACCGCGCCGCTGTGCACTCCGGGCATACGCATCGTGATCGGAACGAGCACGAAGCAGAGGATTCCATTGAGAATCACTGTACCGAGCAGAAACAAGCTCCAGATCGCATTCTTGCGTTCGGCGACGAGAAATCGATACATGATCGTTGTCATATAGAGCGGAATCACATTGAAAGCGCAGGCTTTGAGCACGATCGGCAGCGCAAGAAATTTATGCTTTGTATAGAGTAGCTGCGAAAGCGGCGTCGCGAGCATAAAGGCGAGCGTCGCGACAGGAAGTCCAAAGACGATCATCACCACCATCACGCGCTCTTGCATCCGCTTGAAGTCGCTTTTGCTGGCGTCGGCGAGACGCGCCAGCGAAGGAAGCATCGCCATACCGAGAGCAGAGGGAAGGAATAAGAAAGTACCCAGTAATTTGTTCGCCTGGGAGTAGACGCCGATGGTCGCCTCATCGGTAAAATGCTTGAGCGCAAAAATCGTGCCGGAAGCGTAAAACTGAAGGACCAGATCGGTCGCATAGAAGCCAAAACTGCCGACGATCAGCCGTTTCCAGATCCCTGTATCGAAGATCGGTCGCAGAGAGATATGCCGGCTCACTGACCGTACAGTTAGGATCGTAACCGGCAGACTACAGATGAGGCCTACGATAATTATTGCGAGCGGTCCGTAGTGCAGAAATGGGATTACGAGAAAGGGCGTAAGCGACGATAAAATAGAGAAACTCGCGACTCGTTTCGCATCTTCCCAGCCGGCTAAAACGGAGTTTGTCGGGCCGACCAGAAAACCGATACAGGTGCCGATCAGCGATACTTCGGTCAGCAGTCGTACGATGGGACTCGCTTTGGTGATCGCCAGCGCTGCGAAAACACAGGCGAGCATTACCGGCAGAAGAACGACACGTAGCCCTATCAGGGCACGTACCAGGCGCTCGGTACTGTTTCGATCACGACCGATTTCGGCGACCATGAAGTTTTCGATACTGAAGCCTAGGACTCCGGTGACTGTTCCGATGGTGGTGCCAGTGAGGGTCAGTCGCCCCATGCCCGCTTCGCCGAGATGTCGCGGTACAATCGAAACATAGAAGAACGTCGCGCTCCAGGTCAGCAGCTGGCCCATCAGATAGATGAAGGCATTTTTGACAACGCGTTCGTTCGCGGTTGGGGGGGGATCCACAATGATTTCGGCTGCCATTCCGTCCGTCTCCGTCTTTCGCGCGCTCTGCTGTCTCCGCCGTGCCAGACGGGTCATGAATTAGCATTCCGGGGTTCGATGAGTACGATAACGACGTCATCAAAAAACATGGGGAGTATCTTCAATACGTACTCAAACCTGATCGCATTTTATACGCCGCCCCGCGCTGCACTTTCATAAGCAGAGGGGAGAATAACTACGTACCAAATTTGGGATCCCGAAGCAGTGAACAGGCTATATTCCAGCAGCTGTGACACAGTTATCCCGTCGTCGTATGACCTCATTTTATCGAAGTGCCACTATTTTTTTAGAAACAGGCGTTATCACAGCGGCTGCTGCGGGTCCACAGCGCTGACCATCGTCTCCTGATGCGTCGGAAGGTAGAGCATATGGACCGTGTCGATTGGGCTGCGCCAACCCTGCACGGCACCCCGTAAATAGCTAACCGCCCTGCCCCATCCCATATTTTTCTGCAAGGTAAGAGTAGATCGCAGGCTCGGGAACACAGCATGAGTCCACAGCTCCCATACCAGAAGCGGAATCATTTCACGGCAACCGCATTTAACCGGCTTAATGAAGGCAGCTCCGATACCGAAGAAGGAGTCCCGCATGAGCGCACGTGCCTGCTCCCAGGTGCGAAATCCATAGTGGTCGACGCTGCTATCGGCTGTCTCGTAGACATGATAGCCCGACAGGAGACAGCGCACGGCGATATCCCCATCTTCACATGAGGAGAAGCGGGCACCGGCGCCAAGTTCAGGATCGAAGCCGCCGAGCTTCAGAACGACGTCGCGTCGCACCGCCATGTTCGCCCCGATACCGCGCGCATGAATCTTGTTCCGTACCGTCGTACAGAGTCGGTTCGCCGCAACGTGATAGATCGGAATAAATCCCAGCGTCTCGTCGTGATCTACCGAAAGCACATTTCCATAGGAAACGGCGACCTGTGGAAAACGCGCAAAAATTTCTTGATGGACCCGCGGCCAATTTTCGTCCACTTCGCAGTCGTCATCCGTAAAAGCGCATATGTCGCAGCGTGACTCCGCGAGAGCGACATTTCGTGCGACACTCAAGCCCCAGCTCGCGCTCCGTATGTAGCGCAAACGCGGATCATTTCGAAAGGGCGACAGAGCGGATTCAGTTTCATCGCCAGGCGATTGATCGACAATCACAAGTTCCTGAATCGACCTGCCTGGAGAAAGAATACTGCACACGGTGGGCACGAGCGACGCGCCTCGATTGCGTGTACAGATCAGTGCGGAGGTGGACGGCAGTCGGACACACTGCACAGAGTCGTTGACGAACTCGTCCTCAGCGATGTCGATCGCAGGCGATTCCGCTTCAAATGGACAGCATACCGATACTCTTGACTGGCTGTAATGGCCACTCTGGCTCGCCGCCATAGTCAATTCATCTCCCTCATCCTGTTGCTATAAACTGGTAAATTGTCGCAGGCATGCCAAGCCAGCGTTATACAACTGACCAGCGCACTGTAAATTCGAGAAAACGCAGAGTGGGCTGGTAATGTAGCAGTATTTATCGGCAGGAATCGATCGCGATTGCAGAGCAGAGACCCTATCCTACAGATACATTATACAGCACTATCGGTTCATACGAACACGGTTTAGGGTGACCAAGTGAGGATTCGCAGTCGTTTTTCAGCGTCACTGGTTCAAACACTCTCGCGGAGAGCTCCGAACAGATCCGGTTACAACTACGCAAACAGATAGACAGCAATATGACGACGAGGAAGTGAATCGATTAGAGCGGTTCCTCTTTACCCACCTGTGCGAGCATTTCTTTCCTGATGACTGACATTTCGGAAGATTCTCAGCCAGATGGGTAATTTGGATTACAGAAGGGTGGAGAGATTGACGATGCTCGAACGCGATGATATAGTTTTAAAAACGTGACGAAGCGTGTGCGGTGCAGACCTCGTTGATCAGTGCTGCGAATTTCGCACCCTCGTCTTTCGGCTGAAACTCGGCTTCGATACGAGCACGACTGGCAAGCCCCATACATTTTCGCATTTCAGGATAGGTCAGAAGGCAATCGAGTTTAGCTGCCAGTTTGGCAACATCGTCGGTTGGAGCGAGCAGTCCGGTCTCGCCATCGATGAGAAACTCACAGATGCCGCCCTCCGCATACCCTATCACCGGCAGTCCCGCCGCACACGCTTCGAGCACGGCAAGCGGTGCCGGGTCTTTGCGCGACGGATGACAGAAGATATCCAGCCCCGCCAGCAGATCCGGCACATCACTGCGCCGACCCGTGAACACGATCCGCTCCCCAAACCCCGACTGCTGCGCCTGTGCTTCGAGCGCGGGACGCAGCTGACCGTCGCCGATCAGCAGCAGGTAGGCGTGAGGATGTTTGCCCGCAGCCAGACAGAAGGCGGCAATCGTGTCCTCGACGCCTTTGCCCGCATCGAAGCGCGCTGCCATCCCGACGAACAGAGAGTCCTCGGGCAGGTGCCACTCGGCACGCACTTTGCTTCGCTGGGCGGGCGTAGGCAGTGGAAAGACGCTCATGGCGTTGCGCACGGTGGTGACTTTATCGGGGGCGATGCCGTAGTCGAGGACTTCCTGGCGAATGAAATCGCTGACAGTGACGATGTGATCACAGGTCTTGAGGCGTGCGAGGGCGAGCTTGCCGAGCCAGGGACCGATGATGTAGTGGAGATGGACGATCTGGGGCTTAGCGAGCTTTTTGGCCATATAGGTGGCGGCGGTGATGTCCCACACCTGCTGGCACGAGTAGATGACATCGGGATCGTACGCGCGAGCAACTCGCAGCATCGTCGGAAATGTCATTCGGTATCGAAGTCGCGACGCAATTCTTGCAGGCAAACTTCTTTTACCTCGTATGGGACCTGGACGCCAGCCAGCATCCAGGCGGAATTGAGGCGTAGTTGAAACAGCGCTAAACATCTCTGCCCACTGCGGGTTAGAGCTATCGTACTGGTGGATCACTTTCGCTTCATAGGCATCCTGACGATGTCGGAGCAGATTGGCAAAAACACGTGCTTCGGGACTGAAGCCATTCTGTATTTGTATGCCGAGCATCTTGGCGGCATTGGTCATTCTACTGGTAGTTTCCTGTCTAAAAATGTGTTGTCGCCCCATATCGGGCAACTTGCGCAGGTCATGATCGTTTGGGAGGGTGCCCAGATCTAACAGGTCGGGCGAAGCAGAACATCGAGATGAAGGCGCATAGCTGTCGGAGAGTTGTTTCATGTTCACAGTTTATTGTCCACTTTTACAGTACTCATTTCATCTGGAATATTGCTCTCGGTGCGTCCTTTGCGAACGTCCCTCGAATTAACCAGCATGAAAGGATAAGATTATTACCAAGCGCCATATAGGTAGACGCTAATATTGTTGTCCCCTGTGTGCCACAATAGGGTGAGACAAAATCCCGTACACGAAATAGTGTAGATCGCCAGGGCGGAGAACAGGATTTCTCCCATGAGTACACCATTGACCGACAGCCCAACAACCAAGTTTGCTACCAACGGACACCAGC
>JBBQPY010000147.1:0-13777 GCA_038216735.1 Chthonomonadales bacterium
CGTGACTTGAGCGAGTACTTGGTCATACTCGCACAGGGTGAGACCGGTGAACTTTTGGAAGTGACGCGGCTTGCGCCGTAGCTTGGTTAAGGTAATCATGCCAACCAGATTACCTTATTTCGCAATCGATCTTTAGTTTGCTGTCCAGCACCTTGTAAATTGAGGCTGTCAGTTGGGTATTCGTGTTCTTACCACAGTTCAGGAGTGCCCAATGAACGACAACCTTAAACGCTATTTTGCCATCCTCAAGCCATTGCAGTCACTACGTTCGACCCAACCCAAGGGAAATGTCGCCTGTTGTCATCTCCGGTGCTATTATAGCACCGGAGATGTGGGTTGGCCTTACCCGAAATAGTGTACAAGGAGTTAAGCAAGTCGCTCGCGTCGAATATCTCTTTTCAAAGGAGTATCCGATGGCTCAGAGACGTGTCTTTACCGAAGAGTTCAAACGTGATGCTGTGCGCCTGGCGAAGGAACGGGACAATACCTGCGCCGCAGCCCGTGACCTCGGGATCGCCGAAAGTGTCCTTTCGCGCTGGAAGAAACGTCTCGAAGACGCTCCAAAGCGTCCCTTTCCAGGGCAGGGCAATCCGCAAGACGCCGATCTGTCTATCCTCAAGCGCGAAAATGCCCGCTTAAAGGAAGAGAACGAAATCCTAAAAAAGATACTGTGAACATAACAGCAGAACCGCAATATCCACTCATTGCGTCAGGCTGTCCTTGAAATAGAGGGAGGCGATAGTCCTAGTTGCGGCAAGTACGGAACCCAAGTCCTATTCGCAAAGCGTCCTGCCGCATCCTGGCATCATCAAGACCATGTGCGCAGCCATAGACGCGCTCTTCAAGCGGGTCGTGCAACATCGTGCATTGCAGCCATTGCCTGAATCGGTGTGCTGGGTTGGTCTGTCATTGTGAGAAAGCCTTCCCCGGATCCCTACCGCCATAGCGTTTGCCATCAGACGCTGACAATCGCCTGCTGTGCGGAACAGACTGCTCATTTCCTTCCCAAATACGGTAGCAACTTGGGGATCGAGATGCTCAAGAGATGTATACCCTGTTAACCAGAATCCCATGCACAAAAAGGATGATATCAGGAATGATGTTGACATCGCTATGTCGAATACTGTACAGTGTGCTACGTCGTGATAGCAGACCGCTGCTTCGTGATAGCAAACGGTCACGCTCGTGCTTTCATGCCTGTGCAATATCCCTCTGTATTTACCGAAAGGTATGATTTCATGAAGACCTCTCGCTCCAACCGCAACGTTTCTCTCGGCTCCTTCACAGCGATGCTCGTGGCCACGAGCTCCGCGGCACAGGTTGCCAATACCCCGAGACTGAAAGATGCCTACAAACATCACTTTAAGATCGGTGTGGCCATCAATCGCACCGTGACCACCGGGGAAGCCGGTGGCAATCGGACCCCGGAAATGGTTCAGAAAGATATTGCACTGACAAAAGAGCAGTTCAACCAGATCTCCCCGGAAAACGACTTGAAATGGGAGAGCATTCATCCTCGTGAGGGGACGGACGGCTATAATTTCGGCCCGGCTGACGCCTACGTGGCATTTGGCCGCAAAAACCATATGCTGATCGTAGGGCACACGCTCGTCTGGCATGGACAGACCCCTCGCTGGGTGTTCGCCGGCACGACTCCGCCAGCCAGTGCGGACAATACTCCGTCCCAGACGCCGACACCTCCCGGCAACCAGCCGAGAGCAAATCAGGGAGAAGCCCGGTCTGGCCGCAGATTCGGCGGTTTCGATATAAATGAACCGCATGCAACACGCGAGGAGCTGCTGGAGAGGATGCGCGCGCACATTCATACGGTCGTCGGCCGATACAAAGGCAAGATCAAGATTTGGGACGTGGTCAACGAGGCTATCTCCGACGGTGGCCCGAATACCCTGCGGGCTTCACCCTGGGAACAGATCATCGGCCCGGACTTCATCGCCAAAGCCTTTGAATATGCCCACGAAGCCGATCCAGGTGCGATCCTGCGCTATAACGACTACGGTTTGGAGAACCCGGCCAAACGTCAGAAACTCATCACCCTGATCAAGGACTTGCAGGCTAAAAAAGTCCCGGTGATGGCCATAGGCACACAAACCCATGTCAGTGTCTCCTCACCCAGTTTGGAAGAGGAGGAGAGAGCGCTGACGGAACTGGAAACGTTGGGTCTGCCTATTCACGTGACGGAACTCGACGTGAACGGTGCGCAGGGCGGCCAGCGCAATAACGGCGCGGATATCGCCAATAATGCGACGACCACCCGGGGCGGTCTGGTAGACGACGCCAATAAGCGCCTCGCCGATCAGTATGCCAGTCTCTTCCAGGTGTTCCTCAAGCATAAATCGGTGAAAGTCGTCACCCTGTGGGGTATCAACGACGGTGTCTCATGGCGTGCGAACGGCAAACCACTGCTGTTTGACGGCAACGATCAGCCCAAACCAGCTTTTGACGCGGTGATCCGAGTCGCCAACCGCAAGGCGCCCGACTCGAAATAGCGCTTCGATCCGCCGGTGCATTTCCGAGTCGCCGAACTTATGCGTTATCACCAAAACCGGAAAATCTATGTCCGAGGAACACAATAACAAAAGATCGGCTTCCGTGCGCACTGCCCATCCGACGATCGCGACCATCGCCGCCCAGATGGGACTGTCGCGGGCAACGGTCACGCACGTCCTGAACGGCCGCGCGACGGAACTGCGCATTAAGCCGGAGACCCAGGAGCGCGTGCTGAAGGTCGCACACGAGCTTGGTTACCGCGCCAACGCCGCCGCGCGCGCCATCCGTGCAGGCCGCTTTGGAAATATCGCGCTCGTCCAATCTCTGTACGGGCAGTATCTGCCCGATGAATTGCTGCGCGGATTGGCGACAGCGATCGCGTCCCGGGATATCCGTTTCGTTTTGACCCAGGCGCCCGACAGCATGATCAACGACGAAACGTATCTGCCCCATACAATGCGCGAACTCTGCGTCGATGGCGTGATCATCAATCGGCATCTCGGTTTTTCCGAACCCTATCTGGCCCACATTCACCGATTGGGTATCCCCGCGATTTTTCTCAATGTAAAACAGGAGTTCGACTGCGTTCACCCGGACGATTGGAATGGCGGCCGGATCGCCACCGAACTTCTCTTGCAACTGCGACACGAGCGCATCGCCTATCTCGATACCGACGAGCCGGAAAACAGGCACTACAGCAAGCACGATCGCCGCGCTGGCTATGCGCAGGCGATGCAGAATGCGGGGAAGACGCCCCAGATCTCTCTGCTCCCGAAAGCCTATCCGCTGCCGGAGCGGCCGAGCGCCGATGCGCGTATCGAGGCAGCACGCCTCCTGCTGACACAGGAAAACAGACCGACTGCTGTCCTTGCCTACGAGATGTCCGAGGCGATGGCCCTGGTGCATGCCGCGCATATTCTGGGAATGCGCATCCCGCAAGATCTCTCAATCGTCCAGTTCCACCACCGGATCGATCTGCGCTATTTTATTCCGATCCAGACCGTCAGCAATGCGATGACGGAGGTGGGAACCGCAGCGGTCGAGATGCTGCTCGAAAAGATCGATCAGCCACAGAATCCGCTGTCGGCAAGAGTTGTTCCCGTAAAAATGCTGGAGGGGGCCACATGCATGCCTTTCCGCACCTCGTGAGAAATATGTGCCGCTCGTCTTGGGATCAAACCGTGCGCCTCAACGAAAAGGAGTTTCAACTATGCGTGTTGTCATCTTCCTGATAGCGCTATTGTCGCTGTCCAGGGTGGGCCAAAGCCAGACCCCTTCGAAAGCTATTACAGACAGTGTGCCAGCGCCTACCAATATCGGAGGCGCGGAATATCCGCGCCTTACGCCGGACCTGCGGGTGATCTTTCGCGTCAAGGCGCCCGATGCGCAGAAGATCGAATTCAACCTCGGCAAGCGTTACCTTGCGGAGAAGGATGCGGAGGGATTCTGGACTGCCACGACCGATCCCCAGACACCCGGTTTCCACTACTACTGGCTGGTGATCGATGGCGTACAGGTCAACGATCCCGGCAGCGAGACGTTCTACGGCACCGGCAAAGAGACTAGCGGAGTCGAAGTACCGGAGAAAGGCGTGGACTACTACCTTCCGAAAGAGGCTCCGCACGGTGACGTGCGCGAGCGCTGGTACCACTCCAATACGACACAGACATGGCGGCGAGTCTATGTCTACGCGCCTCCCGGCTACGACACACAGCGCGATACCCATTATCCTGTTCTCTACCTCCAGCACGGTGCCGGCGAGGACGAGCGCGGATGGTCGAATCAGGGGCATGTCGGATTCATCATGGACAACCTCATCGCCGAGAAGAAGGCCGTTCCTATGCTGGTGGTGATGGAGCGGGGATATGCCGCCAAACCGGGGGCTGCACAAGCTGCTCCGCGGGTGCCAGGAGGCCGACCGGACTTCGTCCAGGCATTCGACGACGTGGTCAGCAAAGATTTAGTGCCGTACATCGATGCGAATTTCCGGACCCTGTCGGATCGGGAGCACCGGGCCTTAGCTGGACTCTCCATGGGGGGCTTCCAGGCCTATGCCATCGGGCTAAATCATCTGGATCTCTTCGCTTCCATCGGCGGCTTCAGCGGCGCTGGCGGCGGATTCAGCGGCGCTTTCGACCCAAAGACATCGAACAAAGGGGTGATGGCAAACGCGGATGCATTCAACCAGCGAATGCGACTGTTGTTTTTGAGCATCGGAACCACCGAACCCCAGAGAATGCAGGACAGCGTTCGAGGCTATCATGACGCCTTAACGAGAGCAGGCATTAAAACGGCATTTTACGAATCGCCGGGAACTTCTCATGAATGGCTGACATGGAGGCGCAGTCTGCATGAGTTCGCGCCGCTGCTTTTTCAAGGAACTGGAGCCGGTCAGGCTGCCGGGAATCAGCCACCGAGCGGTCCCGGGTTTGGTGCTATTGTGCTGAATCCGGACGACGTACAGGTCTATCCGGAACCGCCCGCCGACATCGGCACCAGACGGGCAGATATCCCGCACGGCAAGCTGGAGATGGTGGAATACGACTCTAAATCTGTCGGAACGCGACGCAAGATGCAGGTCTATACGCCGCCCGGCTACTCTCCGGACAAGAAGTACCCGGTCCTCTATCTGCTCCATGGAATAGGTGGCGATGAGACGGAGTGGGAGCGTTTCGCCCACCCCAACCTGCTGCTGGACAATCTGCTTGCGGACGGAAAAACTGTTCCGATGATCCTGGTGATGCCCAATGGTCGCGCCCAGAAGAACGACCGCGCGGAAGGCAATGTCTATGCCACGGCGCCCGCATTCGCCGCTTTCGAGCAGGACCTGCTCAAGGATGTTATGCCCGCCATCGAGGCGCGCTACTCTGTGGCGGCGGACCGCAAGCACCGTGGGCTCGCAGGGCTGTCGATGGGCGGAGGCCAGTCGCTGAATTTCGGTTTGGCACATCTCGACACGTTTGCCTGGGTGGGCGGGTTCTCATCGGCTCCGAATACGAAGACTCCCGAACAGCTTGTCGCAGATCCTGCAGCGGCGCGTGCAAAGCTAAAGCTGCTCTGGCTCTCCGTCGGCAATAAAGATGGCCTTATCCGCATCAGCCAGGGAGTCCACGCCTATCTCAAGAAAGAGAACATTCTGCACGTCTGGAATGTAGATGGACACGCGCACGATCCAACGGAGTGGAAAAACAACCTGTACTACTTCCTTCAAAAGGTTTTTCGATAATAACGGCTCGATACGGACTCGAATATGCCTGGCCAACAGGCAATCGATTTGCAATTCAGCTGCTCTACGGACGAAAGAGAAGCTGACGACCAGGTCATAAGCAAGGGTGAAAAAAGAGATGAACCTATTAAAATCCGCGACCACGCGCATCGTACTGCTCGTAACGCTCTGCAGTCTGCCAGGGCAGGCGATTCGGGCCGATGTTATGGCAAATCTGGACATCGATCTGAGCAAGCAGGGCACGGCAATCCCACCTACTTTTGGTGGACTGATGACTGAGGAGATCAATCACAGTTATGACGGCGGACTCTTTGCGGAGCTTATTCAGAACCGTACGTTCCAGGATCCCGCGCCCCGTCGGCCGCAGTCTGCGTCGCAGGATTTGCCGGTGCACTGGTCGCTGATTGGCGATGGCAAGACGAGCATCGATCGCAACGATCCGGTCAACAGCGAACTGCCGCTCAGCCTGCGTCTCGACCTTACCGGCGGTACGACAGGCGTTGCGAACGATGGCTACTGGGGCATTCCGATTCGGCCGGGCACAAAATACACCGCTAGTTTCTATGCCAGGGGAGGCGCGGGCTTCGCGGGGCCGGTGACGGCGTCGCTCCTGACAGACGAAGGCAGCGTCACCGTTGCGAAGGCGAGGACGAAACCGATATCGGGTGCGTGGCAAAAGTACACCGTAACGCTCAAGACCGACCGCAAAACTCCGAAGACTGCGAAAGCCCGTTTCGTCCTCTCCGCGACAGGTTCCGGCAGTGTTTCCTTCAGCCTCGTCTCGCTTTTTCCGCCGACCTACCACAACACCCGTGGCGGTCTGCGTCCCGACCTGATGAAGCTGATGGCCGACCTGCATCCGGGCTTCATCCGTCTGCCCGGCGGCAACTATGTCGAGGGCAGCACCTTCCCGACGCGGTTCAACTGGAAGCAGATGATCGGTCCTGCGGACCAGCGGCCCGGGCATCAGGGCTGTTGGGGCTATCGATCTTCTGACGGATTCGGAATGCCGGAGTATTTGCTCTGGTGTAAACAGCTCAAAGCAGAGCCTGTCCTGGCAGTCTTCGCGGGCTATGTCTTGAACGGCAATCATGTCGATGCGGGCAGCCCCGAGTTGGCGCAGTACACACAGGAGGCGCTGGAAGAGATCGAGTATGTCAGTGGTCCTGCGACAAGCGAGTGGGGCAAACGCCGCGCCGCAGACGGCTTTCCCAGGCCGTTTCGGCTGCGCTATGTCGAGATCGGTAACGAGGACTGGTTCGATCGATCAGGCAGCTACGAAGGTCGTTTCACGCAGATCGCGAAAGCGATTCGGTCAAAATATCCCCATCTTAAGATCATCGCCACAGCGCCGGTGAAGGGCTTCCAGCCCGACCTGTACGACGATCACTTCTACCGCAGCGCGCGCCAGCTGATGACACAGAGCCTCCAGTACAACCCTTCGTCGGGTGCGCCAGCGCCGCTGACGTTCTCCGGGGGCGCTTTTAGCGGGCGACAGGCGAGCGGTATCCAAACGTTCGTCGGAGAGTGGGCCACACAGGAGGGACGCCCGACGCCAAACCTCAATGCCGCGCTTGCCGATGCCGCCTTTATCATGGGACTGGAACAGAATGCCGACACCATCCCCCTTGAGTGCTATGCGCCACTCCTGGTCAACGTGAATCCGGCCGATACGACGAAGGGCTATCCGCGGGCATGGCAATGGGGGACGAATCTCATCGGCTACGACGCCCTGAGCAGCTTCGGCTCAGCGAGCTACTATGCGCAGTCGATGCTCGCGAAGAATCGCGGGGACAGGGTTCTAGAGTCCGCGCTTCGAGTAGCCCCGGGAGCGCCGGAGAGTGCGCCCGCTTCGCACGGTGGGATCGGCGTCGGTACCTGGCATACACAGGTAGAGTATACCGATCTCTCCGTGACCGGGCCCGACGGCCGTGCGCTCCTGAATGTCCACCCTGCCGCAGAGCTCAAAGGCTGGCAGACGACTGGCGGCAAGTGGGAGGCCACGGAGAAGGCGATCTCCCCCGCCGATGGGGATTCCGAGTCGTGGGCAATGACCGGCGATCCGAACTGGACCGACTATACGATCCGCCTCAAGGCACGCAAGCAGAGCGGACGCGAAGGCTTTATCGTGCTATTCCATGCAAAAGATGGCGAGAACTATCGCTGGTGGAATGTCGGCGGCTGGGGCAATACGCTTGCGCGCTGCGAAGCCGCGAAGAACGGTGAGCGGGTCGCCTATGGCGCTGGAGTTCCGTTTGTGGTCGAAACCGGTCGCTGGTACGACCTGCGCCTGGAGGTGAAAGGAAATCGTGTCCGCGGGTTTGTCGATGAAAAGCTGGTGACGGACACGAATGCGGAGCCTGCCGCCGCAACGGTATCGGCTATCGCCTCGGCCACCTACGCGACCGCCGACCAGACGGTCATCGTCAAGGTCGTCAATCCAGGCAGCGATCCGGTCGATATGGCAATCCGAGTTCACGGCGTCGGTACGATCGATCCAAAAGGAACGGCCATCGTTCTTAGCGGGGATGCGAATGCGGTTAATTCCGTCGAGCAACCGACCAATATTGCGCCTAAACAGGAGACGTTTACCAACGCTTCGGAGTCATTTCACCGGACCTTCCCGCCGCATTCGTTCACGCTATTGCGGCTCAGAGTGACGCCGCAATAGGAACGGGCGCGGCAGGTAAAGGACCGCTCGCATCGGGTATCCGCCTGTGCCTGCACCGTAGCGGCAGCGAGAACGAACAGGAATGCTAGCAGAGGAACGCCGCGATGCAGGAGAGAAAGTCATATGAGGAAGCAGTCGCGAGGGTATTTCATAAATGACCACTAAATATACTTGGTGCACAATTCATGCCAATTCTAGCAAAAAGACCGGACATGGATGAAAATATTTAGAAATTCTTTGAAATAATATGTTTTCATGCCATGCGAGAGAAATAGGTATCGGACGTGTCAAGCGCTGAACACGTCCGATACCTACATGTGTGTCGAGGAGAGGCACAACTGTGGAGTATAGACTCTTTTTCCGATCCGGTCTCGCTACCCTACCTCGCAATTGAATTGAAAAATAGTTGGGGCGTTAACGGCAAAAGTGTCAAATTGGCATGAATTTTGCAAGTAGGTATATCGGCGGCAGCCTGTTGCTGCCCTGGCTACTTTAGTATTCTACCGTCCGTCGCCGCAGACAGGGACGCAAAGTCGCCTAGCTGCCTCTGTAAGCAATGGTAAAACTATAAGACTAAGATTTCCCAGTGATACCGTTGCAGTATTTCTGAGACTCTTTTTATATGCCGTATTGTCCTGGCGGTGGCACCTACATTTGCTCTGAAAGGCGGATTGCACCATGACACAGCTCGAACAAGCGAACTCCGTTTTTATTGAGGCGGTTCGCAAAATCCACGCCGTGATACTGGCCGTAGAGTGCAACGGCAGAATCGATGTCATCATTCCCCAACTGCCATCGCCAACGGCCAGACAGGTTTTTGAGTTAAAGGCAGAGCTATTGCGCTTCTATCCTGAAGCAGAGCTAGATGTTCGCGTCATCGGGCTCGATGAGCATGTGCAATGACTCTGGAATGCACCACCCGAATGAGACAAACGGTTCAACGATTGATAGTTCGAAGACAAGGAATACCCATCCGGTCGCTACGAACAAAACGTCCGCCAACGGCGCCGCATAGTCACACAAAAGAATAGCAGTGGCTGATTTTCCGGTCAGCCTCTGCTCGTTATTAGTGCCGTCTGCTTCCAGCAAGAAACTTACGCTTAATGAAAGGGAGATGTTTCGCAGTTTTCGCTACCGTCAGCACATCACCAATTAGCGTAGAGCTATGAGAGAAGGCTGTCGTGCCAAACAAACTATCAGGCAGAAGCTGAGCCGGAACATCAGCTTCTCCTAATATATCGAGTAGACGACGAGTCATGGTCTATTGGTTCGTTATCGTGAGAAGGAGAGTGGCTCGCTGTAGCGAACGTTACCGCTTAGAGGATATATCTGACGCGAAAGACTTGCTTAACTCCTGGTATGTTTATTCGGGCAAGGCCGAATGCGTCACGATCAACTGGTGGTGACTAGAGATCCCTGTCGTTTGGGTCACCATCTGAAGCAAAATACGCGCTCTTACCCGCTACGCGGTGGATAAACGCCGACTGTCGAATGGGGTCAGTGGCCAGTGCTACCCCTTGATGGCAAACGTCACATGAACCGCCAGCGTGTCCTGGGCTTGTAAATGAACGGGAGCAGAGAATCTGACGAGGGTCTGGGACTGATCGACCTCAAGTGAACAAGCTACCGGCCTTGTGCCGTCATGTGCGGTAACTATTTCCGCTCCCAAAGACGCAAGTGACAATCTTGAAATGTCCATCTCACCCCACTCAATGCTGATAAGCACCTCCATACCAATTTCCGATTTCGTGATTGCAACGGAGCCCCAGGCACCCGATGTTATGAGAAATGCCTTGAAGTCGCCATTACTATATCTCGGCGCAACGGCAAGAGTCGCCGCCGAAGCATCATATTCGTAGCCACAGGCAGCATCCAACAGAGACCAACTGGACATTGCGCGGGCATAATGGTCGCCGCACTCTACGTCATTCCAGGGATTGCGCCGCGCACCGTCATATCGCTGGCGGACGGCTTTGAGTATACGGAGCGCTTCGTCTGGCAAGCCCTCGAAAATGCACAGAGCCGCGACTTCGTACTCAATGCCTGTCCATATCTCGTCGGAATATAAAGTAGGGACTTCCGGGCGGCCCCCGTGAGGCCAGGTGCAGAGCAGCATTCCGCCCTCGTCGTCGGAAGCGTATATGCGCGGAACCTGTTTGTGCCCCACGAAGTTCTCGCGCAGGTTGTACTTCACGATAGACTGCACAGCGGCATGGATATGATCCGCAGGCAATACGTGGCCTAGCGCCAGGATGTGCCCCCACCACTGTCCCAGCAGATGATCCGAGTGGCATCCCTTTCCATAGTTCTGTTCGGGATTCTTTTCCGGGTCATAAATTTGAATCCAGAACTCACCGTTCCAGAGTTGTTCATCATAGCCCCGTTTGCCTTTCTCAAATCGTTCCCGATACTGGACTGCGAGTTCCTGTTCGTTCTGCAGCCGCGCCATCTCTTCAGCCGCTCGCAACGCCGCGAGATAGAGTGTCCCGATGAAGGTGTTTGGGCCATAGATGGAGATGTCGTATGTATTGGGCTGTTCCCCCTTGATAACCCCATCGCCATCCGCGTCGTGAACGGTCATGACGTAGTGCATCGCTGTTTTGATGGGCGCCCATGCACGCGATAGCCACTGAGGGTCAGAGCAGCGTCTGTGTTCGCGGTACGTCTTCAACACCATTCCGAGCAGACCATCGAGGGCCGGGTTGTGCGGGCCGCCAATACCGCGCTCCCAGGGACGAGGGAGATACAGAGGTACCGTGACGCGGTGGGGCAGGTATCCGGAAGGATGCAGTTGATGGAACAGTTCCGTCTCGCGCATTGTGCGTTCTAAGTCGGGGAAAAGCGCTGCAAGCGCCATTTCGTAGTTCCACACGTGCGAGCAATTTAACGGACAGCAGCCGCCCGTCGCCAGCCAACCTCCTGTGCTGGCTCCGCCGCATCCCTCAAATGCGTGGAAGCGCCCATCCTCTGTCCAGAGACAGGTAGGCGTGCGAATAATGGACAATTGTGACGAGACGGTATCTAGCAGTTCATAGGGGAGTGTGCTGTCGAAGAAGGTATCTCGGAACAGCTTGGTGGTGGTGGACAGCCGATCGAAGTTATCACGTACATATTCCGCGACTGCCGCTGCACTGGCAAAGCGGGTATTGTAGGCATTGCCCTGCCAGAAGAGGCTTTTTTTTTCTTCAATGCCGCTGAAATCCTGTCCCCAGTTCACATAACGATTGGGGAAGTGCCAGGTCAGAAGGAAGGTCACCGTCTTTTCTTCGCCCGGTTCGAGTTGAACCGGAACGGAGAGCGCTCCATTGATAGTGCGTCCTTCCAGCGTCGGCGGAGTGCCCTGACCGGCGACAAATTGGCCATCGCGGGTGAAGTCCTGCCAGAATTCGGCGACATCATTCCACGCAGGACACAGGCTGGCTCCCTCATTTAGCGTTGCCAGGCAGAGCGACCCATTCTGAGGATGATTCGGCGGCAGTTTGATATTCTCCATGACAACCGCTGTTAGCCCACGCAGTGGAAGAACATGGTTCTGGTTGCCGCCGTATTGCGAACACTCCACTCCCGTAATGTTCCGAATCCCATCCCAGCCTACGAAGTTTTGCAGGGTCGCTGCCAGGTGAGCATGAGCGGTTTTATCGGAGAGATTGCGGACGGTAAATTGAAAAACTACCACAGGCAGACCGGAGGTTTCCGCATCGAGTGGGCAGAAGGGAGAGTAAGCGGTCAAGGAGACTTCTACGGGCAGAGCCTCGTCCATGTAGCGCACTTCGGCAACAGGATACTCGCCAATGAATTCCGTCGCCTGCACCCCGGGAAGGGTCTCCAGCAGTCGTTTGCACTCCTCCGGGATGACGTAATCGTTCACCGAGGGGATCGGCGCAGACTCCTCATTGTAAAGCGCGCCCGACTGCAATACGCGGGACACGGCGGGCTGACCTTGCTTCTGTGCGCGAATGGCGAAGAATGAATGGGGCACAAACGCCAGATGATTGACGTTGTTGCAAAGTTGCCATTGGCGCAGACTTCCATCGCCACAAAGCGCGACGCTGCCTGTCCCTATTCCACCCAGCGGCATCGCGACGGCGCGGAGGTTTTCTCCCCGGTACACGGGCGGAATATGAGAGCAAGTCAGTGTCTTCATGGAAATCCTCCGAGGTGAACGAATGGGGAACAGATTGCCTCAAAATGAGTGAAATCAGGCGGCATTAAAAACAGTCCCTGTGGTTAACAAGGGGCGTGGGCAGGGGTACTCACGCGTGCATAACCGAGGAGCATAATTCCGTCCTCGTGTTTGTTTATCCTCGCCTGATAGTCTGATAACTTTAGTATAGCGTACAAGTTCGGAGATTATGATCCTGCTAACCTATTTTCGAAACCAACGGCCCATACGTTCTAAAAGTCCCTCTTCTGGCTCAGTTGAAAGTCGTACAGTTCCGTCCGGCAGTGTTTCTACTGTCCATCCTTCTTCTTTATATCTGGCGATTTCGACAGCCATATCGAGGGGCGGGCCAAAGTCAATTTTGAGCTTCTCACTTTTGCACCAAGCCTCGACGCGTTCGCGGATCACAGACTGCTCGGCGGCAGAGATAGCTTGCTTTGGCGGCTCAGTCCACTCTTGGAAACTTGCTTCCCAACCGATGTAGTTGAATTTATGTACACCAGAGACTTCCAGGTAAATATCGAGTTGTTTTTCTCCCTGACGATAGATGAGGTAGTAGCTTATCGTACCTAGGTGAAGCCATTCGAACGAATACACTTGATCGGGCATTGTTTTGCTCTATTGGGCGTACTGACAGTCCCCTTGAGATCACAGCCAGGCGCGTCGGTCGTTGAACTTGCTCGTTGCGTCTCCACGCTACGACCGGCTCGGAGTGAATACTACATTTGGAAAGGGTCAGAAAACGTGGTCGCTACCCACCACTCCTTGGGCGCTACGCCGTCACGAACGGTGCGCTGCTTGAGGGCAAAGACTTTACCCACACGTCTGATGAGCAGTTTCGCTGTATAACCAGCGCTCGTATCGCCACCGTCGATTGTAATGACATAGCCGACAGTGGTTTTGTCGATCTTGACCTTGTAGATATTCGTCAGATCACTGTAGGCAGCCGCTCGGACGAAAAGGGGATGGTTCAGATACTTGATGACGAGGCTGGATGCTGCAAAATTGTTACCGGTTCCTTTCGGTCCCGCTCCCCACCACTCGTCTGCGCCAGCCTCTGTGAGTTCTAAAGATCGATTGCGAAATAAGACATAACCGACATAGACAAGTTGCAACGAAAATGGGCCTCTACAATGCCCTGTGCGGCCACTCTGGAAATTTACGTGACTGAAATGTCACCAAAAAATCGGTCATTCGGTTCAAAACGACG
>JBBQPY010000148.1:0-13678 GCA_038216735.1 Chthonomonadales bacterium
GAGTATGGGGCTGCCGGGTCTGAAGGAAGGTCATCCAGGTCAGTACTCTTTCTTGGAGCGCCTCGTCGCTCTTACACGCCATATCGACCCCGCACGTCCCGTCATCGATAACGACGGCTGGGAGCATACCGACGTCACCGACATCATCGCGATTCACGATTATAGTCATACCAGCGACGCTCTCAAAGCGCACTACAAAGACAAACTAGCGGGAGGCGACATGCCGCCGCGCATCTGGACGGGCAGCCGCGCCGTTTACGCCAGAGGAGCCGCGTATCAGGGACAGCCGATCATGCTTACGGAAGTGGGCGGTTTCCTTGCCCTGCCCGATTTGCCCGCCGAACAGCGAGACAACCTGTACAAAGTCTATGCTGCGGTGCGCGACAACGCCGAACTGCTCGTCCGATACGAAGACCTGATGGAAGGTCTGGCGCAGCTTCCATTCGTGTCGGGTTTCTGTTACACGCAGTTGACGGACATCGAGCAGGAGATCAACGGTCTGCTCACCTACGACCGCAAGGCTAAAGTGGAACCGGAGCGCATCGCCGAAATCCACCGCAGGCTCTTCGGAACGGGGTCGCGCCCAGAATGACGACAGAGAGATATTCGGTGGACGCACCCCTGAACAACAAAATGGACGCACTATGGGAGCGGCTGGAGAACTTTCTCCAGCAGAACGCGCCGAAAATATATGATGGCCTCTTGCCGGGAGCGAGCGAGGAACAGATAGCCGAGGTCGAGCAGCGCTGCGGTTTCCAGTTCCCTACCGAGGTGCGACAATCCTACCTGCGGCACAATGGTCAGCGATCCGACGAACGCTATGAACCGATGGGGGGAACGTTCATCCCGTGCTCGTATGGTCTGCTTCCGATGGCGAGAATCCTGGATGAGTGGCTGGGCAATCTCGACACTCTCGAAGACATCAAAGACGATATGCCGGACGGAGACAGAGCCGGTCCTGAGGTAAAGCGCGTGTTTCTGGACGCGGCATGGGTTCCGTTTGCAAAGGAAGGGAGCGGCGCGAACCAGTTCTGCATCGATTTCGATCCGGCAGTAGGCGGCAGGATCGGCCAGATTGTGCAGTTCGATCATGAGGCGTACGGGCAGCAGTGTGTGGCTCCCGACTTCATGACCTGGTTCCATACTCTGGTCACTGATCTTGAAACCGGTCGATTGATCTGGAACGAGGAGTACGAGGGCTTCGACTACCCTGAAGAAACAGACGAAGTGTAGGCTAACCGCTAGGAGTTGCCTCACATTAGTCTGTCAGCGCTGTCCGCGCTGATTGGTGAGCCGCTGCTGGTAAGCCCCGGTAATGCCTAATAGGAGAAAAGCGACGAAGGTCAGCAGCAGCGTATAGCGAAGTGCGTCACGGCTTGCTCCCGTTTGCACGGCGGCATAGAGCGCGAGCGGCAGAGTCTGTGTACGGCCAGGTATCGAACCGGCGACCATCAGCGTCGCGCCGAACTCACCGAGCGCGCGGGCGAATGACAGCGCGAACGCCGCAAGCAGCCCGCGATAGGAGACGGGCAGGATCACCGTGAGCAGCAGATCGCGCTCGGTTGCGCCGAGCGTCCGGCCGACCTCGAGCAGTTCGGTCTCGACTGAAGCGAAGGCTGCGGCGGCTGTCCTGACGAAGAGGGGCAGCGCCATGATCGCGGCGGCGAGCGCTGCTCCCTGCCAGGTGAACAGCAGCCGCAGCCCGATAGAATCGTTGAGCCATTTGCCGAACGCTGTACCGCGCCCAAGAGCCAGCAGCAGCCCATAGCCGACGACGGTGGGCGGCAGCACGAGCGGAAGTGTCAGCAGGGTGTCGATCAGAGTTTTGCCACGGAAAGGACGTCCGTGCGCCAGCCACCATGCGGCAGCTATCCCGACCGGCAGCAGCATCGCCATCGCCAGCAACGCGACCTGCAAAGAGAGCCAGAGAGGACTGAGATCGGTGGCGACGGAGGGCATTTTAAGGTTTGCTCTTATCAGTGGACTTACTGGTCAGAGGAGCGACGCCGAACCCGTACCGCCCGAGTATCTTTTGTGCGGCAGGCTGCTGGAGGTAGGCGACGAAGGAATGTGCAGCATCTTTTTCCATCGTGGCGCTGACAACTGCGGCGGGATAGACAATCGGCGAATGATCCTTGCCGGGAACCGCTTCGGCGACGATCCGAACTCTGATCGTAGTTGAATCGCGTTTGCTTTCTGTCGTACTTGGCGCCCCTGAGTTGGCCGCAGCATCGGTTGCGAAGACGATTCCGGCATCCGCATCGCCGTTCACGACGTAGGCGAGGGTCTGCCGGACGTTCTCTCCGAAAACGCTTTTTGGCTTCACAATTTCCCAGAGTCCGCGCCGAGTCAAAGTCTCCTGCGCGTATCTGCCGGAAGGAACCGTCGCGGGATTCGACAGCGCGATCCGCTTTACAGCAGGCGACTTCAGACCGTCCCAACCCGTGAGCCTGCGAGAAGAACCGGTGGATCCACTGTTGAGCGGGGCGATGAGCACGAGGCGATTGCTCGCGAAATCGAGACGTGTCGCCGAGTCGATCAGATGGTTTTTTGCAAGCGCATCCATCTCTTTTGGTGAGGCGGAAGCGAATACATCGACTGGTGCGCCCTGCTCGATCTGCTGCTTCAGCGCGCCTGAAGCGGCGAAATTGAAGCTTATGATTACATCACGATGCGTTTTCGTAAACTCGGTTCCGATCTCATTCAGCACGTCGGTCAGCGATGACGCTGCTGATACTAGAAGTGTAGTCTGTTTCTGCGCCAGTTTTTCGGGTACAACAGGCGAAACGGCGGGTGCTGTAGCAGAGCGGCATCCGCTGGTACCAACAAGAAGTGCTGCCGCAATGAGCGCAACCGTGGCTCTGGTAACAAGTAACTCTTCTGCGTTGGGCCGAATTCTCTGCATCTTAGACTCCTGTCGTGCCCCATGGCAATTCTCCTCTTACATTATAATTCTCTCAGACTCGAAACGAACGTTGTCGTCGCGCGTCTGAAGAAAAGCATTCCGATAAGACGAATGCTTCAACCGAAAGATTGACGGGGCTGGCAGCCGAAATAGTTTGCCGCGATGCAAAGCGTCACTCAGGTGTGATCAGCCGGTGAAGCAAAACCAATCCGAAATATTTCTTCAACACGCTTCATGCAACTGCATCGCCCGATTTTTAGCGCGTACAGACCGTCAATCCGGCTTCGACAATCGTGCGACACTTATGAGATGGAGATTTCAACGATGCGACTATCTTTTCTTTCCGTGGCAGCCGGACTCGCGATTCTCGCGACAACTGGACTGGCACAGCAGACGGCAACCGACGGTCCGTACCATGTGCTGAAGACTGCCAGAGTTGGCGGCGAGGGCGGCTTCGACTATGTTTATGCGGATTCCGACGGCCGCAAACTGTATATTGCGCGCGGCGGATCTGCGCCCCGCGTCAATTCCTTCGATCTCGACACGCTCGCGCCCGCCGGTGAGATTCCGATGACCAATGCGCGCGGGGCGGCTGTGGACGCTCAGTCTCATCATGGGTTCGCTTCGAGCAGTCCGGTCGCAATGTGGGACACGAAGACGATGGCGTTGATCAAAACTATTCCGGTCGAGGGCCGGCCGGACGGTATTCTGGCTGACTCGTTCAACCACCGCGTCTATATTTTCAGCCACAGTGCGCCGAACGTAACTGTACTGGACGCGAAGGACGGCGCGCTGCTCGGAACGATCGACCTCGGCGGGGCTCCCGAGCAAGCCGCTTCGGATGGCAAGGGCCACCTGTATGTCGATGTCGAAGACAAGGGGACCGTGGCAGTCGTCGATGCGAAAACGATGAAAGTGACCGCTCAGTATAGCCTGAATGGTAAGGGCGCCGGCAACGCCGGGCTGGCGCTCGATGCAAAGAACCATGTGCTGTTCGTGGCATGCCGCGAGCCTCAGGCGATGGTAATGCTCGACGCCAACGACGGCAAGTATCTCGGCGATCTGCCGATCGGCCGCGGCTGTGACGGCGCGGGCTTCAACCCCAAAACGATGGAGTGCTTCAGCTCGCAGGGTGACGGAACGCTGACGGTAATCAAGGAAACCTCGCCGACGAAATTCGTGATCGAACAGAATGTCAAGACGATGCCAGGTGCAAAGACGATGACGATCGACAACAAGACGGGCAAAGTACTGCTGATCGCTGGCGAATACGGTGCGGCGACAGCTCCTGCGCAGCCGGGTGGACGTGGCAACCGCGGCCCGATGGTACCGGGTTCGTTCTCGATTATCGTGGTCGGGAAGTAAGCGCCCTCACCCCAACCCCTCTCCCTGCCATTCGGACCTCATTCGGGAGAGGGGCAAATGCGATATTGTCAGGCTCCCCTTACTATATTCCGCCACTGCAGGCAGAGCAGTCTGCTGGATTTTCTTCGTTAGTAGACTTGAATATGCGTCCGACATAGGCTAGAAGTTCGCGCCGGTCGAACTCGGCGGGCAAATAGGCATCTACTCCCAGATCCCAACCCTTTCGAACATCCTCTTCCAGCGCCCACGCTCTCAGGATGAGAATTACGGGCAGTCGAGCAGACTGTACGGCAGCACGAAGGCGCTGCATCATTGCGAACGCATCCGGCAACGCGAGCCCCAGAATGAGCATATCCGGATTCTCCGCAGCGATTTTCTCAATTCCTGCTGCAACATCGGAAGCGATTGTAACGCCGTATCCTTTCTCTGTCAGGGAGGTTTCGACAATTTCAGCGATATCGCGCCTGTCGTCGATTACCAGAACTGTCTGTGTCATTATCGCTGCTTCTCTATCTGCTATAAGTTGGTGGGAATGCTATCAGTATTGTGGCAGATATCCGCGCATGAAAACGAGCGATCCGAAACTTCGTACGGAGTTTCGGATCGCTCGAACATTGGCGGGAGCGCGTGGGAATCGAACCCACCAGAGACAGTTGCCTGCCTCTCAGACGGTTTTGAAGACCGCGGAAGCCACCAGACCCCCTTCACCCCCATAAAAGCTTTTGCTTATTAAGTTCGCATATTTGTAAGGCAGAAAGCTTCCCGGATGACGTTCTTGCCTAGAGTGCTTCTTTGGCTAAAACACGATAGCTTCCAGAACCAGTACAATCGCTGCCTCACGGTTCGTGCGAGTTTCCCCCTGCGTGTTCGCGCCCGGTAATTCTTCAACGAAGCCGATATAGCCTGCAGGCACTTCCTGAAAGACAGCGGTCAATTGGATTTGCACCGTTTTCTACTACCGTTATTTTAACACAATTTGCGGAATCTTTGCCTTTCCACTGTGCCTTCCACTACGACTTTCCATCTTACTTTCCGCAGCGATGAACTGCAGCCTCCCGCAACAGGATGCGACAAGATAAAACGCCAGCAATGAAAACCGACCGCTGTGGTTTAGCAAATCCCCGTTCGCCGCGATACAGAAATGCATTCGATCGAGATTACACAAAAACATTTGTTGTGGAGGACACGACTTGAACCTGAGCGAAAGTTACGATGGCATCGCCGCCGAAATGTGGGACTATATGGGCGGAGATACACCGGGCGCGGACTTCGATTTTTATGCCCGCAAAATCAAAGAGGTGTCCGGCAAAGCGCTCGACCTGACATGCGGCTCCGGCAAACATCTCTTACGCTACCTGAAAATGGGTCTGGATGTCGAGGGTGTGGACGCTTCCGAAACGATGCTTGCCACCTGTCGGCGCAAGGCAGAAGAGCAGGGACTGAAACCCGTGCTCTATCAGCAGTCGATGCAGCGAATGGACCTGCCCTGCAAATATCAGACCATCTTCCTCACGGCAGGTTCGTTTCAACTGCTCGGTGACCGCGACGAGGCGCTAGAAACCTTACGGCGATGTTATGCGCATCTGCTGCCCGGCGGACAACTGCTTTTCGAGACTTTCCTGCCGGATGAGGCATTCAAGACGGAAATCGATCCGAATGTCACCCTATGGGGACCGACAATTCGTACGCGAGACGGCGCGGCAATCACCACACATTTATGGACAGAAACTGCGGATCGTTTCGAGCAGCTAAAGACCGAAAAGCGCCGCTATGAGGCAACGCTGGATGGGCATATTATCGAATCGGAACTACACACGATGTCTCTGCGCTGGTACTTCAAATATGAGATGAGCATGATGCTGGAACAGGCGGGCTTCCACGACATTTTCATTCATGGCGATTATAAGGACTTGGAGGCAACAGCGGAGAGTTCTGAAACAGTTTATAGCGCGCGGAAGTAGGAGAGATACGTAGCGGCAGCTGCAGTGCTGAACAGCTTCACTTCTCGATAAGGTTGCCTTCCAGCAGAAGGGATTTCAGCCGCCCCCTGGCAAATTGAAGCGTTGCTGCATAGTCGAACATTCCCGGCTTGCCCGCTCGCGTTCCCTTTACATTCTGCTGCCAGATGATCGCGTCTGGTGAGGTTTTCGGTTTCGGCAGGTTAAGAACATGAGTCGGCAGCGCATGAAGGCATTCGCTCTGTGTCATACCGACACGTAGTTTGCTCCAGACGCCCAGCCCCAATTCCTTCAACTCTTTTGTCTCGCCGAGCCGACCGCGCCACGCAAAAAAATGGAGCGTATCCAAAAAATATTTGTTGCCTATGCGTTCGAAGGCGTCGGCATACAACACCAGCCCGTTGCTGAAGAACCATTCACGACCGCTGTTCGAGTGCCCGCCAAGGGTTACTTCGCCTTTACCGATCTTGCGCTCAAGCCGCCGCTCAGTATCCACGCCGAGCCGAATATGGAGCACCCTGACGAAGTCGGGCAGCACAGGCGCAGATGTTCTATGCTTATACTGCCTCTGGGCGGAGTTGCCGACTGCAGGCAGCAGGAACATCGAAGCAAAAGCAAACAAGGCCAGCAGTTTCATCGAATCTACTCCTCAGATTGCGCTTAAACTGCTTGCGCCTCGTCCTTTGCAGCCACTACTTCTTGAGTCGCCTCTTTACATTTCGTCCAAACAGTTTTGTATTCGTCCACAGTGCTTTGGTCAGTCCAAAATTCTATGATATTGGACAGCCACTCAGTGGCAGCACAGAGAATGCCTGTTGCATTCGCCTTTTCTCTCACTGGATCACAGTCTTCTCCAAGGAATCGTTCGATAGGAGCGCGGGACCCTGCTAATCCACCATGTACGAATGTAGATAAGGGGCGGAATATCGCATCATATTGGTTCATAAGAACGAAACCCATTTGTATATCGGGGAATGCGGTCGGTTCGATTTTGTTGACCTCGCTGCACATTTGCTCGACTGGACGCTTCACAAAACTCTTGAGGTCTACATCCAAGTTGTTGAACTGATCGAAGAATTCTTGCTTTTCTCGTTTTTCCTCCTCTGTGAGGGTGCTCCAAACGCCATTTCCTTGCATTATGTTCACACGCTTGAATTCATCATACAGATTTAAAGCCATTGAAGCTGCATTCCAGTCTACTGAGCAATGCACAACGTACTTGAGAACTACAAGACTCTCCCAGATGCTCCGCAATCGTGCCTGAGCGCCATCGAGGCGCCCGTGCTTCACGAGCAGCAGAATATCTCCAAAAGTCGTTTGCTCCTTCAATAGCAAACAAATCACAAATGTATCGAAATTGGTAGCTGTTCCTGCGGTCTGAAAATGCGTTACAAAGCAAGATACTCTCAGCTCTAATTGTTCTGCAAGAGCCAACCCTTCATCATAGGTGCAAGGTCTCTCATCAGCCTCATCCATTTTTCGCTCCTCCGGCATCGACAAGTTAAATTGAACGCTCACTGGCAGGCAGCCATTCGTTACGGCACAGGGAAGGAGCGAAAATGATGTCTGTGTTGAAGGAGAAGTCTACCGTCTGCGTCTACGCGTACGTGTTTCGGTAGGCCTGTATCTGCAGCAGAAGTTCATCGGCACTCATCGGCAGGTATTGCTGGAGAATGTTGATCGGCGCAACTCGAACGCCGAATGGCTTGAACATGAGGATGTCGAGCTTCTTCATACGAATCATAAAGCTGCGTTTGAGACCAATGCGCCCGAAGACAGATTTCGGATCTTTGAGCGTCACCCCGATCATGCGATGAATGAGTTTGTAGGCATAGACATCTTCGATCTCGTCCCAGTGTAGAAAACCCACCCTGCTGCATTGCGTATCGATTGTGATGCCCTGCGACGACAGAGACACAATCGACTTCGACTGCCGCTTCAATGAGCGCGCAAACAGAAAATAGAAAAAGGGAAGCTCTGCCACAAAAAGGAGGCTGGAAAGGACCGTCAGGAAGTCGTGTGGGGGCGTCAAACACATCAGTATAAAAATCAGCGCCCAAAAGGGAGACAACCACAGGAACAGCGGTCTTATTCGCTGAAGGGCTTTTCGCTTGTCCATGTAGATTAGCAATGGCTCGTGAACATTCAGCACTGGAAACTCCGATCAGGAGCATTCACATAACAAGATGGAGCAGGGATACACACCAAAGTCGGGTCTCAGTCCGCGCAGGCGGACTTCGCATTTCCAAACCCGGGACTTTAGTCCCGTGTTTACAACGCGAACTTCGCATTTACACACTGTGACTGCAACCCGGTGGCGTGGCTAATCGTCCGCGCCGAGACATTGACGCAGTCCCAGCCCGACGAAGATTCCGCCGATCGTTTCTGCGGCCAGCACAAGCAGACAGACGAAAAGAACCAGAAGCCCTTGCCAGAGGCCGAAAAAGTGCGCGACTATAAGCACCATCAGACGCACCAGCCACATAGGAATATAGATCAGCAGCAGTGTCAGCCCGTATCGCCGCCGATAACGGCGGTTCGGTCCCAGCATCAGCGCGACCGTCATACTCCATGTAAACTGGATCATCAACGAGCAGAAGACAGCTACCGCCCCTGCCCATACCGGTGCATGGAGTCTGCCCTGCGACATATTACAGGCGATCACAAAGAAGAGGTGCAGCAGTAAAAGTCCGATCGACCAGTTCCGCATCGCTCTTTTGATCTTGCGACCGTCCCGCTCGCTTTTGTCCGCCATTCGCTTACTCCACAGGCCCAGCCGGTGTATCTCCCGACGGTTTCATTGGCGTCTCTTGATCGCTCATCGCATACGCCCGCGCGCCGAGCAAGATTCCGCAGACCGTCTCGCAGGTCAGGATCATGACGAACGTCAGGAAGTAGAGCATTCCGATAAAGGGTCCGATGTACAGCGAAAGACCGAAACTCAGCCAGAATACGAACCAGAGCGGCAGAAACGCCGTCAACAGGCTCCACTTCAGCATCTCCCGACGCGCGCGGCTCGGACCTACCAGCAGCCCGATCGTGAAGCCCCATGTGAACTGGATCGCGAGGATCGACCAGACGGCGATATGCACAGTCCATCCTGGTGGATTCGGGTTATGCGTGCGAAACAGGTAGAGCCAGATGCAGCACACGAACAGATGAAGCCACAGAAGCGGCTTTCCCCATTGACGAAAGTTTGTTTTCATCGGCGCATTCCTTTTCCTTCCATGGATAGTCTTCCTGGGTTTTGTTTGCTCTTATGTCGAACAGACTGGCGTAGAATTATCTTTGAGTGGCAAAGTATAGTGCCCATACATCATTCTACACCGTCTTGTTCCCGCCCGCTTCATTATTTTTCACAATTTTCCGGCAGGGGAGTTTTTTCGGAGAGGGGAGTTCCGGTTAGGGGAGGCAAAGTCCGCCTTCGTGGACTGACAGCCCTTACCCCCGACCCCTCTCCCTGCCATTCGTACCTCATTAGGGAGAGGGGAGGAAATGCAGCGCTGATGCATTCGCCCTTCTCCCTAGCGAAGTATGAGCGGTAGGGAGACGGGTTGGGATGAGGGCTGACGGACAGTCGGTGAAGCGCGTGATAGTTCGGGCTTTCAATCCCGGGGGATGAGGAGTAGTGCTACACGTCTCCATTGGCAGCGCGGAGCAGCAGCGCAGGTTCGTCCGTCGGATTTTCCTGGACAGGTCGCAGCAGTGACTCCTGATTGAGACCGTCAATGCTTCCTGCACGCAATAGACTGGACTGTGGCTCGATTGAAGCTATCGCGCCGCGCACTGCCGGAATGAAACCGATCCCGCGCACGTTCTCCAGCCGGTAGAGCAGTGGCAAGGCGCGTCGATCGCCGATCTTGCCCAGCGCCTGCGCCACCGCCTCCGCTCGCTCACGCCAGCCGGGACGCTGTGCGTTGACGCACCGCTCCAGCACGACGATCAAGGCAGGAACCGCGGTCGCGTCCCGCTCCTGACCAAGGCGATCCGCTGCCTCGATCACATAGGGCGTATGCTCCCCAAAAAGCTGTGGGGTCAGCTCTTCCGCGAGTTCGGAAGACGATCGGTATGCCCGCTCGACCCGACGCTCTTGCGTCCACTCCCGTATCCGCTGTCGCGCCCAGCCTCCTGCCGCAACCAGTCCGATGCCGGCGAATAGGCTCTCCCAGAGGGGAGTCGGCGAGTGGAATTCTCGCCACCCGCCCAGCGCGAGACCCAGGAGCAATAGCGCGACACCTATGCCTACCAGAAGCATTATCATTATTCGCATTTTTACCTTAAAGACTGGCAAACGCTAAATTGTTAGACGCTCAACGTAACTAGCTTCCCGTCGTCACAGCGCCGAGAAAAGCTGAAGGGAGTGTGTAATTTCCCCCTTATTGCGAAGAAGGAGATTAGTATGGTTAGCAAAGACGCGCTGCGCCATTATTCCCAGGCGATCAGGGGAAGCTCCTGCGGCAGTTCCGCATCTACATGATAGGGCAGTACGCGCACCGAAAAGCCCTGTAAGCCGCTTGTCTGACAGGGGATATCGCCCTCGTAGCGGTGGATACCCTCGATGCCAGAAATATAACTGAGCGCGATCGCTGTTCCGACAGCAACCTGATGGTTGCTGTCGAGCGCTCCATAGACCGCTTGCACCTGCACGTCGTCAGGTGTCAGTTCACCGAGCCGTATTTTCGCCGCGAGATGCACGGTCGCACCGACCGTTACGTTATCGTCGGCATCGAACTGCTGCGTCTCTACCTTCTCGACGCCGACGCCGCTCCACTGTGCCCGCATCCGATCCTTCCAGTCGGCGAGCGTGCTCGCCCGCTTCAGACTGTCTGCCGAGAGCGTCGTGAATCGCGCGGCAGCCGGGAAATAGTAGCGTGTCGCGTACTCCGAAACCATACGGTGCGTGTTGAAGACCGGACAGAGTTGGCGCATCGAGTTTTTGATGCGCGAAATCCATGCGCGTGGAATGCCTTCGATACTGCGGTCATAGAAAAGCGGTACGACTCCCTTTTCCAGTATATCATACAGTATGTGCGCCTCGACGCGATCCTGCTCTTCCGGGCTCGGATAGTCCTCGCCTCTGCCGATCGACCAGCCAACACTAGGGTTGTAGCCCTCCGCCCACCAGCCGTCGGGGATCGAGACATTCAGCCCGCCATTGGCGAGCAGCTTCATACCGCTCGTGCCAGACGCCTCCATCGGGCGGCGCGGCGTGTTCAGCCAGATGTCGACGCCCTGTACGAGATGCCGTGCGACATTCATATCGTAGTCTTCGATGAATACCATACGCTGCCGCACTTCGGGCTTGCGGGCGAACTGCGCGATCTGCTGGATCAAGTCTTTACCGCCCTCGTCCTTCGGATGCGCCTTACCGGCAATCAGGAACTGTACAGGACGCTGCGAATCGTTGAGCAGACGGATCAGGCGCTCGGGGTCGGACAGCAGCAAAGTGGCGCGTTTGTAGGTAGCAAAGCGACGCGCAAAACCCAGGGTCAATGCGCCGGGGCTGAGGATGTCGCGCACCTGACGTATCTCCTCCTCGCCGACGCCGCGCTGCTGGTATTGGGAGCGAACCCGTTGCCGGGCGAACAGTACCAGCCGTTCGCGCCGCCGCTCGCGTATTCGCCAGATCTCTTCGTCGGGAATGTCGTCTACCTTCGCCCAGACGCCGGTATCGCTGACGTCCTGCGACCAGCGCCCGCCCAGATATCGGTCGAGCAGGTCCGCCATCTCCTGCGAAATGAAGGAACGGATATGAATGCCATTCGTGATATGTGAGATGGGAACCTCGTCCTCGCGGAAGCCAGGATAGGCGACCTGCGTCATCTGGCGCGAGACTTTGCCGTGTAGTTTGCTGACGCCGTTGGCATGGTGCGCAAAGCGCATTGCCAGGATCGCCATATTGAACTTGCCGCCGGTGTCGTAGTTCTCATGCTTACCTAGCTTCATAAAATCGTCGAACGAGATGCCGAGCTGATTTATATAGTTTCCGAAATAGCGTCCGAGCAGATCGGGCGGAAAGACGTCGAACCCTGCGGGAACGGGCGTGTGGGTGGTGAACAGGTTGCCCGCGGCCGCCGCTTCGCGGGCATGCCAGAAATCGGTATTCGCCTCCAGCATCAGCTGCCGTGTACGCTCCAGAGAAAGAAAAGCCGAGTGCCCTTCGTTCATATGGCAGACGGTCGGCTTGATACCGAGCGCGGCGAGTGCCCGCATTCCGCCGATGCCCAGCACCATCTCCTGCTTCAGCCGATTTTCGTTGTCGCCGCCATAGAGCGTGTCGGTGATCGCTTGATCTTCGGGGCTGTTGACGTCGATGTTGGTATCGAGCAGGTAGAGTGGGATGCGCCCGACCCGCACCTTCCAGACCTGCGCGATCACATTACGCCCCGGAAATTCGACCTCTATGCGGAGCAGTTTGCCCTCGGCGTCGCGCTCCGCTTCGATCGGGAGGTTGTAGAAATCGTTGTCGGCATAGCGTTCCTGCTGGCGGCAGTCGGCGTTCAACTGCTGGCGGAAATAGCCCTGCTGATAGAGCAGACCGATCCCAACGAGCGGCAGTCCGAGGTCGCTGGAGGATTTGAGGTGGTCGCCGGAGAGCACGCCGAGACCGCCGGAGTAAGTCGGCAGGCATTCCGTCAGCCCGAACTCCATCGAGAAGTAGGCGATACGGGTCTCTTTCGAAACGCTCTCGCCGTAGTGCCTGCTGAACCAGGTGTTGGCGGCGCGAAGGTAGGTTTCCAGTCCGTAGTGTACACGTCCGAGTTCGGAAACAAAGGCTTCATCGAGAGCGGCGTCACGAAGCTGCTCCTGCGCGATCGTGCCGAGCATTTTGACGGGGTTGTGACCAGTCTGCTCCCAGAGCTGTCGGTCGAGCCGCCGGAACAGTTCGATCGTCTCATGATCCCACGCCCAGCGCAGGTTGAACGCGAGGGTGCGGAGGCGCGAAAGCGATTCCGGCAGAGACGGCACAACGTGGAAAGGATGGACGGTCGGCATGATTTCAGGCGCTCCTCGAATACTGGAATGACAAAATCGGGTGGGACAGAAACTGGGCGATGTTATTGGCTTGTTTCAGGCACGGGACTAAAGTCCCGGTCTGGAATTGCGAAGTCCGCCTGCGCGGACTGAGAGCCCTCACTCTTTAGGGGTAGGTATTTGCCCAAAAGCTCGTTCGTCTCAACTCAAACGAGGCATTTTTTCCAGCGAAAACAAGGCGTTTTCTGCCCATAAAACCAAATACCTACCCCTGTGAACAACCCCTCCCCCTGCCAGCTGGAACACATTCTGCTTCGCTTTGAATGTGTTCCAGCTTAAGACCGATTGCGAAATAAGCGTCTGCGTCGTTTTGAACCGAATGACCGATTTTTTGGTGACATTTCAGTCACGTGAATTTCCAGAGTGGCCGCACAGGGCATTGTAGAGGCCCATTTTCGTTGCAACTTGTCTATGT
>JBBQPY010000149.1:0-13460 GCA_038216735.1 Chthonomonadales bacterium
ACATAGACAAGTTGCAACGAAAATGGGCCTCTACAATGTCCTGTGCGGCCACTCTGGAAATTCACGTGACTGAAATGTCACCAAAAACTCGGTCATTCGGTTCAAAACGACGCAGACGCTTATTTCGCAATCGGTCTTTAGTAATGAGGGGGGTAATATATAGTCCAGTCGGCTTTTACCTATCGGGTTACATGATGGGTGAATAGTTACCTGTTTTCTTCGCGGCTTTCGGCGACCATTGTCAGAAAATAGGCATGGACGCGAGCGTCATCGGTCAGTTCGGGATGAAAGGCGGTTGCGAGCAGATTTCCCTGGCGGACGCCGACAATGCGCTCCCGAAAACGAGCGAGTATCTGTACGTTCGGTGCGGCTTCGGACACGTAGGGCGCGCGAATAAAGACGCCATGGACGACGCTTTCATCCCCCTGTACTGCTCTTACCGCCACTTCGCTCAGGGCGGAATCTATCCTGGGAGATCCAGATCTCGGGGCAGCGTCGACGTGGAAAGTAAAGGGAATATCTGCTTCGAAGCTGTCGAGTTGGCGTCCGAACGCGTTACGGGCGACCGTGATGTCCATTGCGGCCAGGGTCGGCTGATTGGGATAGGATTCGATGTTTTTTGCCAGCAGAATCATGCCCGCGCAGGTGCCGTAGACGGGCATACCGGCGGCGATACGTGCCTGCAGTGGCGCGATCAGACCGATGCGGTCGAGCAGTTTGATGATCGTCGTGCTCTCGCCTCCCGGCAGAATGAGCGCATCGACTTGCGCGAGCTCTTCAGGGGTTCGTACCGTCGCCGTCGCGGTGTCCAGACGGCCCTCAAGTAGTTTGCGATGCGCGTCGTAATCGCCCTGAAGCGCAAGAATGCCGATGATCTTGGAACTGCCTGTCCGGTGTGTGGATGGAAGTTTTGCTGTTTCGCTCATGGCAAATAGTATACCATGCGCGATTGACGGGGATGTTTATGGTGAGCAAGGATTGGATTAGGTGAGTATGTATGCGTATTGTTTGCCGTACCTTGTTACTCCCTGGAAGTTAAGCATTTTAGCGATTAATACGGAGGTCGGTAAGGCGCCTCGGAGACTTCATGAGCGACCTATTACAATTGATACCCAGTACGATGTCCGGCGATTTCGGCTAAGTCGCAGCACCTGATTGTGAGGGCGCATCGAGCAAACGCTGGTCATACTGACGTAAGTCTACGGCTTCCGGATCGGAGAACCACTTCCTGATCAGGTTCCATACGCGCAGGGACCGTTTGATTTGCGGCAGATCCGGGTCCTCCGCGCGCAAGTAATGCAGCGTCACAGTCTTACTCAGGTCGCCCCGACGGATGGTGAGCGTACGGCTGCTACTGTCGGGAACAATATCACCGTACCTGCTTTTCAACTCGAAGTAGTGCTCCGCATCGACTGCCCGGGCGAGTTCGGCGAGTTGTGCGGCGGTGACATTGAAATGCCGTTGTTTGGGTTTGGGATAGCTTTGGACGAAAAGTTTTGCTGCGCCATCGGGCTCGACATCCAGGTTCCAACTGCTGCCCTTGCTGAACAGTCCTTCGATGCTGCATTTTATAGAGAGTGGGATTGTCTCCGCCTTTGCTTTCTTGCGCTGCTTATCTATCACGACGAAATGGGACACCGACTTTACCAGCGCGGCGTGGTCGGAAAGCGCGTTTTTGTAACCCACCGATGTTTTCGAGGACAACGCTATCAGCAATACGACCGTTGGCATCTCGACATAAGCCACACGTTCGCAAGCTATTCCTTCATTCACCCCCTGGAAAACGTAGGTGACGACAGTCCGCCCGTCAAGGGTGCGAAGCGTTGCACCCTGTGTAATTTTCATTTTAGAGTTGTGCTTTTTGAAAGTGGTAAGATCGTCGGCGATCACCGTTTTGGCGGTCATGCCCTTCTCAAGCTTTTCCACACGGACGTACATTACGGCTATGCCTTTTTCCCAGCTTTCGCCTTTGCGATAAAAGAGCGAGCTCGCGCCGACCTCATCCGCATTTTCGTAGTCCATAATCCAGCCTTTGGGAGCCGAAATCAGATACGCATAGTCGTCGCCGTACACGATACCACTCTGCATATTTGCCAGGTTGGGTACTGCCTGATCCGGTGGGCTTTTCATCCTCGACTTTGCATCAGGCTTGGAATCGTTTTTGAGTTTATCCTGAGCGGAGCAGATAGTAATTGATCCGAGCAGCACGCAGACTGCGAGCAAGTTACGAGATAAACCAGACATAAAGTCACTGGAACCCTTTCACAATACAGATATCAAACAATAGCCGCGAAGCAGTAGTTGATCATAGGCATCTTTTCGGCGCTACTTATGGTTTATAATAGCCGCCTGATGCGGGCTCTACACTGTACAAGCCCGTCAGCGGCGTCCACCAGTGCGCGCAAATGCTGACAATCGGCAGCTGCGATTTCCCCTCAGTGACTGCATTTCGGTTATGACGACGGATCATCCCCTGACGCGCTGTCGGGTTATCGGTGTAGGCATCGGAGTTCGCCAGATGCAGATGCTGAAAACTCAGTACCAGAAAAAGTGCGAACAACAGAGCACACAAACCCGTCGCCTGCTTCGCGGACGGAATCAGCGCCGCAACGAGCCAGACACATCCCCACAATAGGAGAGGTAGCGGCGATGAGTTGCCCTCCTGACTGAGGACTAAAGTGCAGCACGTGTGCAGAATTACGATCGCTGATGCCAAAATGAACCCGGTGAGTATGCTTCCGAAAGTCGGTCTTTTGCCGTAGATCAGCAGACTCCCTGCAGTGAAAAGTAAGCTTGCCAGTAACAGAAGGATATGAAAGGTCGGAGCCATCAGCAATCACCTTCCTTCAACACAACATAACTATAGCTCCGAGTCCGGTTACATTCTCAGTCCGCGAAGGCGGACTCTGCATCTCCAGACCGGGACTTCAGTCCCGAGTCTCTGCGAACTTCGCCTCTCCAGACCGGGGCTTCAGCCCTGTGTTTCTGCGGGATTCCAAATTAGAACTACAGTCTGTGTTCACAATCCAGCGTGTGGAAAGAAAGTCTTCAGGCGGAGCGAATGCCGTTGCTGTCGGGGAAATCGCCGACGTGTCGCGCTACGAGTCGGCGTTCGGCGTGTGCCTCGTCGCTGCCGAGCAGTTCGGCATGATCGTAGTGCGCGAGCGCTTCCGTCAAACGGTTGTCGCGCACACACGCCCGCGCCAGTCGCAGGGTCGTCTCAGCGTCACCGCCCTGCGCGACCCGTATTTCCAATGCGTCACAGGAGAGACGCTCCAACGCGGCGTTCACTTTCAATTGATCCCAATCTGGTTCCTGGCTCATCGCTATTGTCCTTATCGCCCCGAATACGAAGCGTCGCTGTCGATTTTTTCAGTTTTTTTCAGGTAACTGTAAGGCTTAAGCCAGCCTGATCAAGCGCGATCCTCAAAAAATATGCTGAACTCCAACCAGTATCTGAATATTGTACTGCAAATGCAGGTTTGCCAGAACTCGGCCTCATTTATCGGGCATTAATTCAAATGATCAATGTTAACTAAAAAAACTTCTTGACAAAATAATATCAGAGTGTTATAGTGGTCTTAATGTTATATAACACTTGTGAGGTTTCGAATGTCCACGGTGAATGCTGAAGAGCCACATTATAAACGCATTCGCCGCCAGATCGAGATGCGGATACGCCGGGGAGAGTTCAGTTCCGGAAATCGCCTGCCCGGCGAGCGTGATCTGGCATCGCAATTCGGCGTCAGTCAAATGACCGCCAATCGCGCGATCCAGGAGCTCGTCACCGACGGATTGTTGGTTAGACGCGTTGGCTCGGGTACGTATCTCAGCAGCACGGACAGTGCTTCTGCCGTTACTCAGGAAAGACTTCTGATCATGGTAACGTCCTTTACCGAACATCCCGAAAAGGACGTCTATCTCCAATCACCGTTCTGGGCGATCAGCAAATATACGACACGGGACAACTGCTCGCTGCAGGTGATACAAAGTCCTGAAACTCACTTTACGCAGATCGTGGATCGCTATCCACACGCCGCGTTTATTTTCGTAGCGCCGAGCGAGGAAAGCTACGAAACGCTGTTGAATCTGCATCGGCAGCATGTGCCTTTCGTTGTTCTCGGCGCCTCATGGTCGGAAGCCGCCTTCGCCTGCGTGGACAGCGATAATACCAGCGGCACCTCCATGGCTGTAGACTTCCTGGCACGATTGGGACATCGGCGGATCGCGTTCGTCAACGGTATGTCCAACGCAACCAACTGTCGTGACCGAGCGCAGGGGTATCGGCAGGGCATGGCGAGACAGGAAAGACCAATCGATCCCGAATGGGTCGTGGAGACGGATTCCAACTGGGAACTCGGCGAGTCGGGACGCCGCCAGATTACGGAGCTACTGCTGCGGCGTGAACCGGTGACCGCCGTGCTGTGTGCGGGCTTCTATCTCACGATGAGCCTGATCGATCTGCTGCGCGACCTCCAATTGCACGTTCCGGAGGATTTAAGTCTCATCAGTTTCGACGATCCGCCCTCTGCGGCTTATGTCACTCCGGCGCTGACCACAATCAAGCAGCCGTTGTATACGCTGGGCGAGCGTGCCGTACACCGCGTACTCCCTCTTTTGTCCGGATCGGACGCGGAACCCGGCGGGGTAGAGCGTCTGCCAGTCGATCTCATAGTGCGCGCCTCATGCATGAGGTTGAATTGAAATAGCATTCATTTTCGTAATCAACCGTCCCGGTCGACCGACTTTCAACAGGTCATGTCACTCATACCATTCTAAGGAGAAGATCATCCGTGAAAAAGGCATTCACACTCATCGAACTGCTTGTGGTAATCGCAATTATCGCTATACTTGCCGCGATTCTGTTTCCCGTCTTCGCTCAGGCAAGAGAGCGGGCACGCTCCACAAGCTGCCTCTCCAACACCAAGCAGATGGGTCTCGCTGAAATGATGTACACCGAAGACTACGACGAGGTGTACTGGAGCTGCCCATGGCCCGGCGGAGGTGGCGGTCCCTATGCCGGACAAATCCCCAACCCGGCGGTCAACGGCACGGTTTTCTGGTCTGATCTGCTGATGCCCTACGTCAAAAACACCGGCATTTTCAGCTGCCCGAGCAATTCGGAAACGCTCTTTTCGACATGGCTCTACACCCCGCCCGCTGTGCCTCAGGGAAGCACGAACACCTATCGAGTCGCTTATGGTTTCGGTGAGCAGGGTCCGCACGGAGATCCAAGCCGTAACCCCTATGCGATGGCCGAACTTCAGCAGCCATCTCAGATTGCACTTCTCGGGGATGCGGTCTATGCATGGAACTTCTTCAACTGCCAGAAGGATCCGCAGAAGCAGAACGGAGTGGGCAGCTACTACTGGACGCACGGCGTCAATGTCAATGGCGACGACTGGAGCTTCTATGGCAAAGCTCGCCACTTCGAAGGTATGAATTTCGCTTATGCCGATGGGCACTCCAAGTGGGGTCGTGCAGCGATTTCCACGCCAGCGGGGCTTCCCAACTACCAGGCAGGCTATTATCCCACGGCGCGTCTCAGCGATACAGACTGTGTTGCGCCCTGACGTAGTGCAGCACCTCCTCAATACGCCTTTCTATCACATCCAGAAATCCCTTTCCTGCTGTCAGGCGCAAAAACGCTCGACGACAGGGAAGGGGTTCTCATAGTTCGAGTAACGAGACAATATGAACAATTCAAAACCGATCCGCCCGGCCGCAGCCGGGGTAATTATTGCCGTTGTCGTGGTGTTGATTGCCGCTCTCAGCTACCATTTCATCAATCGACCTGCCAACGATCCCATTGCGGAGGCAGTCGCTAAGCAGCGCTCTCAGGCTGGCACTCATGGCGATGCTCCGGGACCTCTCATCGGCTCGCCTCCCAAAGCAGGAGGATCCGACTACGCGCCGGCTCCTACATCACCGTCCCGCAAACCGTAGCAGGAAGCGACATATGACAATTAAGCTCCCGTTTTACAGGGGACTATGCTGTCTGGGTTGGTGGATGTTTTTGCTCGCCGGTCGCTGCACTACGGCCGCATCCGCCGAGAATATTGCTCAGCGCTCTGCCAGCCAGATACTGCGTCATCAGACGCGCGATGGCGCTCTGGCGATGAGCGAAGTCTCGGCATCGCCCAACGAGGTCGTTCCCTACTTCGCCAATCTATCGGCGATCGGGCTGATGAACGTCTACCGTCAGACGCACCAAGTCGCCCTGAGAGACGCAGTCCGAAAGTGGGTGGACTGGTACGAGGTGCATCTCAATCCAGATGGCACGATCTTCGACTATCACGGTGCGCCCGGTAAGTGGCAATCGACGGGCGACTTCGACTCGGTAGACTCCTACGCCGCAACCTACATCGAACTGGTGTGGGAAGTGTATCGGTCGGACCGAGATCGCGCCTGGCTGAAGGCGCGTATAACCGCTATAACCAGAGCGCTAGCGGTGATCCGGCGTGTTCTGCAGCCGAACGGGCTAACAATCGCCAAGCCGACCTATCCGGTAATGTACACGATGGACAATGTGGAGACGCTGCGCGGTCTGCGGGCTGCGATGAAGATACAAAATACCGTCGGCGAGCGGGCCGAGACGGCAAAGATCGAGAGAATCGCTACAGCAATGGAGAAGGCGATTTCAGTGGATCTCTGGGACACGGCACAGCAGTGCTATCGTGTGGATATTCAGACGGATGGGGGCAAAGAGGAAGGGCTCGGCAAATGGTATCCCAACGTGATGGCAAATTTGATGGCAATCGCATGGCTGCCAGCCAGCCCGCGTAATCGCGCTCTGCTCGGCAGGCTCAAAGACCGATTTGGTAAGGATTTGCCCGCATCGATCGGAAAAGAAGAGGATTTGGACCGCCTTGTCTGGTGGTCGCTGGCAGCGCACGGAGCGGGGGATAGCGTACTGCTCGAAGAGCTGAAACGGCGACTGGCAGGTTCCGCACCTGCCGCAGCGCGTCTGGACAACCTCGCGCTATTGGGGCATATATGTCGGCTCTTTAACGCCAAATCCGAATAGACGAATGAATACTGGTTTGGACGCGTCTGCGACTTCTGATCTCGCATTGTGCAAAAGCAGAAGCTTGAGCTTTATCATCGAAGTACGGATGCGGCAAGAAAAACACCTCATACGCTGTTCCCCATCCGATGGCGCGCCGCTTGCCGCGACCAATGACGGCCCTATTTTCTCGCATTCATTTCCTCGCATTCAAAATCGAAGCGAGCGCAGGCTCGATATCGCGGAACTTGAACCTGTAGCCTAGCCTTTCGGCGAGCGCGGGCAGCGCCCGTTGACCGCCAAGCAGGGAGTCGGCGAACTCGCCAAGGAGCAGTTTGAGCGCGAATCCCGGCATCGGTAAGGCTGACGGTCGATGCAACACCGCGCCGAGCGCGTGGGCAAAATCGGCGTTTGTGACAGGGTTCGGCGCGGTCACATTGCATGCTCCTACTGCCTCAGGATTGGTCGCTGCCCAGACAAAAAGCCCGACTGTGTCCTCCAGATGTATCCAGGGCATCCACTGCTTACCGTTACCAATCGGTCCCCCTAGACCGATTGCCCACGGATTGAAGGGCACTGGAAACGGATGGAGCAGCGACTTCAGCGCGCCACCCTCCCCGAGCACGATTCCCGTTCGCATCAGAACGACACGAACCCCCGATGCCTGTGCCCGTAAAGCCTCCGCCTCCCAACGCTCGCATAAGTCTGCCAGAAAACCACTTCCCGATTGGGAGGTCTCGGTAAGCGCTTCGTCTGCACGATCGCCGTAGTATCCGACCGCAGAAGCGTTGATTAGTGTGCGCGATGGTGAGGCCGAGGCAACACGGGGATCGCCACTTGTGCCGCTTTGCATCGATTTTTGCGAAGCGATCAGAACCTCGACGATTGCGCGGGTCGTGTCGATCCGTGAACTCGCCAGCTTCCGCTTAAACTCCGGCGTCCAGCGGGAGCCACCGACCGATTCTCCCGCAAGATTGATTACCACGTCGGCATTTCGTACGGCTTCTTGCCATGCGAGTGTAATGGAATCGCGAGCCTCCGGCCGTTGCGCATTCGATTCCTCCGCTTCGGATTGCCGATCGGTCGACGCTTTCGATTCGAACGATTCCGATTTCAGGTCGTCTGGAGGAGCCTCGCCTGCCGCTGTCGGGGTAATGCTGCCCCAGGCAAGAGGTATGATATCGCCGCCCAGCACGGCACGGGCGCGTGCGGCATCCCGCGTCAGCGTTGTCACGCTATGACCCAGACCTGCTAGTTCGGCGCAGAGAGGTCGCCCTATGAAGCCTGTTGCCCCGACAACCACGATTTTCACTTTTGGCTCCCTCGCATGTCAATTTTTACCGCCTGTCAACAAGTATACCGCGAACACGGGCGTCCAGCCAGTTCTAAAATATTGCCAACTCCTCATGGTGGCTCGTCTGCCCTGGGAGCTACACCGCTCGAACTCGGATCCTGGCGATGCGGAGTTGTGCTGCGTTAAAGGATTGGATACCGGGTAAGGTGAAAGAGACAGCATCAGGCACACCGAGCGGAAAGCAAGAAGCTGTAGACGGGAAGCTGAAAACAAGAATGATGAAAGAGATAGGGCATAGATTATGTCAGGGAGCCCGAAATCGACGTTACGCTCCGTAGGGCATCGCCGTCTGTCCGGTTGGGAGGCAAGCGTGGACGAGACACTGTGGCGGCGAGAGGCTTCGATGCAGACTTCCGAACGGGAACTGGTGGCACGGTGCCGCGCGGGGGATATCGATGCCTATAGTCACGTCTATGCCTGCTACGAGCGGCAGGTTTTCCGCTACGCCTACCACCTTCTCGGACACCGGGAGGATGCTGACGACATCAAACAGGAGACCTTTTTAAGGGCATACAAAGCAATACACGGCTTTCGCTGCGAAGCCACTCTGCAAACCTGGTTGTTGAAAATCTGCGGAAACCTGTGCCGCGACCGGCTGCGATCCTGGGAGCGGCGCAATGTCGATTACCACGCGCAGGAGGATATGGAAGTGGAGCAGACAGCGTTGCGTGACGACCCATATCAAATTGTCGCGCGTTCGCAGACTGGCGAATTGATATTCACCGCTCTTCGGAATATGCCCGCGCCCCAACGAGAAGTTATCGTGCTTTACGATATCGAGGGCTTGAGCTACGCGGAAATGGCTGTTGTGCTCGACTGCTCACCGGTAAGCATCAAAATGCGGGTATTTCGCGCGCATCGCGCTCTGAGAGAGCGCATTGGCGCTTTGCAGGAGCCAGCGGAGTAATTTCAGTCGAACATATGTCAATCATCCTGTCGCCTTAAATAAGAGGAGAAGAAATTCCCTCCTACTCCTTCACAATGAGGAGCTTGCGACTGGCAGGGAGTTCACAGGGATTGGCATTAAGGGTTCAAGTCATGAGAAAATCAATCAATACATTATTAAAATCTATCGCCTGTCGACGAATCGAGATGCAGCTCTGGAGCTATCACGCAGACCGACTGATGCCCGAGGAGCGGCAGCAAGTCGACCAGCATCTGGCAGGGTGTGCCGCGTGTGGGATCGCCCTCGCGGAACTGGCACAAACGGTCGCGCTCGTCACTGCCTATCGCGAGAACGCATCCGTCGAACCGATTACCGGCTGGCATACTCTGGAAGCGCGACTGCTCGCACAAGAGCAGAACAAGCGGCCGTCACCCGTCGCTCAACTGCGAATGCGCACACTAAGTCTGGCGGGCGGACTGGCGGCAGTCGTATTGGTGTGCGGTATCGTCTGGCAGGGCAAGCTGGCGGAAAAGAACCTGATCTCGAGTTCTCCTGGGCCGGACATTGCACTGAACCCATATCTGCCATCGAATCCCTTCCTTCCTAATTCATTAGCTGATTATAAATTAGCGAAGAATCGTCCCTTCGGACTTTCTTTCAGTGGAAACGCTTCAACAAGCGAAAAGGACGCGACAAAACCGAATGATGATGCAACGTCACCTTTGTCTGTGCATGCAGTCTCGACTGTGCTGACAAACGAGTGGGCAGGAAACAAATCGACCGATGGACATAGACACACTCCTGCAATTCGCCATTATTCGGAAATGACAGCGGGTCGAGGTGTCGCCGGGAAGCACACCGAAAAACCGCCTTTAAGCGATGATTCGCCAGTACAATTCGCGGCAGCAAAACTAGCTGCAGATAAATCAAAGGTCGTGCCGCTTCGAGTTGTGATTGCGGCACAGGCGAATGTGCCGAAGCAGGACTTTGTGATGCCAGCGATCAGGACAGCGGCAGACGAAACCGTACCGAAGGCATATGTAATGGACACGATTTCAAACCCTTCGGATAAGAGCGCGCAGAACGTGACCAATGCCAGCTATTCTGGCAGCAATGGAGAGAAGCGGACATGGTAACCAGTAAATCGATCCGACATAGAAGCACCAGCAATAACGGAATCAGCATCAGAAAAAACAATGGTTTGTGCGGAGTAACCGTTGGCGTGATCGGTATTTCTTTGGGGTTGTTCGGGAGCCCTGCCATCGCACAGAACACGCTGGAGCGGATGCAGGATGATGTCGCCAGTATCGTCGAGCGCGCGAAAGGTGCGGTCGTCTCGATCGAAGATGCGCGCGGTGTCGTGCTGCACTACGACAAAACGACGCTCAACAAGCAAAACCTCGAAGAGAAGCGTAAACTGCTCTCAGTTGAAGCGAAGCTGACGGAGGCTGAACTCGATACTGTAACCTTGAAGTACCAACAGGGTGCCGCCAGCTATACGGATTTGCTGACTGCGCGCACCGACGCCTCACGGACGAAACTGGAACTGGCAATCGCAGAGCGCAAACTCAAGCAGGCAGGAAACGTGAGCGAGCAGGAAACTGCCCTCACCGAGCTGAACGACCAGGTTCGGCGCGTGCAAATAGAACTGGATGCCGAGACTTCTCAATTTTCTCAGGATGAAAGGAAGTACAAAGCCGGAGCGTTATCTTCCGCGGAAATGGAAGCTAGTCGTGCCCGACTGGCGAAATTGACTGCAGCGTTGGCGGAGGCGAAGGAATTGTTAGCGGAGGCGAGACTCGCGCAGGCACAGAGCGCGATCCAGAAGCAGAATTCCAATCCCAAAACTGCTGAGCCGTTCAATCCATTAAAGTGGCAATCCGGCAGCCAGCTAAGCTACCTGACTTCGATTTTTTTTGCAAATTCCTCGCCGAAATCCGGGACGGGCTTTTCAATCGGCGACGGGTATATCCTGACAACAGCGGACGTGTTGGAAGGGATGCAAAATCCGATCATTACGACTGACACCGGACTGCGGATCCAGGGAAGGGTGCTCGGAATCGACAGCGAACTGAATGTCGGGCTCATCGTGCTGGAGGCGAAAGTCAAGCTGCCTGCTCTGACGCTGGGCAGTTCGGCGACCGCTGTTGCGGGGCATTTCGCGATCTCGATCGGCAATCAGAGCGGTCAGCACAACTCGGTCGCGCTCGCAATGGTCGCGGGCGTTCGCGGTGAGGGGACTTATTCGGGCAGCCATTTTTATCCGGTGCTGCTCCAGTTGGCGGGCACGATCGGGGCGGGCAGCAGCGGTTCTCCGGTTCTGGACGCGCGCGGCGAGGTTATTGGAATTCTCGCAGCCGCGCAGGCGGACGAAGCGTCCGCCTATGTCACAACCAACGCAGGCGCTGCAAATCTCACAAAGATTATAACCGGTTTAAAATACGCGCCTTCAGCGCTGAACGGCCAGTCCGACGCGCCCATGTTGTCGAAAGTACCGATCATTGGCGATCTTTTCCAAAATGCCCCGAAAGCAAACCCGACCAGGGACGCCAAACCCAAGCACTATGTAAAAGGCAAACCTTCGTCCCCCAAAACAAAATCCGTGCCTGACGCACTGAAATCCGACGGTACTACCGGCGATGTACCCCCTCATATAACGCCCGGCACGAGGCCATTGCAGATCACGATTCTTTCACCAGCCAATGCTGATCTGCTGCAACAAAATCCAAACTGGCAGGGTGTCACAGCCACCCTTGCGAAGCCCGATGTAAGTGACAATCTGCGTTATGCATTCAATGCCGGGGGAATTGCGCAGCGTTCTGCCGTGACAAGTGCGGGATTTGCGATTGCGGTCGATCAGATCAAGTCGGTGATCGAGACGTTGAAGGCAGGCAAGCCAATCGCGCATAACTGGCTGGGAGTAGGTTTGGACAACAAAGAGGACGCAAAAGAGACGGATGGGATCGTGAAGGTCGATCGTACAGTGCAGATCAACAGCGTCTATTCGGGTTCGCCAGCGGATCGCGCCGGTATCAGGCAGGGGGATGTGCTGGTCAGTATCGACAGTCGCTCCGTACACAGTTCGGAGGAGGTACGCGCACTCGTCCTGCAGCTCAGAGAAGGCGCGCAGGTACCCGTCGTTTTTGTGCGAAAGGGCGAGACGCGGACAGGAACGCTGCTGATCACATCGCGTCCTGAAAAACTGCCAGGTCTGCTCACCCCTGCGCGCTGACCAGCAAATATAAAATCCCCCTCTCCCGAAGCTCCGGGCAGAAGGGGAGTAGTTGCGCCGTCTCTCAGTTGAGAAACGGAATATTGAAGGAAGGTGAAACTTACCTTTTACGATCCCTTAGAGAGTGTTAGGCACTTTTGAGCAAGGGAGCGGCCTTAACAAGCATCAGCACGGCAAACACCACAAAATGAAAGGCCGTCAGAGTCTCTTCCAGGCGCTCGTAATCACGCACTAGGCGTCGGAAGCGGCTCGCCCAGGCAAAGGAACGCTCCACTACCCAGCGTCTAGGCAAGAGGACAAAGCCTTTCTTGGCATTGGGCAACTTAACAACTTCTAGTTGGATGCCCTGGTCTCGGGCAGCTTCTTGTGCGTTGGGACCGGTGTAGCCCTGATCCACATACGCTACCTGAACATGTTGGCCGGTCACTTCCTGCACCTTTTGGAGCAGGGTCGCGACCTGCGCGCGTTCCTGTGCGTTGGCAGGCGTCACCAGGCACGCCAGCAACTGACCGAGGGTGTCCACAGCAAGGTGCGTCTTGCTGCCCTGCTTCTTTTTATGACCGTCGTAACCGGCACGACTGCCGCTCTCTATGGTGCTTTGCAGCGTCCGTCCGTCCAAGACAACGGCCGTAGGTTCTTCGTGCCGGCCGAGCGCCTTTCTGAGCAGATGGCGCAAGTCATGCACGAGGTTCTCGAAGCACTTAGCCGCGATCCAGCGCTGCGTTTGCTCGTAGACGGTGTGCCACGGCGGCAGATCGTGGGGCAACATCCGCCAAGCGGCTCCGGCGCGTACCAGCCAGCGCAGCGCATTGAAGAGTTCCCGTAAAGGATACTGCCGTTGCGGAGCGGCTTCGGTCATTAAGGTAAGGTAGGGCGCCACAAACGCCCATTCATCGTCGGTAACATCACTGGGGTAAGGCTTGCGAGTAGACATACGTTCCAGTACGACTTGCCTGCCCGCCAAAGTGCCTAACACTCTCTA
>JBBQPY010000150.1:0-13453 GCA_038216735.1 Chthonomonadales bacterium
AGCAGTACCTTCCAGACGGCGTGAGCGGAACGCCCTTCTATGAGCCGACCGAGCAGGGCGCGGAGGCAGAAATGCGGGCACGGCAGAAGCAGCGAAAAACGCCTGAGACGGGCTGATCCCGAATTCTATTCCTTAGCCCTCTCGCTCCATCCCTCTCGATCTATCCCTCGACTTCGCCTGCCCATTCAGTAGGCGAAACAACCACGTAAAAAGAGACACGGATTTAATCCAGTGTCTCTTTTCATCCCTTATTTCACCGACCATCCGCGTCTATTTGCACGACTTTTGCTGCGCTGAAATAAAAAAACTGGTAATTTTACTAAAACTATGCATTCTGGCACGATTTGTGCATTAAAACCCTTTATAGAAGCCCATTGCTTATTCTGGCAGGTGGTTCACGGAGCGCAAGGCAGAGTTTGCATCTCACAATGTGATCCAGGGACGGCTATTACGCACCCTCTTCCTGACCGTCGACGCCGGGCTTACGCCAGGCGCGCAGACGTTCGAGTTCGAAGGCGATTACCGTCGCGGGCATGTCGGCAGAAGAAGCGATTCGATCGAGACACCGCGCCAGGCTGCGCTCCACCATATCGTCGGGGTGCTCCGGGTAGAGCGTGTCCATCGCCTCGACGAGCACGTAAAGCGCTTCATTGGCATAGCGCGCCTTGCCCTGAGGCATTGCGCGATGCGGCGTTTGCATATAGAGTCTGGCGATGTATTCGTAGAGACCGTCCCAGCCTTCGAGCTCGGAGTCGTCCTTGATTTTACGCACCGTCGTCGTCTGTTTCATTGCCGCGATTCGGGCGTCTCGCTCTTTGGTCTGCTCCCATTCCTGCGCGGTCGTGCCTTCGATCACGCGCACTTTAAGCGGCTGGTTGAACAGCTCCTGCACGACCTCGGAAATCGCGTGCATGTGACTGACCTGATTCAGATGCGTAGCTCGATTGAAGTTATCAGGATCTAGTCCGATAATCAGGATGTCGCCTTCGATCGTGATGGCGTTGGTGGTTTCGATGGCTTCCCAGAAAGAGCGGTTGTTGATGCGGTCTTTGAGACGCTCGATGCAGTTGACCCAGAGCAGACTCAGCGCGGCGGATTTCATTATCAAAACTCCTGGAAGAGGGTTCGAACACCTGTTTTCGCGCCGACAGTCGAAGCGAAATTGGCAGCACCTGGGAGAGGGTTCCGTTTACTGTATCGAATCCGAAAGCGAAAACACAGCGGGCTACAACAGTATAATTGGTGAAAAATCGGAAGACTTTGCTGATACATATATCAAAACACGCGCGTTTTGGTCACAAATAGGTCACAATGGTATCTTATGTAGTTGTTTCTCGTTGGACGAATGCATCCAAAAGCAGGCTAACATTCATCAAAACTTTCAGGGGATGTATCAGCGATAAAAAAAGCGGAAATCTACTGAAAATCCCGTGACGATTATACGCCTCCGTCTCGTATAAGTCAAGCGACAGGCAGAGGTGTCGATAAGGTTTCTTCGATTATGCGCTTTCAACAGTTTCGACAAGTCCGTTCTTGTTTTTCGATTCATGTTTTTTTGACTCTCGGTGCTTTTTCGTTTTGCGGATTCTCGTTTTCATGATTCCCGTTTTCAACAATGCTGCTGAGGCAGATTCAACCACATCGAGCGTGACCCGATCGAAGAGGCAGCCGCAGCGCGGCGCTCGCAGCGCGGGTCTGACAGATTTGTTAAGTCGAAAAGGAGTATGTTATGCAGTGGATTGCCACAACCAACAGGGCGGTACTTCGGTCCGCCACGAAGTGCAGAATGCTCGGGCTTGCCGCGCTGCTGCTGGCAGCATCGAGCGGACTGACGCCGCGAGCGAATGCACAGGCAGAGCCCGAAAGAACCGACAAAACGGTTAAAACGGTGACACCGGAGAAGTCGGACAAGAAATTCGTGCCGATGATCGGCGACGATGCTATCGACCCGACGCAGCCGCTCAAACCCGGCTTCATTGTCAGCGTCTCCGTCGTCGGCGAACCGGACCCGAGCGGGACCTATGCCGTCGATCCGGGCGGAAGTGTTTCGATCAAATACGCGGGTATCATGACCGCGGTCTCAGTCAAAGGCAAAACACCGACAGAGGCTGCCGAAGCGATTCGCAAATTCCTCACAATCTATATCAAGAACCCGCAGGTCACCGTCACGATCATTCAGATACCACGCCCCGTCGTTTTCGTCGGGGGTGCGGTACGCAATACCGGACAGATCATCATCACCCCGGAAACGACGCTCGTCGAGCTGCTTTCCAAAGCGGAATGGACAGAGAATGCCGACCTGATGCAGGTGCGTATCACGCGCCGCAAGACTTCGACCTCTTATAATTTCGATCGTTACGCCTACCCCAAAACGGGCGAGGCGCCCGACGAGACACAGAACCCCATTCTGCAGGACAAGGACCAGGTTTTTGTCAACTTCAAACGCAGCCCGGGCCTGGGAACTGTCTCCGTTTTCGGTGAAGTGGACAAAGTTCAGCAAAATATACCACTGCCTGCCAACTCGATCATGACGGTACGTGAGGCGGTCAACCTCGTCGGCGGCACTAAGCAGACTGCCAACCGCCGCGCCGTAATCATCCGCCGCCCATCACTCGATCGCCCGCTGGTAATCGACCTCGACAAAGCGGAGCAGGGCGACATCGTCAACAATATCGAACTGCGACCCGACGACAGCATCTACGTCGAAAAGCTGGAAAATAATGCCTATGTCACGCTGAACGGCGGCTTCATCAAACCCGGCAAGCTCGTCTTCGACAAGCGAACCACACTGGTTCAGGCGATCAATGAGGCAGGTGGCGTGGCGCCATTCGCCAAAGAGAAAGAAGGCGTCATCTTCCGTTACACAGACAATGACGCGAAGAAGACTACCGTGATCCCGTTCAATTTTGCGGCGATCCGCAAGGGCAAGGCGGGCGACATCGACCTCCAGCCCGGCGACAGTATCTCGATCGGCGCTGGAACAGCGCCTGCGCCAAAACCCAATATCTTCACGATCCTTTCAGGACTAGGCTCAGCGGCATTCTTCCTGGAACGCGTACGCAACTTCTAACACCTGCTTGCGAACAGACACGGGGCTTTCCCCGTGTCTGTGATCGATATGTCCGCTTCGGTCTGTGAGTATCTGCCTCGATGAAGCGCGGCGTTCGAAAATATGCCGCACTTCATCTGAGCAGCCTCTCCGTTCCGGTTCTCCACAATACTTGAAACAATGCCCTCTGCGCTGTGCGCAGAGGGCATTGTTGTCGCTATTCACACCGTTTATACTCCTGATCGCTCAAGTGCCTTCTTTATAAGAGGTCCCTGGATGAGAGGTCAATTGCTTCTGTTTGCCTCCCAGCACGGCGCATGAACAGGTCTGCTGATCCTCGTGGACCGTGGAAAAACCAGTGTTTTTGCTTCTAAAACCCCGTACTGATCCCTGTTTTCAACAAAACTTGAGGGTTACACCGGTATATTTCGACAATTTTTTCATTCATTGTGGAACATAGTAAGTGCCGGGGTAATCGATAATCAATTTACAATCAGTTCGCAATCAGTAGGCAGTTAATTCACAGCGTATCACAACCGTAGGTCAACGCTCTACCCTTTTCCATTTCATACCTTTATAATCAGAGGATGGGAGAGAAAGGGGAGCAGTTGAGCAAAGCAATCGAATTAAAGACGGAATATCAGAAGGGATATCAAACTAATGAGTACTATGACAATCGGGCATGAAGAAGAGCCAATCAAATTGACCAAGCGCGAAGTCGAGGTTCTGACACTGGTCATCGAGGGAAAGTCGAGCAAAGAGGCAGCAGATATTTTGTATGTTAGTAAGAGAACCGTAGTATAGCATTGTAGTACACGTAATATATTGGTACCAACATTTGTTTGCCTCACTTCGATACTACTGTTGTAGTCTTCCTGTACCCCGCACACTAAAATACCCGTATACTTTCCCTTGCCACACACACGCATTTCATGCTATCCTTATTTGTATATCCTCGTTACAGGAGCAACCATGGTTACATTTGCCCCCGGCATTTCGTCCGTCTCTCCCGCTCCACCAGTTTCCGGCGGTCCCTTTACTATTTCGCAAATCTGCGAAATGGCGCTGAAACTCGACCCGGAAAAGGCTGCCCGTTTACGGAATGGCAGCATGGCTGCCGCCTGTACGATCGGAGTTTTTACGGAAGTTCTGGATGAGCACGGCAACGCAAAGCAACTCTCCTACTACAAGGAAAACCCTGATGACGGCGAACTGATCGGCACGCATGCAGAGGATCCTGAAGCCGAGTATGCTGCCATCCTTGCTCGAGTGTCGACTCCAATTCAGGCAGATGATGGGTGGTCGATCAAAGACCAGATCGAGCGCGGTATCGCCAAGTGTATCCAGTATGGCTGGGCGTTTCGCATCTTCAACGATATGGGGCTGTCCGGGCGACTGCCGATGAAAGACAATCATGCGATCCGACGGATGCGCCGCACACGAAAACTCATCTACGAAGAACTGTTTATGAAGGTGTTTCTGGACAAGAGCATCGCTACGCGGTACACGCCTGCGCAAAAATTCGTGTTCAACGAATACAAGCGTGAACGTGGTCAGAAGTATATGATTGGCGAAACAGAAGGAAACGAATCTCCGGAAGACGCAGCCAATCCCGATGCCGCCGATAAGCGTAAACGTGAGACTGGGAAACCATCCTATCGGCCAGGGCTGACTGTGATGCTTCAACAGTTTCCCTGTATACATACGATGCTGATTTCGGAGCAGTCGCGACTATGCCGATCCGCCGTTTTATTCGCTGAGATCATCGATCAGATGCGGGAGAGCCGGGTGAAGGCATTCGGGACAATCTCCGAGATCAATTGGATGAACCATGCCGACCGTGGCAGCAAGATGCTCAAATCCATTTTCGGCGAGATGGCGGAGAGCCAGTTGGAAGAGGTGCTGCTCGGTTCCATGCGCGGCATTCTCACGCGCTTGATGTCGGGAAGACCGCACGCCAATACGCCCTTCTGGCTTACCAAGAGCGAGGATACCGGAATCGCGCTGCTCCTGAACGCCGACATTGCTCCTGAAAAGGCTGTCACTCAGGAACAACGTAGAGGATTACCGACCCTCCGACGCCTGCTCCAGCTCTGGGACACGGTGGATGCCTATGGGGAAGATCGGGGAGTAAATAGTGTCGCGACCATGCTGCAGCAGGAAGGCTGGCCACGTCCAAGCAAGAGCGAACAGTGGACGGCAGCCACGATCCGCGACATATTGACGAATCACGCTCTGCGGGGCATTCAGTTTATGTTTGGTGTCGAATGGCAGGTCTTTCCTCCCGTGCTTTCCGATATGGAATTCTGGGCGATCCAGTCGAAGATTTTAGAGCGTTCGGAGATTTTCGCCAACTCCAGGAGCGCAGCTCATGTTCACCTGCTCGCCGGGATTTTGCGCTGTTCCTGCGGTGAGCCGATGGTGCGAGTGCCAAACACGGCGGGCAGCCATACCTACACCTGCTCCCTGCTCCGCCACCGGCGAGACGATTACTCCCAGCGTCATATATCCATCAATCAGCGACGCATCGATGATTTCATCAACAGGTTGATGACGGATTTCTCACCGCCCATCATCCGTGATTTGAAGCGGGGCTCCGAAGGCAATACAGCGCGTTATGAAGCCAGCCTGCTGGCAGAGCGCGCGCACGCGCTGAGGACGTTGATTCGAGAGAAAGAGGCGCATGTCGAGGTCGATGCCGAAGAAGCGGTACTGCGGACACTCAAGAGCCGTGACCACAAACGGTTCGCCCTACGGCTGCGAGAGGCGATCGACGATTTACTCGAAGACGATTTAGATTACGTACGTTTCAAGATGGATATTCAAAAACTTGAGGCGCGACAAAACGCGCTGCAGCGAGCGCTTGAAAAGTCTATGCCCAGACAGGAACTCGACCGCATGATTCGGGACATCCAGAACTGGGATGAGCTGGATACGGTCGGCAAAAACCTGCTACTGCTCGATCTGCTTGTCGAAATCCGGTTCGAAGGCGATCATCCCAACGAGAATCTCGTGATGGTGAAACGGACTCTGGATGAGGAGATATTCCCACCAATTCCTGTGAAGACGACGCTCCGCTCGAACTCGACTGTGTTACGCGAATTCCCGAGCGCTGAGGAGATGCAAAATTGGATCGTTGGAATGCTCGACGCAGCCATCGCGTACAGCGAGGATACACCGGATACCGGGACTGCAGTCGTCAGCAGTGCGAATCGGGTTTTGCCTACACACGCTGGGTCGCGCCCGACACGCACAAATTGACCATATTCCGGAGCTGTTGAAATTCCGGTTTATAGGCGTACTGCGCCATGTTGCGCAGTGCACAGACCCACTTCATTCTATAGGGAAGCTGGCTCACTGTCCATTCTTCGCCGGGGCAGCATTCACAATATTGAGCCGTTCGCAGGAAACATTCCTCAGTATGGCCTTCGATGCAATCCGTGCAGTATTTCATATCTCTCGCCTTCGCAGTTGGTACCTATAAAGGAATATTCCCTATAGAGCCAATGCCGATGCCAGGCAAAATTACTTGAAGACAATACGCTTGGAAAATATTTTATGGAAAATCAATTTTGTCCCTATCCCCCCAATCCCTTCTATGAAGTGGATTGCAGAGGGAATGTCCGCTCTTCTGCAACGCTGAGTCGTATGGGCGTTGCGAAGGGCGCGCCTCTTACAAATCACTGGAAGCACACGCGCTATGTCGTCGTTTTATCTCAGAACGGAAAACGTGAGGAGGTACCGGTCGGTGAAATGGTGGCGCACACTTTTCTCGATCCGCCGCCTTCGCGCGATGCCATTATTCGATACAAAGACGGTAATCCGCGTAATTTGTCCGTCGAGAACCTGGAGTGGCAGGTCGCGACGAACGGTGTGCCCGGTCAGTTACTCAGACGCGACGAGCAGGCGCGCCTGATCAATGGATTTCCTGGTTACTGGGTTACCGACCACGGGCGCGTATACAGCGCGAAGCGGCAGATATGGCTATTGCCTTACGATTCGCAGCTTCATCTGGAGGTATCTCTATCCTGTAACGGCAAGCTGAAACGTAGGTCCCTCCCCAAATTCGTTGCCGAACACTTCCCGGAGGTTGTGGGAGAGATGCCGCGTCCCAATTCGCCGATGCTGCATCGTGATGGAGATAGAAAGAACTGCCGCGCCGACAATCTGGAATGGACGACGCAACAGGCATTGCTCAAAAATCGAGGTCAGGTACGTCATTCTCTGCGCCGAAAAGCAGAGATGCCTGAGGAGCCCGAGCGTGGAGCCGCGAGCAATCTGATGAAGTTCCTGCTCCGGGAGTATGGCAATGCCCTGCCGGATGCGGAGCCATCCAAACGACATCGCTACTACTATATCGATGCGCGCTTCCGTCCTCTCTGTGCCCTGTGTGCGACGGAGCGGGCGCAGGCACAGTTGGATAATCTCGACCAGGTGGACGAAAATTTTCCGGTCAATCAGCATATTCTGTTCCCGCCGAAAGCGGTACTGAGCTGGGATATCCGGCTCATTGTCTGCACAGACTGCGAGAGAACGGTAGAGGCTTTTGCTGAGATCCAGCAGTCATAACAGAGAGGGCGGAGATGAATATTGTCATCCCCGCCCTCTTTTTCGATCATGCGCATCTGTGCGTGTCAGAGAAATGAGTATCAGAATGGAGGGTAAGGAGAGAAGACATGCTGCGTCCTGGAACGGGAACTGTAATATCCCTACCAGCAGCAATTTATCGAATGCAGCCGGACTGCATTGTGCTCAGGCAACCAGTGTTTGTAACTATTCATCCCCAACCTGCTCTCCCGAAGCTTTGAGAGAGAAGGAGTGAATGCATATATTCTATCCATAAGTGCGAAACTGAAGGCAGGGTGAATAGTTCCTATTTTCGATGTGTTGCATGAGTTCTGATTACCATTGATCTAAGCTTCGTATTGGCGCCTTTTGCGGTCAAGGAGCACGGGCAGAAGTGAAGCGCTGCAGTGCCAATCCGACGTTATCTGTTCTCCGTGCTGCAATCAAAACACACTGCAACATGAATTATGCAATTTTTGCAACTATTTTTGGCGCTCACTTGACAAGCGTTTGGATTTGTCCTATAATACGACCATACTACCTTGGTAGTATGATCGTATACGTACTCTCTAGTTGAGGCACTTTGAAATGTTAGACAGCGAGAAACTGGAAGGTACAAAATCACATAGTGCGACAGAAACGCCTCCGGTGCCCGCCTACTGGAGGATTGAGAACGATCTCCGCACCAGAATACTCAGTGGCATCTGGTCCGAAGGGACGATGCTTCCAAGTCGCAAAAACCTTGCGAGGGAGTATGGTGTCGCCCTGCGCACAATGGAGCGCGCGATCGCCGGGCTGCTCACCGATGGTACGCTTCGTGCCGATGAGGGACGCGGTACATTTGTTGCTCATCCCGTGTCTTTAAAATCTACTACGCCATTGGCTGGATCGAATTTCCGATCGAGCGAACCTCTTCTCAACGGATCCAGACTCGACCGCGATACGGTAAATGACAGTGAAAGGACAAGCAGTTCGCCCCTCGCAACCATGGGGATCGTCACGATGCTGCCTCACGATCCGACAGGCGAAGATGGCACCACTTTTTGGACGCGCTTGATAATCCGCTCGCTTGAAGGCGTTTGTACGAAAGCAGGGCTTGCGACGCGGATGGTAAGCGAGCTGGATGCCCGGCAGGATGTGGTTGGGAAAATTACTACACTTATCGATCAGGGAGTGGATGCGCTTGCGATCGTCGGCATCTATAGTATTACAAATGATGATGCACTGCTCTCTGTGGCTGGCATTCATAATATTCCCGTTGTATATATCTCCTGGCAGGAGACCCGACTTCCACTGCCGCACGTTTTTTACGATCAGCAGGATGCGGGCTATCAGGCTGCCAGGCATCTGCTTCAAAGCGGTTATGACAGGCTGATGTTTCTGCGTCCTTTCAAGGCGGATTGGGTGGAGAAACGCATTCAGGGAACGCGTGAGGCTCTGCGGCATGCGGGACTTCCGGCGGATCGGCTGATGGTTTATCCGCCAGAATGCTCTCTGACGGAGTTCGATGAAGAGCGCACGGTCGCTGGCTATACTGTTCTAATGGACGCTGTTCGAAATGGGCTTCTCTTTTATACTGATGAAGAGAAGCTTGTCCATCCCTCGCAGAACGACTCGTCCGGGGTGAACGGGCACGAAGCCATACGCGAAGCACGTGCGTCGAGGGTCTGGGGTCTGATCGCGCCGAATGATGCGACTGCGCTGGAAGCGCTCCGTGCCGCTTCCGAACTGGGGAAGGTGTCCGGAACAGACTTCGGTCTGATCGGTTTCGACGATGACACGCATGCAGTCACGTCGGGGCTGTCGACGATGCGCCCGCCTCTGGAAGAGTTGGGAGAAGAGGCTGGGCGGATGCTGATCTCGGCGCTCGAAGGCAAACGCGCAAGTCTTCAAGTCCGGCTGCGCTCGCATCTCTTCGCACGGCGATCCACGAGCAGAGGAACCACGCTCCGAAGGGAGTAAGTCGGCAAGCGGCGTCCGGGACAGTCTGCGTGCGCCAACGTGCGTCCGTTCCGCGGTTATCGGCGGCCGCCGCATTTTGCGCTATGTGAGAGGCGATCGCAGTCGAACCTGCACAGGTCGAGAATATAGTTGAGGAGGTGAATACAGCAATGGCGTCCGGTCAATCCGCATCGAAAAACGGGGTGCCACCCGCAGTCGGGGTCGTTATCGCAGTACTGCTTGTGCTTTTTATTAGTTGGGTGGGATACGCGAGCCTGGCTCCTCATGCTCCACAGGAGGTCAAGCGCGAAGCCGCCTCGCCTCAACTGGCTGAAAATGATGCCTGGCTCAAGCAGAAGGCAACTGAGTGCCAGGGAGATTTCGATAAACTCAGTCCTGAAGACCAGAAGAAAGCGCAGGAGATCACTCGCAACATGGCTCCGATGGCGCTGAAAGGAGCCTATGAGGTGAGCAAGCACTGATTCATTCATTTATTTTCTCGCCTTAATTTTCTTTGCCACTATAAAGTGTCACTACAAAGGATGGCACACACAGAACGCTTTTTCGCGCTCTCATCACGCTTGCACACTCCAGTCACACTGGAAGGAGAAACAACACAATGCGACATTCAGACAATCGCAGAACCCGGCTAAGAAAGTCTGGTTTCACGCTGATCGAACTGCTCGTAGTTATCGCTATCATCGCCATACTGGCGGCGATTCTGTTCCCAGTATTCGCACAGGCGCGGGAAAAAGCCCGGGCTGTATCCTGCCTTTCCAACCTCAAACAGATCGGTCTGGCAGGTTTCATGTATGCGCAGGACTACGATGAGACGTTGGTACGCGCCAACGGCTATGGGGATTCTCCCGAATGGTCGGCTGCGCTGGACCCCTATATCAAAAATAAAGGAAACCTGGGTCAGAACAATGCGGGAGAACAGGGTTCCGTCTTTTCGTGTCCTTCACGCACTGTCGGCAAGCCCTATGATTACACTGTGAATGGCTTTATTACCGGCGCAAATACGGGGGCTGCATGGTGGCCTGCCGACGCAAATGGAAACCGAACGGAACCCTCCCTCACAATGGCAGGCATCGACTACCCTGCAGATACCGTCTTCTCCGCCGATGCGAACAAATGGCGCGCGGCAGGCTGGGGGATCGCTTATCAGGGAACGGGCACAGACTTTCTGCGGGATATGGATACCGGGTTTGAAAAGCATACGGATGATTGTGTGAAGTTTGTGAAGGATTGGCTCCAGAATAAGGATTACACGGACGGTTTCGATGTCGCTACCGACGGCTGGGCTGGAAAGTATCCGGCGTTTCGGCATAGCCGGAACGGGCAGAAATCCGGACTTGCGAATATGGTTTTCGTCGACGGGCATGCCAAGGCAGTCCACTGGGGAACACAAAAACCGCAGAACTGGATGGCGGGTCTGACCGACGCGCAAAAGAATCTCTAAATCTCCGACTGCGGCAATGGGACGGGCACCTGCAAGTCGTGCCTGTCCCATTGCTGTATCACTCTACATCTGGAACTCACATTTGAAATCCGCAATCAAAAGTGCCTACGTTTCTCGTACCAAATCTGCTGCCACAGTAGATCCCGACAACGCGGTTCGGAAGCAGAGCGTGTCCAGAACTTCATGGCGCGGAATACTGCTGGCTGTGGCACTGCTGACGACAGCGGCATTCCTATGGACAGCGCCGCAGCGCGCGGATCGTGCCCTGCGGCGCGCGTCTCTTTCGAAGCTCGAGGCGGTTGTCAGGGAGAGCGGCAGCGCAAAAGCTTACTACTATCTCGGGCTGAGACACCAGAAACTCGGACTGATTGCCGACGCCCAGAGCGCATTCGCACATGCCGCCGCACTCGACAGCGATAGTGAAGAGAGCTGGCTGGCGTGGGCGGAAACCACCGATGCACGCGGCGGCAGGAACGAGGCACAGGGCATACTGAATGCCTACCTCAAATTGCATCCGAAATCATCGACGGCGCATCTGGCAATGGCACATATTTTTCGCCATGCCCACTTGAACAAACAGGCGGTCGTCGAGGCGCAGGAGGCGGCGCGCGTCGCTCCCGACGACCCGGCTGCATGGCGGCTGATGGGCAGGGCGTCGATGGGCGCCAACGATATGACCGGCGCGGTGAAGCCGCTCGAACGCGCGATACAACTCGCGGACACGGACTGGATGGCACAGGTCGATCTCGGCAACACGTTGATCGAACTCCATCGTGAGTCAGAAGCGATACCGCATTTCCGGCGCGCGGTCGAACTCGGGAAAAATGAGGGAGAGACCTATTTCTCGCTCGGCCGAAGTTTACTTGCTCTCGCTTCTTCGCCACAACAAGTAAAGGAAGCGCAGGACGCCTTGCTGCAGAGCCTGCGACTGCGCCCGGACATTCCCCGCACCTATCTTCTGATCGGGCAAGCATATACACAGCAAAACCGTCTTCAGGACGCGCTGGAAATGCTCAATCATCTAGATGCGATGCACATCGACAGTTCGGAAGTGCTGTTCAAAGCGACCTACCAGAAAGCAGCCATCTATCGCAGACTCGGCGACAAAGCCGCCGCACAGCGCGAAGAAAAGCGCCACGATCAAGTGCTCGCTTACCGAACAGAAAAAGACGGACTGGTCGATAAAATATTTAAATCTCCTCGGCTGATCGAGGAGCGCCTGGAACTTGCGCGGCTGTGCGCGAAACAGGGTGAGTATGAGGATGCGGTCGCTGCCTACAGACGCCTGATCGAGCTCGCGCCGGACAATGAACCGGCGCACAGAGAGCTGGAAGCTGTGCTGCGGCGGCAGGCTGACACGCTGACTCCGCACACAAGTCCTGTTCAGGAAGCCGCCTCGAATAGTTCGCCCTCTTCCGTCGAACTGCTGGCGGATGCAGATGCGCTCGCGGCACAGAAACGCTGGAAGGAAGCGGAAACGGCGTATAGGACGATTGCAGATCGCTTTCCAGACGTCAGTCGCGCGTACGAAGGCTGCGGGCTCGCGCTCATTGCGCAGGATCAACAGGATAAAACGGAAAGCGCGTTCTACTACCTTCAGCACGCGGTTGATATCGATGCGCATCTTCCCAGGGCTGCCGCCGCCCTCGCGCATCTGTATCAGGAAGCGGGTTTCCGGGAGACCGCCATCTGCTATTTCGAGTACGCCGTGCGCGAAAATCCCGCCAGTGCGGACTACTGGCATGCGCTCGGAATGGCATACGGCAGTAAAGATAAACAGTGGGACAAGGCAAAAGCAGCTCTGCAGAAAGCGGTCGCACTGGACAGGAACAGTGTCGCTTATGCGCTGGATCTCGCCGAGGCACAGTCGGCGAGCGAGCAGCGCAATGAGGCGGAGTCGACTTACCGTCATGCGGTTGCGCTCGCGCCCGACAGCGCGGAAGCGCAGGCTCGGCTGGGCGGATTCTTGCTCGATGGAACGGTTACCCCGGAGCGTGTTGCCGAAGGACAGCGTCTGCTGTTGATGTCGCTCGCATTGCAGAAAGACGATCCCTATGTTCTCTACAGCCTCGGCAGAGCGGCGCAGATGCAGAAGGACGATCGTCAGGCGCTCCACTACTTTCAGCAGGCGCTCTCGCGGGCGCCCGACATTGCAGAAGCCTGGTACGCGCTCTCGCGTTCGTACCGCAGTCTCGGCCAGAAAGCGAATGCCGATGTCGCCGAAGCCGCCTCACACAAGCTGCGCGACACGTACACCGAAACGACTCATACCGAAGAACTGCTTAAAAACGATCCTAAAGATCGATTGCGAAATAAGGTAATCTGGTTGGCATGATTACCTTAACCAAGCTACGGCGCAAGCCGCGTCACTTCCAAAAGTTCACCGGTCTCACCCTGTGCGAGTATGACCAAGTACTCGCTCAAGTCACGCTTGC
>JBBQPY010000151.1:0-13449 GCA_038216735.1 Chthonomonadales bacterium
ATCAGCGCGAAAGTCGGAAAATGTGTTAGAATCCATTGGGCAAAGCTCCTGCGTTTAGTCACCAGAAACTTTACCCGATGGCAATGGTAAAGAGTCACAAATGGCTCTGAACCATTGCCTTTTTATCTAAACGTCAATCAATGCAAGAAGTTAATCCTTTTGAGGTCGATTGTTGTCTACAACCCATCCAGAAGAAGTTTTCGCTGCGTTAGCATATTCTATGCCCGCCTGCTTGATTCCTCCTGACAGAATGACTTGATATTATGTATATATCGATTGGAATAGAACGACTGCGCCCCGTCGAAAGTACAGCCTGGAGTTGTCCGGGATATGTTTGGAAACCCCAGCCATGCTTGAATACGTACTGATGAGCATGGTATACTGTTGAGACACGATAGACTCCACAACCGTACACCGATCGAACGCCTACTTCCGTATTTTTCGGCTCCGCGCCGCACTCCGCCGCGCGCGAAACCCAGGGACAACGCCAACTATGGTTGCTTTTTTCAGCAAGTTCTTCGATGCGAATGCACGCGACATCGCGAAGTATCAGGTCGTCGCCACCAAAATCAATACCTATGAAGCCCAGTTCGAAAAGTTCACCGACGAACAACTGCGCGAAAAAACGGATGAACTGCGCGAGAAGGTACAAGGCGAGTATTACCCGAAACGCGATGCGGCTGCGCCAGGCTGGGAAGCCCTCACGGATCAGCAGAGGCGCGAAGCAGACCGCAAAATATACGACCCGATCCTCGACGCCGTTCTGCCGGAAGCCTACGCGCTCGTGCGCGAAGCCACCCGCCGCACACTCGGTCTGCGTCACTACGATGTCCAGATGATGGGCGGCATGGTGCTGCATGACGGGCGCATCGCCGAAATGCGAACTGGAGAAGGCAAAACGCTCGTCGCCACCTGCCCAATGTACCTCAACGCGCTGCTCGGCAAAGGCGCACACCTCGTGACCGCCAACGACTATCTCTCGAAGCGCGACGCCGTCTGGAACGGTCCCGTCTATCACCTGCTCGGCTTGACGATCGGCATCATTCAGGGTCAGTCGCCGGAAACAGGCGATGAGGGCGGCTCATACATCTACGATCCCGACTACGAAAACGACGATCCGCGCTACCAGTACGCCCGCCCGATCGAGCGCCCCGAAGCCTATCAGTGCGACATCACGTACGGCACGAACAACGAATATGGTTTCGACTACCTGCGCGATAATATGGAGTTCAGCAAAGACGAACTGCGCCAGCGCGAACTGCATTTTGCGATCGTCGATGAGGTCGACTCGATACTGATCGACGAAGCGAGAACGCCCCTAATTATTTCTGGCATGGTCGAGCAGTCCACCGACAACTACAATTTGATCGACAAAATCGTCGTGAAAATGAAGCGCGGAATCGACGATCCGAAGAAGGACAAGGACAATCCGGACGCCGACAAACTGAACCCGGAAATCCACTATGTCGTCGATGAGAAGGCGAAAACCGCCACGATCACCGATGCGGGTGTCGCGTTCGTCGAGAAGGCGCTCAACGTCGAAAACCTCTCCGACAACCATGAAATCATGCATTATCTGTCGGCGTCGATGAAGGCACACGGCGTTTTCCGCAAAGACATCGACTATGTGATCAAGGTCGTCAAGGAAGAAGACGGGCCGGAAATCATCATCGTCGATGAAAACACAGGACGCCTGATGTTTGGTCGCAGATACTCCGATGGCCTGCACCAGGCGATCGAAGCCAAAGAGCACGTCGACGTCAAAAACGAGAGCCAGACACTCGCGACGATCACGTTCCAGAACTACTTCCGCCTCTACTCGAAGCTCGCTGGCATGACCGGCACCGCAAAGACCGAAGAAGACGAATTCCGCAAAATCTATGCGCTCGATGTCGTGCAGGTACCGACAAACAAGCCGGTCAAGCGTACTGATTATCCAGACGTGATCTACAAAAGTGAAGAGCATAAACTGCGCGGCATCGCGGGCGAAATACTGCGAATCTTCTGCAAGCAGCAGCCCGTACTGGTCGGTACACGCTCGATTGAGATGAGCGAACGGGTCAGTGCGCGTATGCGCCCGGCAACGCTTTCGCTGCTTTGTATGGTCGAGGTCGCGCGTGAAAAGCTGGAGCTCAGCAAGGCGATCGATGCGAACCGCAAGCGCGAGTACACGACGCTACTCAACATTCCGATGGAGCCGCACCGCGACAAAGAGAGCAGTAAACTCCTGCCCGCGCTTAATGTGATACGTTTGAAGAACCTCGTCAAAGACCTCGACCTGAACGAAGACCCGCTGACGCCGGAGAACATGAACGCGATTGCGCGACTGTTCGAGATCAACGACGCCGGTCTCGACTATCTGGAAGAGGCGCTGACCCACGGCATCGGTCACAACATTCTAAATGCGAAGTTCCACGAAAAAGAGGCTATCATCATCGCCGAAGCCGGTCGTAAAGGCGCGGTCACGATCGCGACGAACATGGCGGGGCGCGGCGTCGATATCCTGCTCGGCGGCAAACACATTAATCAGGAGCTGCCCCCCGTGGATGGCAGCCTGAAATCGCTGACGGTCGCGGAAGCGGTCGCTGAAAAACTCAATGAAGACGAGGACAGTGACGGCGAGGACGCAGCAGACGAAGCAATCGACGAGTCGAACTATCGCCGTTTCGGCAAGCCGAGCGTACTGGAAGCCGTTACGACCGGTGCGCTAACCGACGAGGAGCACAAGAAGGCGGCGGACGTCGTGCGCAGTCTCGGTGGGCTGTTCATCCTCGGCACGGAGCGACACGAGAGCCGCCGTATCGACAATCAGCTGCGCGGACGTGCTGGACGGCAGGGCGATCCCGGAGAGAGCCGATTCTTTGTCTCACTGGAAGACGAACTGTGGCGGCTGTTCGGCGACCGCGCCAATCACCCTCTACTCAAGACGTGGGATGAGCATCTGCCGATGGATGCGAAGATGCTTTCGATGATGATTCAGCGCGCCCAGAAGAAGGTCGAAGAGCACTACTTCGAGTCGCGTAAACACGTCCTGAACTACGATGACGTAATGAACCGACAGCGCGAACTGATTTACAAAGAGCGCCGCCGTATCCTCAATGGTGTCGATCTGAAAGACACCGTTCGCCACTATATCACGCAGAACATCGAGAATGCCGTGCGCACCTATGCGCGACCGGATATTTCGCAGAACGAGTGGGAACTGGAAGAGTTGTTCCGCGAACTCGACGACTATTTCATGCTTTACCCGGTGCTGACATCCGACGATCTGAGCGGCAAATCGCGTCAGGAGATGATCGATTTCCTGAGCGAGCATCTGCTCAACGTCTACGACTCACGCGAGGAAGAGTTCAGCGCGGACCTGGATCTGGATGCGATTCCGCCGATGCGCGAGCTGGAGCGGATGATGGCGCTGCGGGCGGTCAATGCGCGCTGGATGGAGCATCTGGCGAACATGGACTATCTGCGCGAAGGGATCAACCTCCGTGGCTACGAACAGAAGGACCCGCTTCTCATCTATCAGAAAGAGGCTTTCGACGAGTTCGAGCGGATGCAGCAGTCGATTCAGGACGATATCGTGCGCAACATGTTTCGGATGCAGGTGGTGATGCAGCCGCGGCAGCCGTTCGGCGAGATCGAGGAGACGCCGCCGATGAACGTTGCGCCTGCGATCCCGCTGCCGGTCGATCTGCCGAAACCATCACGGTTCTCCGCACCCGAAACGACGCTGCGAAACCTGTCGACGAACCGCGATCTAGAAATGGACGGCGTACCACAGAGCGGTGGCCCGCGCACCGATGGCGCACCTGCCGACTGGAAGGGCGGTCGCAACGATCCTTGCTGGTGCGGCAGCGGTCAGAAATACAAAAAGTGCCACGGCAAGTAAGTCGACTTACAAAAGCGAAACAGCCCCGCTCCTGAACTCAGGAGCGGGGCTGTTTTGTAGGTTCTGGAGGCTGACCTCATGCCCGTTCCTCTTGCCCCAAGTAAGTCCTGATTCACAACCAAATGTCTGAACCTTGATTTATGTGATTGGTATGATGGAGATGATTACCAGAGTACAGATCGGAGCTGCTTCTATTGTCTCAGCGACCCTGTTCTCAGCGGAGGGGCTGCAAAAGCGGAGTGAACATCACGCACTGCATTATAGTAATCATATCAATCAAGGTGCGGACACACTCTTCTCCCCCTCACCTCTCAATTCGTGCCTCACTAAGAGCGGGAGAGTACAGTACAGAAATCTTCCTATGCATGAGGTCAAAAATATTATTTCGAGGAAACGGGCAATCTGGCACGATTCTTGCAGGGAGAGCCATGAGGTCACTTTGTTCTACTGTAATTGCCGTATTGCCTGTCCGGCACCATGGATTGTCACTCGCATCTTCTATAGTTCCTGGAAATGGACCAACTTCTTGACAACCAACACCCCACGCCCCGGCGCACTCCGCACTGTTCTTATGCTGGCAGCGCTGCTGCTCACGAACCTTACTCTCATTCCGGCACACGCCGACAACCTGACCAAGCTTCACAGTTTCTCAAAGAACAATTTAAGCGGCAACCAGCCCACCAGCAAGTTGATCCAGGCTTCGGATGGCTATTTCTATGGCACGACTCTCTACGGCGGTACGAATGGCTACGGCACGATCTTCCGCATGAGTACGACCGGCACCGTGACGACTCTCTACAGCTTCGACTATTTGACCACAGGCTACTATCCTTATGGCGGACTCTATCAGGACAGCACCGGCGCATTCTATGGCGCGACATATCACGGCGGCGTGAACAGCTATGGCGTCATATACAAAATGACGGTCACTTCCGGCAGCAACCCGATCGCGACCGTCACGCCTTACTGGAGCTTCAAGGGCTATAACTCCACGACGCCTGCCCTTAGCGAGCCGGGGGGGCCTTACTATGGTGAACTGATCAAAGGCAGCGACGGCAAACTCTATGGCACAACTCCGGGGGGCGGCGTCAATGACTACGGAGCCGCCTATTCGCTGAGCATCGTCAGCACCGGTACGCCGACACTGTCGATACTCCACTCCTTCAATATCGGAGTAGATGCCGGCGGCTACTACCCGCATTCGGGCGTTACCGAAGGCGGTGACGGCAAACTGTATGGGACGACCTATAACGGCGGGGCGAACGGCGTTGGCACCGTCTATAGCCTGTCCAAAGACGGTGTCACATTCACCGATGTCCATGACTTCAGCGGCTATGCCGATGGCGGATACCCTGAGTGGCAGTTGACCAAGAGCAGTAGTGGCGACTTCTACAGCGTGACCTTTGGAGGTGGTGCTTCCAACGATGGCACGCTCTACAAAATCTCCTCGACAGGCGTCTATTCGACGCTCTATACCTTCGATGGCAACGTCGGTCAGTACCCGGTATGGCAGCCGATCATCGCCGCCGACGGCAAGCTGTATGGCGCGACACTGGCGGGCGGCTCTAACAGTCTTGGCTACGCTGGCGCGGGCATTGTCTACAAATACGATCTGACGGCTAACACGATCTCCGTCTTTAGCAATTTCGACGGCATCAACGGCTTCTCTCCCAATGCGATCACGCAGGGCACGGACAAGCACTTCTACGGAACGAGCCAGTACGGCGGAGTGACCTCCGCAGAGGCGGGTTTCAGCTACGGCAACGGCTCCGCTTTCAAGATCGGCAGCACAGGCGCCATCTCCCTGCTCTACTCATTCTACATTCATACCGGCTACTACCCCTACGGGCGCATCGTGCAGGGTCCCGATGGACAGTTCTACGGCACGACTTATTACGGTGGCTACTACGACCACGGCACTATCTACAAGATCAATGCCAACGGCAATGTGACTATCCTGCACCACTTCAACAACGCTCAGCCGCTCTATGAGGGCAATTACCCGCAGGCGGAACTGATCGTCGGCAAAGATGGCAGCCTCTATGGTGCCTCGTTCAATGGAGGCCTCTACGGTTATGGCACGATCTTCAAAATATCGACGTCCGGCGCGTTCACCATTCTGTATAACCTCAAAAACAGCCAGGGCACCAATATTGTCGCCCCGCTGCTGCAGGGCACAGACGGTAACTTCTACGGTGTTTGCTCCAATGGCGGCGCCAATGGCCGTGGCACGATCTTCAAGCTGGCGGGCACCAAGATGACGATCTTACATCAATTTACCAACGCCAACGGGCAGGCAACCTATCCGCAGTTCGGTCTGGCGCAGGACATGACGGGCAACCTATATGGAGCCACATACTATGGCGGCGCGAACAACGCCGGTGCACTCTACGAAGTCAACACGACCGGTACGAGCTTCAATACGATCTACAGCTTCACCAGCAGTGCGGGTAACACAGGCAACTATCCTTACGCAGGACTGCTGTACTCCGGCGGCATGATGTACGGTATGGCACAGTCCGGCGGTGCAAATGGCTATGGCACGATCTTCAAGTTCACGCCTGCGACCACTGCGGTCACGCCGACTGTAGTGCATGACTTCGCTAATGCTACCGACGGCTACAATCCGCGCTACACGCTGTCGGCGGGACCGGACGGCAAGTTCTATGGAACCACTTATCAGGGTGGCGTCAATAGTGGTGGAACCGCCTTTCGCATCGACACTTCCAACAATTTCACCACGCTCTACAGCTTCGACTCGACGCTCTCGAGCAACCCCTATAACTCGCAAGACGGCGTGATTGTTGGCAGCGACAACAACCTGTATCTGACGACACGCAACGGCATCGAATTTGGCACCGGCACAGTCGATACCATCGATATCAGCCTGCACTATGCCGTCAACGCCACCACCTCGGTCACCGTCACGCTCGGCACCCTTACGCTCAGCGGCGGCACCTATAACGGCAACCTGACGGTCAAAAACACCGGGACAGCAACGATCCTCGGACCGGTCAATGTCGTGCTTACCAACCTCACTGGCGGCACGACGCTCGTCAATAAGACAGGTAATGTGCCATCGGGCTATGACACTGCCACGGGCAAGCCCTACATTCAGGCAGCGCCTACCGGCTCCGCGCAGAGTATCTTCGCCCTCGCTGCAGGCAAGTCGGTCACGATCCCGGTTAAATTCAGCGCCAACACCGGCACGAGCGCGAACTCGCAGACCTGGCTGCGAAGATTCTGACCTCACCCCCGACCACCTCTCCTCTCCGTTCGTGCCTCACTAAGAGTGAGGAGGGACAGGGAAGGGGCAGGTAACGAAACTGGAGCAAAGGTACTCCGACTAAAAGGGCGGTCGCATAGATCCTGGCTGGTGCGGCAGCGGTCAGAAATACAAAAAGTGCCACGGCAAGTAAGTCGACTTACAAAAGCGAAACAGCCCCGCTCCTGAACTCAGGAGCGGGGCTGTCTTATAAACGCTAATTTCAGACGCTAACCTCTCTCAAGACAAGTGCGCCCTCATTTCCTTCTGCCTAGCCTTGGTAGAGCGACCCGGGTGAGCATGCATCAGGTAAAGAGACCGGAGATTACTTTGCCTTTGACGAGTTCGCGGGGCTGACCGAGATGATTGTGGATGATTGTTTCAGGCGAGATGCCGAGCGTATGGTAGATCGTCGCCAGAATGTCGGTCGGATGCACGGGGTTTTCGGCGGGCGACGAAGCGGTCGCGTCCGATTTGCCGTAGAGCCGCCCACCCGGTACGCCACCGCCCGCAATCAATGCGGTGTAGCAGTAGGGCCAATGGTCGCGACCGTCGGGCGAGTTACTGTTGCCAGAGGTCGAAACGCCGAGGCGCGGCGATCTGCCGAACTCTCCGATCGCGAGTACCAGCGTGTCTTCAAGCATACCGCGCTGATGCAGGTCTTCGAGCAGTGCGGAGAGCGCGGAATCGAGTTTCGGGCAGTGCAAGTCTTTGAGCGGACCGAAATTGGCGGCATGCGTGTCCCAGGCGGTCACTTTCGGATCACCGTTGGCGACGGAGGGCCAGTTGACCTGCACGAAGCGCGTTCCTGCCTGTATCAGCCGACGCGCCAACAGCGCAGATTGACCAAATGGATGCCGCCCGTAACGGTCGCGGACCTTCGCAGGCTCCTCATTCAGGTCGAACGCTTTGCGGGCGCGCCCTGACAGTATGAGCCCCAGCGCTTTATCATAGTACGAATCGAGGGCGTACGAGCTGACGGCTCTATCGAGTTCAGGCATACCGGCGTCGATGATCTTACGCAGACCAGCGCGGTGTTCGAGGCGCGATTTCGAGACTTCCGCGCGGAGAGTAAGATCGTCGAGCTTGATCTTGTCCATGGCGTTCATGTCGGTGTCCGCGCCTGTCGGATAGAGATAGTAGGGATCATACGCCTTGCCGAGAAAGCCAGCTGTACCTGCTTTCCCGATCACATTACTTTCCTGCAGGGCGCGCGGCAGCATTACGAACGGCAGCATCGGCACGTCTGGCGGCAGAAACTTGGCTATGTGTGAACCCATATTCGGGTAATCGGTAGGGGAGGGTGGCTCGAGCTGCCCCGACGGGGAGACCTTGTCCGCCTGCTCACCGGTCAGCATCTGATACATCGCCGCCGTGTGATTGAATAGACCGTTCGGCGTATACGAAACCGAGCGGATTAGCGTCGCTTTGTCCATCTGCTGTGCGAGCAACGGCATCACTTCCGACAGCCAGATGCCCGGGACATTGGACTTGATAGGCTTGAAATCGCCGCGAACGTTGGAAGGCGCGTCTGGCTTGGGATCCCAGATATCGATATGGCTGGGACCGCCCTGCAGATAGAGCAGTATAACCGATTTTGCATTGCCGAAGCCACTCTTATTTTTGGAGGCTTTTGCCGTTTTGACGGTGTCGGCGCGGGCTTCGAGCGCGAGGAATTCCGGCAGACTCAGACCGAGCATGCCTGCCCCGCCGATTCGGAGCAGTTCACGGCGGGTGATTCCGTCGCAATCGCGTACTTTGTTTCCGGGAATGGACAGCATCGCTTCGTTCTCCCTCTCGTCTCGATCACAGAATGTTGCAAAATCGCCCCCCCCGACCCCTTTTCCAAAGCTTCAGGAAGCGGGGGGCGAACATCGGGTCTGTGCCTACCGCGTCCGAAGGACGCTCGACACTTAGTGCCAGTCACACTGGGTTTTAACCCTGGAGTTCGGGGTCGCCAATAGTACCCAGATTTTAATCAAAGACGAACCGTGGCACTATTGCCGCAGACCTACGGTTTGAGCAGAGCTCGATAGTGGTCGCGGAACTTCGCCACTTTCGGCGCGATCACGGCGCTGCAATAGCCCTGATTAGGATTGTCCTTGTAGTAGTTCTGATGATAACTTTCCGCCGAATAGAAGTTGGTGAAGCCGGTCACTTCCGTCACGATCGGATCGTCGTACAGACGCTCTTTCGTGATTTCTGCGATCACTTCCTGCGCGACTTGTTTCTGCGCCTCGCTGTTATAGAAAATCCCGGAGCGATACTGTGTCCCGCGATCTGCGCCCTGCTGGTTCAGCGTCGTGGGGTTATGGGTCGTGAAAAAGATGTGCAGCAGATCGCGGAACGAGATCACTTTCGGGTCGAACGTGATCTGGGTGGCTTCGGCATAGCCTGTCGAGCCGTTGCAGACCTGCTCGTAGGATGGGTTCGGTACTTTGCCGCCGGTGTAGCCTGAGACTACTTTATCGACGCCTTTCAGGTCCTGGAAGATCGCTTCTGTACACCAGAAGCAGCCTCCGGCAAACGTTGCAATCTCTCTGTCCTTCGGTACGGATGTTTCTGTCATCGGGATATTTGTCGCTTTCGTTAGTTGTATTGGCGCATCGGGGCGCGGCGCACAGCCGGACATTAGGGCTGCCAGCGCACATAAAATGCTTAGAGCCGACAAGATAGGCGATCGCCGGACGAAATTCGTCACGATCGCCGCCAGCGGACGGGTAATAAAGTTTGCCACCTGGTTCTCACAATCGTCGTTTGGATTTCGTAATGATTTAGAGAGGAAGTAGACGGTGTTATTCTCGTCACTCCTTGTCTCTTGCACTGCACACAACTTCAATACGCATCAACCAGGCGATGAAATTGCACATCGTGCTAATCAACGAACGAAACCCGCACACAGCTAAGCGTTAACGCTTGTCAGTAACGATTGACTTGTCACTAACGATTGAAGAGAAAGGCAGGGCTATTTATCAATGCCCACATCAAATCCTGAGCGCCTTCGGCACGGTTTGCGGAGGTTTTGAGGTGCTGCAGGCTATTGATGCGCTCTTTTGCTGTCGGTTTGCGCCCGATCACCGCCAGGAAAATCTCCTCGACGAGTCTATCGTCTGTCAGATTAGCCTTCAGCAGTTTCGCCAGCCGCCCCTCCGGATTGGCAATCGCGTCGGAGATCGTCGGACCATTGATCAGGCAGAGAGCCTGTCCGAGGCTGACGGTGCTGGAGCGTTCGCATTCGCAGGGCGTCTCGCGGGCAGGTTTGCCGAACAGGTCCAGAAATCCGTCTCCAGCGACCGTTCCATTGTCCAGGAGCTGATTTGCCTTCGTGCCGACTGGGAGTCCCGCGAAGCGTGTCGTCGTGCCGGTCGCGAGATTGATCGCATCGTAAAGCTGTTCGGCTTCGAGACGGCGGGGCAGGGCGTGTGAGAAGTTCGTATTGTCGTCAGCATTCCAGCGGTTCGATGCGATGTCGCTCTGATAAGTGCGTGAGAGCACGATTTGCCGCATCATGTGCTTCATGTCGAACCCACTGCCAACGAAGTCTTTGTTTAGCGCTTCAAGCAGTTCAGGATTGACGGGCGGGTTGCTGGCGCGAATATCATCTACCGGTTCGATAATGCCTCTTCCGAGGAAATAGCTCCAGAGCCGATTGACCATTGCGCGGGAGAAAAACGGGTTGTCGGGCGAAGTCAGCCACTCTGCAAACTGGTCGCGGCGTCCGGTTATCGCAGCATTTCGTACGAGATGCCCGACCGGAACCAGCGGTGCGACAGCGAGCGCGGTCTTCGGATGCATCACCTCGCCACTGTCTTTGTTGTAGACAATCTCGTCGCCATCCTGTGCACCGGCTCGGTAGCCAACCTGCGCGAAGAAGGCGCCGAACTGATAGTACTGGTTCTGTGTCCAGCGCTCGAACGGATGATCATGGCATTTGTTGCAGGAGAAGCGAACGCCCAGAAACAACTGCGTCACGTTTTCGGTGGCGGTCGAGGTATCTCGAACGACGCGTAGATAGTTGGCGGACGGATTTTCGGAGGTATTTCCCGACGCCGTCAGCATTGTCCGCACAAACTTGTCATAAGGCATATTCTCCGCAACAGCGGAGTGTATCCAGTTCCGAAACTTACGGACACCGCGGTCGCCAAGGTACTTGCTGTTGACGCTGAGCAGGTCTGCCCATTTGTTCGACCAACGATCGGTATATTCCGGCGATTTCAGCATTGCGTCGACGAGCTTTTCACGCTTAATGGAAGAGGGCGTTTTGTCCTCGATGAAAGCGCGGGCCTGTTCGGGGGTCGGGGTCTGTGCGGTCAGGTCCAGAGAGACTCGACGCAGGAAAGTGGCATCATTGCACAGCGTTCCCGGCGTCGCTCTGATTTTTTGCAGCTTCTGATCCACGAGCGTGTCGATATAGCTGAGTTCCGGAGATGTCTTCCACTGATAGCCGCGCCGGTCACCGAGCACCGTGATCGTGTTGGTGGCGTAAGTGCCCTCATAGCGTACGAGAAGCGCCGCTTCACCGCGTCGTACGGCTGCGACTTCGCCAGCCGACGAGACCGTCGCTGTCTCCGGCATACTGCTTGTGAGGACTGCTTCACGGGTAACGTCTCGTGTTGACCCATCGGGATAGTGCGCGATCACGAGCGATTTCTGTGTCATTCCCGGCAGCGTGACGTTCGGCGTCACAGGCAGCACTTCGAGTCGAGAAACCCGCTTGACTTTGTCTGTATCCGAGCGAACGCCCTCGCTGATCCATGCTTTGAGGAGCGCATAGTAGCGTGAACCGACTTCGATCACCCTGCCACCCTTGTGCGGGACGGCGCCGGTCGGCTTGAGCAGCATCAGGCTACGCGACGGATCAGTACGATTAAAGCGGCGGCCGGAAATATCATCAATGAGCGCATGGTGATCATAGTCCGGATCGTAACCGCGCAGGGAAAGTTTAAAGCCGTTTTTGCCTTTTGCAGAACCATGACAAGTGCCGGCGCTGCAGCCCGCCTTGCTCAGGATCGGCATTACATCGCGCACGAAACTGACGGGTGCATTTGCAACGCTTCTCACTTCGATCGGAATGGTCGTGCGCTGACCGGCAGCGGTGATAGTGAGTGTGGTTTTGCCAACCCGAACGGGTCGTATTGTTCCATCCGCCTCGACTTTGACGATCGGCGCAACGGGTTTGAGGATCGCATCCGACGAAAGGTCGACGGCATAACCTGCCGAAGTATGCCCTGTTACGATCACAGAGCGATCATCCCGGCTGTTACCGAATATCAGCGAGGCAGGCAGCACCGTCAGCGCAGTCACTTTCGGAAGCTGCGGCTTAGCGGGAGCAGCGTCTTCCGCAGAGGCGTTCTGAGTGAGTACCGCGCTTCCGATACCCACCATTACGAGCACAAAAGTGAGCGAGACGCAGATAGAGCGAAGTCGATCCGACGATAGTAAGTGCATGAGAGCATATCCCCGCAGACGTTCTATAGATGGTAAGATTAGGTTTGGGTGAGGCACAAATCAACAATCACAAAAATCAAAAAATAGGCATTTGCCACATTGTACAACATAAATCAATGCCGAATGACGCACTCGCCACAGATCATTGCGATCCGCGGAAAATCTCCCGTCGGGATCATTGTCTGAAGATCGCGTTCAACGAGGACATTGGTCATACCGCAGAAATCGCATTTGCCGCGCTCCTTGCGATCTGCGAGGTGTGCGACACGCATCTCCCTGTCCTGCTGTTTGCGGCGCGAACCGAGCACTCTGTCGAGGGTTTGCTCGGCGAATCTGCGCAATTTCGGATCCGTCTCACGCGAACAGATATTCTTCAGCGTCTCGACCGACTCCTCTGTCGTGGGTTTACCGCCGTCTTCGATCGTATGCCACGCCTGCTGCCGCACACGTCTGTCTTCATCCTGCATCATGCGAAACAAAGCGTCCCAGACGGCAGGAATCCGTGTGCGCACATGACAGGGACAAAGATATTCGGCAGCCGTCAGGCGATCCTCTACCTCGGCGCTGCACGACAGTTCCAACAGCTGCGTGATCTGATTGCTGTCTACGCGCACTTCACCGCGGCGATAGACCGCTTTCTGATGCTTGTTCATTCCTTTACTCTTTGGCATTGGAATCATCCTTATGCAGATGTCATACTCATTGAGAGCTAAAGACCGATTGCGAAATAAGCGTCTGCGTCGTTTTGAACCGAATGACCGAGTTTTTGGTGACATTTCAGTCACGTGAATTTCCAGAGTGGCCGCACAGGACATTGTAGAGGCCCATTTTCGTTGCAACTTGTCTATGT
>JBBQPY010000152.1:0-13254 GCA_038216735.1 Chthonomonadales bacterium
GCCGCGTCTCACGCCCGATGATCTCTTGCGGTGGCTGCAAGGAACGCAAGAGCGCAACGAACGTGCCAAGCGTTCGCACATCAAACGACGGCAAGCTCGCTTGCTAAAAGGTTCACCTCCTGACCCGTCGTTGTAATACTAGCAGGTATCGCTTATCTTGCAGACGCCTACCATATAGGCGCGACCGACCCCGTCAGTCCTGTCTATCAGAGCGTGATATCACAACTCGTTTCCGCGATCGTCGGCAGAGGCATATTATACTATCTCACGATAGGCAGCGTTCTCGCCGTACTCGCTCTCTCTGCGAATACCAGTTTTGCCGGCTTTCCCCGTCTCTGCCGCCTGATCGCACATGACGACTATCTGCCGCACGCATTCGCAAACCGCGGGCGGCGACTCGTTTACTCGCTAGGAATTGGTATTCTGACGACATTCTCCGCAGTGCTTCTCATCGCTTTCGGGGGCATTACGGATCGACTGATTCCACTCTTCGCGATCGGCGCTTTTCTTGCATTCTCACTATCCCAGGCAGGTATGGTCATTCACTGGCGGCGGGTCGGCGGTACGAAATCGAGCGTGTCACTGACTGTCAACGGGTTTGGCTGTATCGCAACCACGATCGCTCTGTGCATCGTGATCGCCGCCAAGTTTACTGAAGGCGCATGGATCACGCTGCTGTTAATACCGGCCACTAAACACTACAGACATGTGGCGAATGAGACTCGGTGTCCACGCTCGCTCGATCTGACCGATCTGCATCCGCCCGTCGTCGTTGTGCCGATCAAAAATTGGAATACGCTCTCCGAACGCGCGATGCAGTTCGCGCTTCAGATGTCGCCCGATGTGGTCGCAGTGCACGTGAGTTCTAATGAGGCGGAAGCGTTCGCACTGCGTACCCAGTGGGAAGAATACGTCTCCAATCCAATTTCGAAGGCTGGTCTTATTCAGCCGCAGCTAATGATACTCGCCTCGCCCTACCGTAAACTGTTCAGCCCGCTGCTGCGTTATATCAATCAACTCAAGGAGGAGTATCCAAACCGAACGATGGCGATCGTGATTTCCGAACTGGTCGAGTCGAAGTGGTATCAGTACCTGCTGCATAATCAGCGCGCCACAGGTTTGAAAGCTGCACTGCTGCTGCAGGGTGGGGATCGTGTGGTCGTGATCAACGTTCCCTGGTATCTCGAAGAGCAGGAATCAACGAGTACACTTCCTCTGGTCAGCCGAAGTCTAGTCGAAAGCCGGGGAGACATAACGGTTGAAACCCTTTCCGAAGGACGTGTTCCTGATGGCAAATGAGGCAGATTTGTGGCGACCGTCCCCCGACGAGATACTTGCTCGCATACAGAAAGAGGAGCGGCAGCAGATGCGTGGGCGGCTAAAGATCTTTCTCGGGTTTGCGGCTGGCGTCGGCAAAACGTATGAAATGCTGAATGAGGCTATGCGCCGCAAGCAGCGCGGGCAGGATGTCGTGATCGGCTATGTTGAGACGCATGGTCGAAAGGGGACGGAAGAGCAGCTCGGCGAACTCGAACAGATTGCGCGAAAAAAGATAGAATATCGCGGATCGACTTTCGAGGAGATGGATACCGAAGCTGTGCTGGCGCGGCATCCACAATGGGCTGTTGTCGACGAACTGCCGCATACGAATGTGCCTGGCAGCGAACGCGAGAAACGCTGGCAGGATGTCGATCTGCTCCTTGATTCAGGCATCAACGTCCTTTCCGCGATGAATGTGCAGCATCTGGAGAGCCTGAACGATACAGTCCACGATATCACCGGCGTGTGGGTGCGCGAGACCGTTCCCGATCGGCTGCTGCGTGAAGCGGAAGAGGTTCTGGTCGACATCACGCCGCGTGCGCTGATCCACCGTCTTGAACGCGGGGACATTTATAAGCCCGATAAGGTGCAGCAGGCGCTCGATAACTGGTTCCGTGAAGGCAATTTGAACGCGCTGCGGGAAATCGCATTGCGTGAGATTGCACATGACATCGATCAGGACCTGAATGCAACTCAGAAGGAAAAGCATACTGAAAATCAGGTGCCGACACACGATCGGCTGATGGTCTGTATCAGCCCGGACGTAACCTCGATGCGGCTGATACGGCGGGGGTGGAGGATCGCACAACGACTTCACGCTGAAATAGTGGCAGTCTACGTGGAGGCTAACGCTCTCAACACAGAGCAGCAGAACATCATACGGAACGATTTTGCGCTCGCGGCGCGTCTCAAAATCGATGTTGTGACGCTGCAGGGGGATGTGGCTGGAGAGATCATCCGGTATGCACGTGCGAACCGAATTACACAGATCATCCTTGGTCACTCAGACAGGAGCCGATGGCAGGAGTTTGTCAAAGGTTCGATCATCAATAAGCTAACGTCGGAGTTGCGCACGATCGATATTCTGCTCGTCGCCTCTTCGGAGGACTGAGGTCAGCTACGCCTTGAGTCCATTGAAAGTTGCGTCCCCGATTCCTGCCAGTTCGCCGGTACTGTCGCCGAGGCTTTCGACCGGAGTGCTCATGCGGGTGAGCATCGAGCGATACAAATTACAAAGCGGCGTCTTTTCCGGATAGACCAGATGGCGTCCTGTCGCAATTGTGTTGCCACCGCGGCCAGCGAGAATGATCGGTAGATTATAGGGGCTGTGCTCATTCCCGTCCTTCATGCCGCTTGCGAATAGCACCATCGAGTTGTCGAGCAGGGTCCCGTTGCCCTCTTTGATATTGTGCATCTTTTCAAGCATATAGGCGTACTGCTGCATATGCCAGATGTTGATGCGCTTATACTCTTCCAGCTTTTTGGCTTCGCCCTGATGGTGTGAGGTTTCATGATGCGTTCCGGTTACGCCTGGCACGAAAGCGAAGTTCTTACCACTGACTTCGTTGGCGAACATGAACGTAGCGATTCGTGTCGAGTCCGTCCAGAACGCAAGCACCATAATGTCGAGCATCAGGCGGACCTGCTCTGTATGGTCGATGCTGCGCTCACTGAGACGAGCGGGATCTTTATAGTAGTCGGTGATTCGTGTGCCTAGTTTCTCGATCTCTGCACGGGCGAGCGGGTCGCTATTGTACTGATCTGCGCGTCGGTTTGCATCGAAAGCGATACGTTTTTCTACGGAGCGCACCGATTCGAAATATTCGTCCAACTTGCGCTTATCGGCCGCACCGACTTTGGACTGAAGCTGACGAGCATCTTCCATCACAGCATCCAGAACGCTGGTATCGCCGGCGGCGGCACTCGCGCTCCTGACTCCCTGCCGCCGGAAGAGACGGTTGAAGGCGAGTTGCGGATTGATTTCTCTTGTCACAGGAGTCGTTGGCGTGTTCCAGGAGATATGCGATCCATAGAGCGCCGTATAGCCGACGTTCGTATCGACATAGGATGTCACGGGTTCGATACTGAGTTCGAGGGAGGGCAGTGGCGTGAAGTTCCCTATACGCCGTGCCGCCAGCTGATCCATCGATATACCGCCGCAGCGAAGATCGCTGCCAGTGGTCTTAGTAATATGAGTTCCGGTGAGGAAGGGGGCGACTTTGACATAGTGCCCGTCGCCTTCGATACTGAACTTGTTCATCAGCTCGGTCAGCACCAGTATTTCTGATTTTATGTTCAAGAGCGGCGCGAGAATCGGTGACAGTTCGAAGTTCGAGCCGTACCCTGTCGGCTTCCAGGCATGGGGATTCACGCCGTTCGGCATATAGAGCACCGCCATGCGGACCGGCGGTTTGGCGATAGTTTTGCTTCGCTCCGCACCGTAAGAGGCGTTCGGCTGCATCGCTTCCAGCAGGGGCAGGCACATCGACACGCCCAGACCTTTGAGCACAGTTCTGCGCGTGATCATCGACTTCTCTTCAGCCATCGTTTCTACCTTCCCTGACAGCGTGCTCGCGCGGAGTTTGTTCCTGTAGTATTATAGCGCGCATTGATACCATGAGTTCCCTGATTCATCTGAATAAATTATGGTCGAAATGTTGCATTTTAGGTGGCGTTGTGGTGCAGATGCCCAAAAAGTAAGCCGAATAAGAATTATGTAATAATTATATTATTAAATTGACTGATTGATGACACAAATAAATGCAATCTGTGGTATGAATCTTGCTAGAGAATGTGAGGTTTACCGGTTCACTCAAAAAGAGTACAATTTGGCATGAAAAACACTGGTTTTTATAGAATCTTAACATTGCTTTAATGTTAGGGTGTTATGATAACTCTCGGTCAAGCGTGTAGTTCGACTGCTCGACCGCACCACATCCCTGAAGGAGAAATCATGTCCCAGCCTCTCAGCCGAAATGCAGCTTCCCGTTCCCGTTCAGCATTCACCCTCATCGAACTGCTCGTGGTCATCGCGATAATCGCGATACTTGCCGCAATTCTCTTCCCCGTCTTCGCTCAGGCGCGCGAAGCTGCACGCCGCACTTCTTGCCTTAACAACATGAAGCAGATGGGCATGGCAACTGCGATGTATGTGCAGGACTACGATGAGACCCTTCCCATTACCTACAAGAATGGACCGATTCCTAGTCATGCCGAGTACGTTCTGCTGTTCCCGTACATCAAATCGCTCGGTGTATTGAGCTGCGCAGACGGTGGGGATTCGGGCGATAACTTCCCGATCGAGCTGGTTAATTCCGGCGAAATGCCTGGTCGTCCCGACAGCTTCCGCACTCATTACGGTTACAACTGGGGTCCACTGATTTACGCAGGCGGCGGACTACATGGACAGGAGATTACCGTTGGCGCTCAGAAAGTACAAGTTGGTAAATCCCTGGCGGCTCTCGTTGCACCAGCCGATGTGTTCGTCTACTCGGACAGTTATGATACCTATCGTCCCTCGAATGGTATGGAGTGGATTCTTGACTCTTACAATGGCGGCGATTCGGTAGGGTCCGTTCGTCATGGCGGGAAATTCAATGTCGCTTTTGCCGACGGTCACGCAAAATTGGTGCGCTATAAGTTTGGTCGAGGCAGCGATGGGCACAAATATGGTATTCCTGCAGCTAAAGCGGATCGTCCCAAATACTGCGCCGACCCGAATGAGACCATCGATCTCATGCCCGATTATGGACTGCCTGCTACTCGCTGTGGAGATATCGGCGACCTGGTAGAACAGATCATCCTTGGCGGTCAGGGCTTCTTCAAAGACTGATTGCATTTGAGCAAACACATTTCTATCCGGGAGTGATTAATCGCCGGGTAGAAATGCCCCAGGAGAACTCTTAGTGCAAAGAAAAATATTACTTCTGTTGGCTGGACTACTGCTATCCATGTTGTGCCTGACCGGTTGCAGCAAAAGTGATGCAAATAACGATCCTGCTCCAGTCAAAGACCCTAAGGTGGATGTTTCGAAAGTCAAGGTTCCTACAAAAGACAAATAGTAGGTATCACGTGCCTGAAACAAGTCGGGGTTTCCAACTGGAAACCCCGACTTTCCCATCTTTGAAGAGGGCTCGATGTAGCCTCATCTCTGCCTCACTGCCAATCTGTTCCTCGTGCGTAGAGGTGTGGAAATGTTACCATTTCTCGTAATCATTCACCCTCACCACTATGTCGAAGCTTTGGAACATGGGGAGAAGTATCAATCCTTGAGCGTGGGTGAATAGCTACTGTTTACATTGCTTTTCTCTCTTTCAGTGAGGTTTGAATGACAGAGGGTAAGATAATGCAACAATGCTGTATTCGCCCTTCTCCCTGGCGAAGTATGAGCGGCAGGCAGACAGGTTGGGATGAGGGTCGATTTACTTATTCGAGCGGTACTGGAACGGGTAGCTCTCCACGATTCCACGCAGTAACGTTTCGCTCCGATAGTTGTCTTTCGCCAGCCCCGCTTCGATCTTCTTCACCGCCGGTTCATCGTACGCTTCCAGACCCCTCCCGAGCGCGTAGGCAAGCATTTTCTCGGTGAGATTATGAATGAAGGCCTGCTTTTGCTCGAGCAGATGCACCTTCAGCTCAATCGGCCCGCTGAACTTCGTGCCGCCCGCCAGTATCCCCGACGAATCGACCGGCTTGCCGCCGATCTCCGAACGCCATTTACCGACGCCATCGAAGTTCTCCAGTCCAAAGCCAATCGGATCCATGCGACTGTGACATCCAGCGCACTGTGGCTTCTCACGATGCTTCTCTAAACGCTGGCGGAAAGTCAATCCTGCTTCCGGATTATCATTCTGGGAGAGACCGCCCGCATCTGGAGGCGGGGGTGGGGAGGGCGCGCCGAGTATCTCTTCCAGTACCCATTTGCCGCGCAGCACCGGGCTCGTCCGCTGGGCGTAAGAGGTTAGCGTTAGGACGCTGCCCATCGTCAGGACACCGCCACGCCGATGATCGGGCAGCGAAACGCGTCGCATCTCCGTACCCCTTACTCCTTCGATTCCATAGTGTTTCGCCAGCTCTTCATTCAAGTAAGAATAGTCTGCGTCCAATAGATGCAGCAGGCTGTCGTCTTCGCGAATGATGTTGTCGAAAAAGTCGATGGTTTCTTCGACCATCGCGCTGCGTAGAGTTGGCGTGTAGGTCGGGAACTTACCCGTATCTGGCTTTACCGTCGTGTCGAGGTCTTTCGTGCGGAGCCACTGCCCCGCGAAACTCTGTGCGAAGGCGCGAGATTTCGGACTGGAGACCATGCGCTTGACCTGTTTTTGCAGTACTGCAGGATCATGCAGTCGTTTCTGGGCGGCGAGGCGGAAAAGTTCTGAGTCTGGCATCGAAGACCAGAGTAGGTACGAAAGACGGCTTGCCAGTTCATAGTCACCGATCTGCGACTCGGCGACACCAGGCTTATCGAGCTCGATGCGGAAGAGGAAATTCGGAGAGATCAATGTTGCTGTCAAGGCGATCTTGACTGAATTATCCCAGCTCTGTCCACGTTTGATCGACGAGTCGAAAAGCCGCATCATCCGGTCCAGATCGTGCGGTTCGATCGGGTGACGGTAGGCAAGTGAGGCGAAGTCGCGAATCGATTTTTCAGCCGCCGTACGGCGAGGCAGTTTGCTCGTTGGTCGTGCCGAAAACAGGCGATCTGGCTTCGCTTCCGTGAGCAGCGCTCTGGCGGTATCCAGGTAACGCTCCATCAAAATTGGCGGTACGAACAGCGTGTCGGCGTTGTTGTCGAATCCGCCTCCTCCGCCGCCATCGGCAGGGAAATCATCCGCAGGGCGGGAGTTGACTCCGAGCAGATCGTGAACGGTATTATTGTATTCGGAGCGGCTGAGACGATGTATCAGCACTCTGCCGGGGCTTCGAACTACAGGTGCAGGATTCGCAGAAGCATTACTGATTGTGTGCCCGATCCAGATCGCGAGCGCTTCACGGTCGTCCACAGATGGCTGCGGCGAGCCTTGTGGCGGCATCGTTTTGTCCCGTACCCGCGTCTGCACACTTCGCCAGATGACAGGATTTCGCTGGATCGAAGAGGCATCCGGATAAGCAGCAAGATTCAGTCCCGCACTCGCTTTATGGTCGTTGTGGCAGGGCAGACAATATTTGGTGAGTAGGGGACGGATCTGCTGATCGAACTCGTTGGATATCGGTGTAGGTTTCGGCATATCTGGTCTGGTTGCCCAGCCCGCACAAATCCCCACCAATGGCAGCAGGGAGAGTGGGAACCAGACTGATTTCGAACGACTACAGGCGCAATGATATATCGCGCTTAACATTTTTTGTGTGCGTATTGGCGGCATAGTCATCATTAAGAGCGCTTCCTTAACCCACGGTCACGCATTGTTACATTGGAAATGTCCATGTATCATCGACAAAAGGGCTTTCTGAAACCGAGACGCTTACGATTCCGTCAAGTAGACCGATGCACTATTGTACCATCGCAGGGAGGAGTGCGTCACCCGATTGGCGAACTTGACAGCATGCGTAGGGCGAATTTACGAGTACGAAATACAAGATGAATAAGGAATGCCAATGAGCGCTTCTTCCGTATCTGCCTCGCTCCCAGAGACCATGCGTGTCGTGCGTTGTCACGCTCCAGAGGACTATCGCCTCGAAACGGCTGTAGTGCCGCAGCCAGGCTTAGAAGAGGTGATCGTCAAGCTCGATGCCTGTGGTGTGTGCGCCTCCGATGTGAAATGTTTTATCGGCGCTCCGCTCTTCTGGGGCGACGATACTCGCAAAGGCTATGTACAGGCGCCCGTGACTGCCGGACATGAACTGATTGGAACGGTTGCCGCGCTCGGTGAGGGCGCAGGTGAAAAATATGGGCTGTCCATCGGTGATCGGGCGATTTCTGAGCAGATCGTACCCTGCGGGAAATGTCGCTACTGTCGGCATGGACAGTACTGGCTCTGCGATGTCCACGATATATATGGATTCCATACTGCGACGCAGGGCGCAATGGCGGACTATATGGTTTTCCCACGCAATGCGCTCAACTACAAAGTCCCACTCGACATGCCGATCGAACAGGCTGCGCTGATTGAACCGCTCGCCTGCTCGATGCACGCCGTCGAACGCGCCCGTATCGCTTTCGGCGATGTCGTCGTTGTCGCAGGCGTGGGAACGCTCGGTCTCGGAATGATCGCCTGTGCCCGACTGCGGAATCCGGGACTTCTCGTCGCGCTCGATACCAACGACAGCCGCCTTGAACTGGCACGACGACTGGGTGCAGATACGACGATCAATCCCGCGAATGTGGACGCAATCGCAGAGATTCGCGCGCTGACGGAGGGCTACGGCTGCGATGTCTATATCGAAGCCACAGGGCATCCCAACGCCGTCAATCAGGGACTGCAGGCGATCCGCAAGGGCGGCAATTTCGTCGAGTTTTCCGTCATGAAAGAGCCGACCACCACCGACTGGACGATTATCGGCGATACCAAAGAGCTCAATATTTACGGCTCGCATCTCGGTCCAGGCTGCTACCCGAAAGTGATCGACTATCTGCACCGCGGGCTGCTGAAGACCGACGGTATCGTAACGCATCAACTGCCTCTGGAACGCTACCTCGACGGCATCGAACTGGTGCGTTCCGGGCGTGATTCGATCAAGGTGCTGTTGCGTCCCGATCTCTCCAGCAAGGATTAGCGCTCAAGAGTCACATGTACAGGGCTAATGTATCCACTCCTTAACGTTTGAATTGTGAGGCTTCAACGTGCCCATTCAGTTTGCCTACTGGCCCGCACTTCTGCTGCTCATTCCGGTAATCCCTTATCTTCTGCTCGTCCACCGTAAAACCGTGACGGATATGAGTCCGGTACGGAAACGCGCAGCTCTTGGCATCCGGATCCTACTGGTGACACTGCTGATCTGCTGTCTCGCAGGCATGAAATTTGTGCGGAAAGGCGAATCGCTCGCGGTGGTTTTCCTCATCGACGGGTCTCGCAGTGTGCGCGATGACCAGCGTCCAGCGATTGAAAAATACATTCAGGACGCCAGCAAAGGGATGCGCACCGTCGATAAAATCGGCGTAATTACCTTCGCTCAGGATCCGCACACGCTCTCACCGCTTGGACAGCCGCTGACCTCCGTCAACATCACAGAACAAGGAACCACGACCTCCACAGACATCGCACAGGCGCTCCGTCAGGCGAAAAACGAACTGGACACTGCCGCAAGAGACTCCGGTAAAAGGATCGTTCTCATTTCGGACGGCAACGAAAATGTCGGCCGCGCACTGGCAGAAATGCCTGAACTCGCCGCGGGACATATTGTTCTCGACACGATCGCCCTGCCGGTCACGCTGCAAAAAGAGGCGCTGATCGACAAGATGGTGATGCCGCCGCGTGTCAAGATCGGCGAACCGTTTCCGGTCAAAGTCGTCGTCACGAGCATGACCTCCCAAACTGCAACCGTGAATCTGACACGTGACGGGAAACCCACCGGCTCCTCAAAACAGATTGAACTTCATCGCGGTAAGAATGTCGTTGTCTTCGACCAGAACATCGACAAGGTCGGTTTTTTTCGATATGGTTCGACACTGGATGCGCCTGAAGATACGATATCGGAGAATAATAAAGGCGAAGGTTTTGTCGCGGTGATCGGTAAGCCGACGATTCTGTATGTGGCGGACAGTCCGGCGCTCACTTCCTTTCTGCGCAAATCTCTCCAGTCTCAAAATATTCTCGTGGACTATACGACTCCAGAAGGCATGCCAACGACGACTGCCGCCCTCCAGCGTTACGACAGCGTATTCATGAGCAACGTGCCGGCAAGCAGTCTTTCGATCGCGCAGATGACCGCTGTGCAGATCGCCTGTCGCGATTTCGGCGTCGGGTTCGGTATGGTTGGCGGCGACAGCAGTTTCGGCGCGGGTGGATATCGCGGTACGCCCATCGAAGATGCGCTTCCGGTGTCGATGGATGTTAAAAAACAGAAGCGGCTTCCGTCGGTTGCGGTCGCGCTCGTGATCGAAGATCTTGAAATCCCGACGACGATAAATATGTCGATCGAAGCGGCAAAAGCGACGATGGATCTGCTCGAGCCGATCGATCAAGTGGGCGTGGTCGACTGTAATGGCGGGGGTGGGTTTGGCAATGATATGAGCTCAGCCGCGCCTGGCGGAACTTGGCGCATTCCCATGCAGCATGTGACCGATCGCGAGTCGATCAAGGCGGCAATGCAGAATCTACAGGGAATGGGCGATCCTCCGAACTACGATCCCTACCTTATGGAAGCCGCGCGCGTACTGAACAACACGGACGCGAAGATCAAGCATATCATCTTTTTGGGCGATGGAGATGCGGTTTACGAGGCGAATCAGAGCGCTATTTCCGCCAACATACAGAAGATTCACGATATGGGGATTACGGTCTCGACAATCGCGACCGGCGCGGACAAATCGGGTGTCAACTTTATGGCGGCGATCGCCAAAACGGGCAACGGACAGTCCTACGTCGCCGACAAGCCACAGGATCTGCCCCGTCTGCTGCTCAAAGATCAGCAGACGATCAGTCAGCCGCCCATCATCGAGGAGCCGTTTCGCGCCGTGCCCGTCGAAGGAGACGAGATACTTAAAGGCATTGATTTCGCCGGTGCGCCGCCTTTACTCGGCTACAACGTCTCGAATCTGAAACCGACAGCGACACTCGCACTGCTCAACGCGAATGCAAACCGCAACGATCCGATCTTTGCCGGATGGCGTTATGGTCTGGGGAGATCGGTCGCGTTTATGTCCGACGACCGCGCGCACTGGGCGGCGCCATGGTTTAACTGGGCGGGCTACTCACAATTCTGGGCACAGGCGGTGCGCTGGACGCTCCGTCCATTTGCCCCAAGTGACTATGCGACTCAGGTCACTATGGAGGGCAATCGGGGCCATGTCGTCGTGGATGCGCTCGATGAGCAGGGGCATTATGTCAACAAACTTCAGCTTTCGGCACGAGTCAATCCGCCCGGCGTCACCGGCATCAAAGCGGCGGCGCCCACGGATGAGGCGCTACGGCAGACAGGACCCGGACACTATGAGTCTTGGTTCGATGCGCCACAGATCGGCACCTACCTCGTCAATGTTCTGCAAAAAAGCGCAGATGGTAAAACACCTGACAAAAGCACAGTGATCGGACTATCGACGCCGTACTCGGCCGAATACAAAGAGACGCAGTCGAACAAATATCTGATGACACAGCTCGCGCAGGCAGGGAGCGGCAGAACGGAACCGCCCGCTTCCGGCGTCTATGGGGGCGACCGTCCCGGCGTCTACTCAGCGATGGACCTGATGCCGCTGTTGATTTTCGCCGCAATGCTGCTGCTTCCATTCGACATCGCCGTTCGCCGCCTCGCCATCGATTCCAAAGACCTACAGCGTGCCGCAGCGTGGGTGCGAGGCCGTACGAGCACCGCCACGGCTGGACGTGCAGCAACCGCGGAGCTGGGTCGTCTGCTGGATCGAAAAGAGGGTGCGCTTTCAGGGAGAGAAGAGGCGATCGTTCAGACGAATGGATCGATTACCGCTGCGTTTCCCGCGTCAGGCGCTCCATCTCCAAATCCTGTGCCAGTGGCAGCAGCCTATCAGCCACCGCAGTCACTTCCTCAGGACGCCTCCGTGATTCCACGCGCTGCCAGCCGAACGATTCGCCCAGATTCGCTGGCAGATACGCCGACGGCGGCGCAGACTGCTCCCGAAACCGAGTCGCTCAATTTGCCTCAGGCAGCTCCCGAAGAGGCTGGAATGTCACGACTGATGGCAGCCAAACGCCGCGCGCAACAGCACCAAGAAAAAGAAGAGTAAGGAGTCTCACGGACTATCAATATCGTCGTGCTGGCCTGCATCAAAAGCTGTAACGACCGCATAAATTTATCCCCTCCTGGTGAAGGAGGGGATAGTGAATATAATCGTTTTGTACTTGTTTCAGCTTGCCATGTAGGCTAGCAGATCGCTGCGCTTAGCCGCATATTTCAGCTTTTTCAATGCCTGCAGTTCGATTTGGCGCACCCGCTCGCGAGAGATATGGAGCGTCTCGCCAATCTCCTGCAGAACTTGTCCGGGCTCCTCTTCGAAGCCGAGCCGTAGACGCATAATCTCCTGCTCGCGTGGTGTCAGCACATCCAACAATCCGATCAACTGCGCCTGCATCTCCTGGGAGAGCAGGGCCTCCTGCGGATTAGGAGACGTACGGTCCAGTAGCAGCGAGGCGAGTGTCGTTCCCTCGTCATCGCCCACCAGCATATCGAGCGAAATGGGATCGAGACCCGCCTGGATCAGAGCGTTGACCTTGCGAACCGTCATGCCCATCTGCTGAGCTAGAAGTTCTGGACTCGGCTCCTCTCCCAGTTCTCTCAGCAAGCCGACACGCATCTTTTCGAGCTTGCGCAGTGTATCGGACACATGTGATGGGATGCGGATCGGCTTGGCTTTGTTGTCAATCGCCCTGCTGATCGACTGCCGAATCCAGTGGGTGGCGTATGTGCTGAAGCGATAGCCGCGCGTCGCATCGTAGCGCTCTGCAGCCGTCATCAGACCGATCGCCCCTTCCTGTACCAGATCCTCGAACGGAACAAGACAGCTGTGGTAATGGCGCGCGATATTGATCACAAGACGCATATTCGCTTCGACGAGACGGTCTTTTGCGCGCGCGTCTCCGTTTTGAATGCGCACTGAAAGTCTTTTTTCCTCATCAGCTGTCAACAATCGCTGTTTAGTCAGACGCGTCAGATGGGAGACGAGATCGATCTGGACTTCATTTGTCTGCCCGACGGGTTCATTCCAGTTCTCATTCACGCCCCCCGGTTTTTTTTCGATTTTGCTCATAACGCTGTCCCTACCTCACTCCCTGTCGCACATTGAACCCAACAATCTCGTATCCCAAT
>JBBQPY010000153.1:0-13177 GCA_038216735.1 Chthonomonadales bacterium
TGCTGGCTGGCTGCTACTCGCGACAACGATCGCACAACGATCCGCCGCGCTCAGTTCTCCTCGCTCGGACTGTCCGTCGTCGCTGCTGGCGCATTTCTGGTAATCTGGATTCCGATGGCAGGGAAATATTCCGGTACCGCAATCCATGTCGCGCAGCACACAGATGCCTCTGCTGCAGCGATACCCATCGATGCGGCACAACCGTATCTGCTGCTCGCTCCACTCGCCGTGTTAGCAGCTCTCTCGCTCTTCCATTCTGTTGGCTGTGCATCGATTCTCGGAATCGATGATGTTCAGTATGCTGAAGGCGATTTCCCGAAAACCGTCCTGACGGAAACGAACGGGCAGCCCGATACGCCGTCAAATCGGGTGCTTGTCGCCAACTGGCGGCTCCAGGAGTTTTCCCCGGCGACAGTCGTTCCCGGCGGACAGGCAAAAGACGAAAAAGGAGCGAATCACGGCACGTACAGCGTCGTGACCCTTCCGCCGACCCCTGCGCTTGCGCAGAACCATTCACCAGCGACGGCGCAGCCTGGCACACTTACACTCGGCGCGTTAGGACTGCTCGGAAGCAAACCACCCGGCGGCAACCACTCTATCGATGTCGATGGCGGTTTCGTAACAGTCCCGGCGAGCAATAGCCTGAACCTGCCCAACTTTACGCTGGAAGCGCTGGTTTTGCCGACCTGGAACATCACCCAGCATGGCCTTTATTATTCTGTGATCGAACACAGCAGTCCCGATGCGAACAAAAAGTTTGGCATCGCGATCTATGCGGGACCGGAAAGCCTGACGAATCTCAATTCTGAGTACCGATGGCAGGTATGGATCGGCGTCAAAACTGGAAGCACAACAAAGTTCACGCAGATCAAGCCCACTGGATCCTCACCCCCGCTCCCACTGGTCAAGGCGGATACCGTAAATTATGTCGCAGTCACTTACGATGGATCTCGACTGCAGCTCTACGCTACTTATGAAGGCAAGTTCACTAAAAATAATACCGAACTGACGCAGAATCAGGTGCTTGCCGTCGATGAAGCCACCACATTTGCGCCGAGTCCGGTACCGGTTCCGTTCTACATCGGGATGGGGAAGAGTTTGGTCACGCCCTTTCCAGCCAGCCCGCAGCCACTGGAGCGCTACCCATTCGTCGGTAGGATTCAGGAGGTCGCGGTCTACAACACGTCGCTCAAGTGGGAACGAATTCTCTCCCATATCGCCGGCTCACTCAAAGATTTGTAATTTCTCACCCGGATTTGTAATTTCTGATTGTACATACACTCATAAGGAGCAACCAGACCATGGCATCCGCAAACGATTTTCTGAACGAGCTCAAAGGCGCCAATTCCCGTCTTGATGGCGTCAATACACGGCTCGACGCTATCACTACTCGAATCGATGGCACAAACACGCGACTCGATACGGTCAATACTAAGCTCGATGCGCTCAAAGCCGCTACCGACGCCGTTCGCGCGGCAGTGGAGCAGGTCGACAAGACCTTACAATGGGGCTTTTTCGAGCTGATCACGCTCGGAATATATACGAATCAGGCGCTTGCGCAGAATGCAAAGCAGAACGACACGATGATCTGCATTCTCGAACATATCTCGCAGAATACCTGTTCGCTGCTCAACGAATCGCATCTGCAAACGGGACTTCAGACCAACATCAACAAGAACACGACACTGCTCGCCGACCTCTATGCCGCCACTCACGCAGACGCAGCGCTCACGCGCGAACGTATGGAGGAACTTCGCAAGCAGATCGAAGTGTGCTGCCCGCCGCGTCTGCCCGATCCTGTCTGTGGATATGCGCCCTGTGATAAGCCCGATCACCTTGGTGATCCGCCAAAAGTCGACCCACGACCGCCAGGCGAACACCAGGGGCCTAACTGACCTGTTGATCCCCACTCGGCTAGTTCGATGCACGCGGCAGAACGATTCAGCCTTACCCTTGCCTTCCTCTTCCCGAATCTCAGGGAAGAGGGGAAATGCCGCGTGTTGAGCAGACGCAAATAGATCTTGGCAGCAAATTCGGCTGAACAAAATAGAAGACGTTACGGGCGATTTCATCGCCCACTTTACAAGCGCTGGTCGCACCTACTGATCGTCTACCTTGATGAAAGCGAATTGTAATTGACGCTTCTCCTGCCTGCCCTTCTTGTTTTCACGGTGGATCGGCTGACGAAAGCGCTGGTCGTCACGCGCTTTGCCGAGGGCGAGTCCGTCCGCGTCGGATCGTGGCTCACGATCCGACATCTTGCCTCCAGACGAGGCACTAATAAGGTCGCTTCTGACCGTGCTGTATCGCTGTTGATATGGCTCTTCACCCTCTGCGTCCTTCTCCTGCTTGTGCATCAGGGCTATTTTTTCCAACGGTCTATGGCGCAGCTGGGTCTGGGAGCAGCGCTGGGCGGCTCTGCTGGCAACCTCTATGATCGCCTTTGCAGTGGAGCCGTAATCGACTTTTTCGATGTGGGCTGGTGGCCGGTCTTCAATGTCGCGGACGTGGGAATTTCGCTCGGAGTCATCGCCGCACTCATTATGATGCGATAATTCATCCCCTGTCTTCGCTGTCGCTGCAGGCGTAGATAGAAAACCTGCATTTACTTCCCCTCTTCTCTAAGCCTCAGGAAGAGAGGTTATGGACCAGGGTGCATATATGGATGTGGGAAGAAATGCGATCAAACGGCAGGCGTTGAGGCGAGTGGGCGGTCGGGTTCGAACGAAAGAACTGTGTCGCGCTGTGTCGGAGTGAGGGATGCTAAGTCGGTGGGTCGGATACGTGGAATCAGTCGACTCAACAAGGATCGTGCAGCGAATTTTTGTGCACCGCTGCCCTGTTCGAGGAGGTCGGCGAGAGGCGCGACAAGGCGTAGATCGGTCAGACTGGTGAGCGTTCGCGTAATACGCTGCCTCTGCAGGAACCAGCGTCTGACAGCGAGACAACCACCAGCGATGCCAGATAGGAAGACGGGACCGTGCGATACACGTCCAAATACCGCATCGAATAGCAGTAGCAGACCGAGCAGAACGATTGGGAAAGCGAAAATGCCGAGCAGCAGCGTGAAGCCGGACTGCTGCCGCATGAGGTATAGGCGCACGATTTTCGGAACGAGCGCGGCGAGTTGCGCCTGGTTCAATTCACGGACTTCTCGCTGTGCGGTCCAGCGTTCCGCTCGCTCTGCGCTGCCCAGCTGTTTCAGCAGCAGGTCGAGATCAGTGGAGGAGACAGATCGAGTGACATCCATAATTGGTATCTGCGTTCGTATTGGCATACTCTCAGGGTAGTTGTCGTCCGAAGCGCCAATCACTGATTCAGGTCGATTTGCCGCCTCTGGTTGATCTGAGCGACAGCGTCACCCATCTCATGTGCGAGCGCCTCGAGCGTTTTGTTCTGCGCGACTGCATCCGACTCCATCAGCATCGGAAGGCCACGAACGAGGATACGCGTTTTATCGTTGCTCACTCGAATCTCGAACGGCTGAAGCTGCTCGTCGAGCAGGCCATTGAGCCGCTTTGCGATTTTTGTTCCGCGCTCCTGAGCCGTCTGTCCCTCGATGCCTGCTACCCGACAGACTGTAATGCCGCGCATTTTAATCTCGACCATTCCCATCGAAGTGCCCGAAACGGTTGCGACGACGGAACGCAGTTCGGGATCTACATCGCTCAGGTGAATCGGTATGTTGAGTTCGTTGAGCAGTACTTTAGCGGAGGCGACGCGCTCGGGGGCGGGCGGGTGTGTCTGCAGAATACCCATTTCGGTGACGCGACCGCGTTTCTCGTACTGCGACAGTCGCAGCATAAAACTATAGAGACCGACTGGATTATAGTGCGTGTGCGTCATCAGAAGCAGACCGCCATGATCGGCATCTTTTTCGGCTTCGATGCCGTACGTGTTGAGTTTCGCGGTCATATAGAGATTCGTTGCGAGCAAAAGATTTTGCGCCGACTCGCCTGTCGTGCCGCCTCTCGCAAGCAGTACGGCGCCGATCGCCAGCGCCTGCAGGGGCACGGCGAACTTCTCCATTTTACGCTGTTCGCGGATCAGCTTCAGCATATGATGGTGCGCGGCGTGAGTGATTTCGTGCGCCAGAACACCTGCCAGCTCATCGTCCGAGTGCACGTAGTCGACCAGCCCTTTATTCACGTAGATAAAGCCGCCGGGAAGCGAGTAGGCATTCACGTCTTTCTCGTCGACGATTTTGAAGCTGTACTTAAACTGTTTGAGTTGTGGACTGCCCCACATCGCGACGATCGGATACTTGTTGGCAGCATCTGCCAGCTCCTGCCCGATGCGGTTGACCCGTTCGACAAGACCACTATCGGTGACGAGCTTGACCTGCTTATCGTTCTCTTCGGCGTTTTCGCGACCCAGCCGGACTTCGCTATCCTCTTCGGGCGCCTTCGGCTGCTTGTCCTTACCGCCGACTTTTAGCGGTCCATTCGTTTTGTCTTTACTGGCATCTTTGCCCGTATCGGTCGCTTTTGTCTGAGTTGTGCTTTGATCCTTGGGAGCAGCTCCCGCTCGCGTCGAGACTCCGATACCGAGGCTTGCGGCCACGATCAGGCAGAGCATCGTATGGGATTGCAGCACGGCATAAAGCGGTACACGTGCGCTCAGACGCCGCGTGATCGCTGCTATTCTGGTGTTAGTGTTCGGTCTGGAGACCGACATGTTTTTAGTTGAAAAAAGCATCGCCTTTGCCTTACTGCAAATCGCACAAAGCGGTCGAGGATCACAGAGGCGTCGGTCGCGCTGCAAATCCCTGTCAGACTATCTGATCGATTGTAACACCGATTCCAACATTATGCTACTGGGGGAGCAAATCTTCCGTCGTGCCATCATCCATCCACGTCAGTTTCGCGTCCAGAATTCCCTCAGTGAGCAGAAAACGAACCGATTTCGCGCCGCTGACTTCTCCGCTCGTGCCGTCCACTTTCAGTCCGAGGCTGATCCAGAGGTTGTCCAGGGAGTCGGCGTTCATGCTGGTCAGTGAAATTCGCCTGCCCACCGCGACAATCTCGATCGTGCTTGGAAACAGCTCGGTGCGCTGCAGATTGCGCTCCCCGTTGACGGCGACTGCGTATCGTGACAGCGTGGCACGTACGATCGCGCCACCGGCCGTGCCCGCGTCAGGCGCTTCGATCGAGATCGAGAGGCTTTCGACGTCCATCTGAGGCACGATCTTATCGTTGAGAAACAGATAGAAAGTCATCGGCCGCAGATCGGTTACGATCACCTGTACGAGACCGCCACCCTGAATGCGTGCGACATCGGCTGCAGCGGGACGGGCGGGATTCGGCTGCGTACTGCCGTTCTGGGATGGTTTGCCAAACAGCACGTTGTCTCTCCTGTCAGTCACTTATAATAGTTAGACGTCCGAAAACTCGAATCGATACGGCTGCTTTTTCTGCAGTTCAGTTATTGGTATAGCGAATTCTTTTGTTGAAGAAGATGCGCCCGATCAGCCAGAAAATGAACACCAGCAGCAGGATACTGAAAAAGAAGTTCCCCCAGGCGAAACCGCCGGGCATATACATTCCGGTGCCGTTATCGTAATAGGGTGATCCCCAGTAGAAGGCAGGATGAAACGGCATCCAGTGGTAGTAGCCGGGGTAGTAGCTGTAGTCCCGCCAGCCTCCGTAGTAGTGAGCTGAGTAGTTGCGTCCGCCCACGGAGTACGAGCGGGTTGCGCCGGACGAGCCAAATCCACCGCTTCGCCCGAAAGAACTGCCCGCGGAACTCGAACTGCGTCCGCCGAAACTGCCGGAAGAGCTGCGTCCCCCGCTGCCGAACGCGCCTCCACCCCCACCGAACGAGCCCGAACTGCGACTGCCGCCAAACGAACCCCCTCCGCCACCGAATGAGCCGGAGCTCCGCCCGCCTCCGAAAGAACCTCCGCCCCCGCCAAAACTGCGTCCGCCTCCGAATGAGCCGCCACCTCCGCCACGGAAACCGCCGCGCTGCGCCTGCACGGTGTCCAGATTGCCGATGAGCAGCAACGCCATCACGCAAACGACGAGTATACGGGTAATACGACGCATGCTGCTCAAACTGGCGCCGGATTTGTTACTATTTGCTGTGTTCATTTTAGCCTCTACCATCCTGTTTTCCAAAGCGTCATGCAATTGCGTTTTCCGTACGAGCACATGGCAAGCAGCGCCTCATTGAATATGTCGATGAATCCTCTCGTGGAAGGTTTCATTTCCCACCGGATCGAGCGGGATTTTGTGTCAGCGCCTGCTGCACCTGCGGGCGCAATTTTGAGAAGTGCGGGTCTGTTCCAGAACTGGCAAGAGCGATGCGCCACTCGCTGCGCGCTTCTTCCAATTCACCTTTGCTGAGAAGTGCCTGCCCGAGATGAAAATGTGCCCATGGCGCCCATCGTGGGTGAGATGAAACTGGGTCGCGAGCAATTATAGAGCGATATTCTGCCACCGCATTCTCCAGTTGATTCATGCGTCGGTAGGTTTTTGCAATGCCGAAATGTGCCTGCATAGTAAAGGAACCGGTTGTGTCCTCGCCTGTTAGTTCGCTGGCACGCCGATATTCTTTCAGCGCCACATCATAGTGTCCGGCTTTATAAGCCTGTGATGCTCGACTCATCGTGTCCATGTACCGCTCGAAATGTTTATTGGAAGCTTGCATTGCGCGAAAAGTCGACACTTTTCGTGCTGCGACAACGAGCAGCGTCGTCGACAGCGCGAAGATCACCATTAAAGTGCCGACGAGCAAAACCACACCGATGTGTATTCGCGGTCTCATAGATCCAACTTCATTTCCCATACGAAATCCTGGACGGAATAAATAGCGTCGCCGGAGCCAGGAATCGAGCCTTCTAGCGGAGCACTTAACGTTCCCATATCAGCCTGCCCGAGCAATGACTGTCCGTGCTGCTCGCCGCCCCAGTGAGCCTCTGCATCAGTTCTGCAGCAATGGGTGTGCCTCTTCTTGTATTACGGCTGTATATTCAGCGGGTTTCAACTCAGTTGGCACTGTTTCAGTTCGTTCCTGGTCAGGGCGTTCGATTTCGCTGCGTTCCATTTCGATCGCTTCGAATTGGATCGGACGAAGCAGCATCTGTGGCGAAGTCGGATTCTCCTGAGTGGCGCGCAGCAGCGTCGCATCATTTTGCGGATGCTCGGAGGCGCGCAGCAACGTCATCATTTCGCCCAAATCGTCCAGTGCATACTTGTTGGTAAACTCCTTCCGAGCAGTTTGAACCAGATACCTGGGCATAATTTTTTTAGCGGCGAGCATCTTGTTTAGTTGCGGCTCAGGGATGCCTGTTCTGGAAGCTATGTCCGAAATAGTCAGACAGGACTTACTCCGCCAGTAGTCCCGAAATATCTTGCCAGCTTGAAATGCCGCGTAGAAACCGCCGATCATACCCGCTGACCACCCCTTAGCTCCCCAGATCAAATACATGATAGTTGCCAGAACTATTGTGATGATAATCGCGAGGCTCAGCAACCCGCGGGAAACGACAGCCATGTTTTCTCGCCGCGGCGTTTTTCGTTTTTTACGCTTGAATGGGTTTACCAATCTTATGCCTTTACCCCGACGGCTCCCCCAACCTGGAGAGGCGCTTCCTGCTTCACTTGTCACTCACAGTGTTTCATTCATACCTTATTACGGAGAGTGGGGCAATCCAACCAGAGTTGTATTGCCGTTGTCCCTGAACAACGTGCGACTGAGAAGAAGCACATTCGCCGGAAGTACGTTCGAGTCAGAAAGTACCGCTTCTCGGAACGCACCACCGTTGGAAAGAAGAAACGTCGAGGATAGGGCCACCAATTCAAGCGCTCGTCTCCGTTAGCACACTGCTTAAACAATCGTGTAGGTAGCGACCTCATCCGCGCCCAGCCAGTGCGCCTTGTACAGCGTAATGTAGGCAGTGACGACGTTGTCAGCCGCGTTCACATCGACGTACAGATCCATCACATTGCCGGTCACATCTCTGCCATTGTACGAGACACGGGTGAACTGAAAATCGAAGCCGGGGTGCGTGTTCTCGACGATCAGAGAATGTCCGGGAAAGACAAGTTCCAGTCGACCTGGAAAGATACCGATCTCCTGCGTCGGATCTTCCTGCGGACGCACGATCGCCGTAATGTCTCCGCCATCGAAGACGCCGCCCCTGTCCGGATTCCCGTAAGGATCGCGCCCTGCGTGCAGTTCTACGAAAAGCTGCGCCGCCAGCACTTCGGCTCCGTTATTGAAAAGGGTCGTGCTGTCCCAGTCACCGCCCGTTTGGAACACCATGTTGTTCATGCCGTCTGTCTCCTGCCCGTCTGCTGCTTCAGAAAATGCGTATCGATCTACCAATGGTTTGGGGACTTATCCGGGAGGGCACAGGCAGTGCCCCTACCAATGCGCGTGAGATGATTCTATACTGCCGCTTAACGCCGCCGTCCGCCACCGCCGCCAAAACTGTGACCGCCGCTCGGTCGTGAAGAGCCGCCGAACGAACCGCCACTCGGCCGAGACGTACCGCCGAAGCCGCTCGTACCGCCCCCGAAAGAGCCTGATCTCACAGCAGGCCTGGTTCCAAAACTACCGCCCGCTCCTGAGCCGCCCCCGAAACTGCCGCTCCCCATTGCAGGGCGCGAACCCATTCCGCCGGAAACGCCGGAACCGCCGAAACCGGTGCGTCGCGTCCCGCTGCCGAATGAGCCCGAGCTTCCTGCCGGTCTGCCGGAGAAACTGCCAGTGTGCGATCCCCCGAACGTCGAGGTCGAACGGAACGAGCCGCTGCTGCCAGGTCGCGGATAGTTATTGTAGACGGTCCGCATTCGGGTGTAGCCGGGAGTGCTGTTGTAGTAGCTGCGGTAGCTATTGTAGCTGTTGTAGCGCGAGCCGCCGATGCTGATATAGTAGCCCGGCATCCAGTTATAGCCACCGCCGCCGTACGGGCCGTAGCCGTACATCCCGCCGTAGCTCATCATGCCCGGATACCAGCCCATGGCGAGATACTCGCCCCATGACGGCGCAAGCCCAACATACATCGGGCGCGTATAGTTGTAGGTGTCGGGGATCGGATACCACCGCGCGCCCTGCGCCGCGTTGTTTTCGAGGAACTGCCCGCTGGCGAGGTAGAGTGTCGGCACGCCGCCCTCATTGACGAAGTAACCCTGTCCCTGTTGCGACCGGCCGAAGCGCATAACGTAGAGATTCTGGTTCACAAAGGGGACTACGATCGTTTCGCCGGACGCTGCATACAGCTGATAACCGCCCTGATCGAACGTTCCTCGCGTGATCGGAACCTGCTGACCGGCGGGCACATCCTGCCAGTGATAGACACTGCCGCCAGCGCCCATAGCGGCGCCTCCGCCCCCACCCATTCCGGCATTCGCGACGGGAGCGCTCATCGGCGCGCCCATTCCACCTATCGGCGGCGCACTCATCTGCCCGCCCGACACCGGCGGCGCCATCGCAGAAACTGGCGGCTGAGAGTGCCCACACCCGATCAGGAAGCTCGCGCCCATAATCCCGACAACAGCAATCAAGCCCACTGTCCTGCCCGACGCAAAACTATGTTTGATACCCATTGGTTTCCCGATTTCCTCTCGTCATAGAGCCTCCTCCATCATGGAGTGGCTGCCTGCGTTCTGTGTACTGTCGATAGGAATGCCAGCGATGCGTCCTACGATATATGTAATAAAAACTGCTCCGTATCCACTACGCAGCATTTGGAGCTCTGGTTTCTGCATCTTAAGCGAGCCTGTAACTATTCCCCTCATCCCCATCCTCCTCTACCCGAAGCTTCGGGTAGAGGAGGATGGGGATGAAATATTCTGTCTGTAAATACAAAACTCAGGGCAGGGTGACTGGTTACGCGAGCGAGTCCCTTAAATCCATCCGGGACTGCTAGAAGTTCAATTCTATTTCTCGCAACCGCCTGCTCGCTGCTTAGCTATGTTCCCTGTTTTGCTTCAGGACTCCTGCGCAATGTCCGCACAGCGTTTTTGCATGGTGGAACCGCCGCCGAACTATGGAACAAACCTTCGTAGCAAAAGGTCGGGCTGCAGTTCTGCGTGTCGTCGAACCTCGCGTTTAAATCAGGTCAGTCGGGAATTATCGATAGTCTGTTTTGATAGTTTGTATCGTATGTGGCAGACAGATCGTAATTGTAGTCGAATTCAGGGAGCATCCGCAATGTCAGAGAAGATTGCAAAAATCATCGATGCGCGGCATATTTTCGCGCCGCGAACATCTGCGCAGATATCAGAGTCACAATCGCCAGAAGACGGCAGCGACGGAAGCGGCTTGTTCTCCTCGGGGGATATGGTCGAACCGGGGGTGTACCGCGACATCGAAGCGGGCTCCACGATAACAGTTCGCGAAACCGATACGCTGCCGGAAGGGATGCGAATCGTGCATTTCACGCGCCAGTTTCGCCTCATCTCCGAAGAAAAAGAGTTCAGCATTCCAGCAGTCAGTGGCGCAGTATCTACAGAGGCCATTCGGTACGAAAGCGGATTGCTTCGCGCGGCCTGAGGCGAATGTATATCCGAGCTGCCATGCATCTATTACCGGGCGCTCAACGCGCCCGGCATCCACAGGCAAACCTCTTTCAGCTTTCTCCTGGAAACAGGCAGCCCCGCGTCACGAGCTGCACCATTCCCCAGGCGAAGCAGTCATTTTGTCTTTACCGCCGGCGCATCGACGAACACCCCATTGAGCAGCGAACCCTCATCGGTCAGCGAGTGCAGGGCGATGAAGAGGCTGCCCGTGAACTCGTAACGGATATAACAGCCCTCACCATAGTTGTCGATGCGCCGCGTATCGAGCGGATGCCCCTGCAGATCGAAGACAAAAATATCCATCGCCTGACCACGCCGCGAATAGTCGAGCAGGTAGAAGCTCACCACGTGTGGTTTGCCATCGGTAGTGCGTATAGACATCACGAGCGGACTCGCGCCCGAAGCGAAAGCGATCGGGTGGCGTTCGGAGAGATCGCCGCCGCCGAGCGGCACACGCGAGTCGTCCACCTTCCGTACCTTATTGTTCTCCAGCTCCAGCAGCGCTCCCTGTCGCTCCGCGTTTTCTCGTTTCTGCTGTCGCCATTCTGCCAGATCCCGTATCTCCTGCTTCGTCGGATGTTCCGGCAGGGTCGGATCCTCCGGGTCGATGCCGGTGCCGCGCTGAATATCGATCGTCGGCAGCTGGAAAATCGCGCGGCCCGCCGAGCCGGTTTCACCGAAGATCGGCACCAGAAACGCCTGCATTCCATACACACCGCGCCAGTTGCCATGCGTCGTATCGTCGCGACCCAGGTAGCGCGCCTGTGTTCCGTTCTTCGGCGGCACAACGACAAAATATATCTTCTCCGAAAATACCTTTGTCGGTGAACTATTCGAGTTGCGACTGGCGGCAATGGACGATCTCCTTCCACTTTTTTCGGGCTGCGTTCCGCTTGCCGGAGCGAAGGTCTGCCGTCCGGTAACGGATCGTTTTGTATCGCGCTGCCTGTCTTGTGCTGCGGCGACTTTCCGCGATTCACTGACTGCCGGCATGCCGTCGCGGTTTTTACGCACGCTCAATTCCAGCTCCAGCACCGTATTGGCTTTCAATTCCGGCACCGGAATTTCAACTGATACCAGCATGTGTTCTCCGGGCGAAATCTTCAGGTGGCGCGTGATCGGCGGCAGCGGTCGGTGTCTGATTGCGTCGAACTGCAATGTCGGCAGTACCTGCAGTTCCAGGTCGCTGCCCGTGAATTCGTCATTGAAGACAACGAGTTGTCGCGCGATCGTCTTCCCGGCAGGCAGCATCGGCATTCGGGCAGGATAGTATCCCTCGCCGTTTGTTGCGGTGTTGATCATGTCGTATTCCCGATCGTAAGCGGCGACCGGCGCGAACGACTTCTGCATGAGTAGAATTGCGGGGGATTCCCAGGGTCTGGTGAGTTTGAGGAGCGCTTTTCCGCCCTGTTCGAGTGAATCAGGCGGCAGGTGAGGGTCGGGGAAATTGGTCGGCGTCAGCCCCGCGATCACGCCTGGCCAGAGGTCGATGAGCGTGTAGGGACGAATGTCGGCGTTCTCTGCAAAGCGCAGCGAGCGCGTTTCGAGTCCGAACCAGACCGGTGCGGAACGCGTGTTGCTCGCGGGCCAGACGAATTCGCCTTCGCCATAAGGGCGATCTCTGCGGGGTTTGCCGCCTGCCGCATTGACTGTGCCGGGCGGCTCACTGTAGTGGTTGATGATTGCAAAATTCGTCCAGCTCGGATAGTCGGCGTTGTCGTCGATCGAGCACGGGCGTGTACCGTCCGCCTCCTGACTGGTGTCGTAGAGCGTTCGAACGAAGGCTTCCGGCGCGCCGAAAAGCTCATTTTCGAGGCTCCATTTGAAGACACTCGGGTGATTGCGGTCCCGAAGGATCAACGCTCGGAGGTGATCGGTGAAGCTGGACGGCAGCGCAGTAAGGTTCTGTTTGTCGCCGCCCGCCTTACGAATCGCGGTCTCCGGTATCACCAGCAGCCCGAGCTCGTCGCAGACATCCATCATGTAGCGCGTGCAGGGTATCTGGTGCATCCGCACTACATTATAATTGAGTCGCTGATAGTTGCGCACGGAGCCCGGCCAACCCGGACTATTCGCCGTAGGCGGCAGGAAGCCCGGCAGACGCGCGAAGGCATCGGTACCGATCGAGCTTTCGGGCAGGCTGTCACCACGTAAATTGATACGAATTCCGTTGAGCGAGTAGGCTTTTCCCCGTTGCCCCGGCGTGCAGAAGCCGAACCGTGTCGTTTCTGCCTGCAGCGGATCTGAATCCGGCTTCGCGTCCGATCGGCGTACTGTCAGTGTCAGGTTGTGCAGGACGGTGCGGTAGTTTGGGCGATACGGCACGTTCGGCCACCACCACGACTCGCCCCCCGCTGTCCAGACGATCGCTCCTGACTTCACGTCGACGACACCGTGTGCTGAGATAGTCAGCGTGTGCGACGGCAGCAAAGGATATTTCCAGGGCGCAATGGCATTTGTTGGGCTGGATCTTCGCTTAGCAGGCTGTGCATTGGCTGTCTGAGCCGCCGAGAAAGCGCCGGACAGCGTCACAGTCTGTTCGCTGTCGGAAGTGTTGACGAGCTTAGCGTCGTAGGCAAACGTGCTGTCGGCCGTGTTGGGTCGCACGAAAACGTCGTCGATATAGACGGCGGGATAGACTTGCAGCG
>JBBQPY010000154.1:0-13144 GCA_038216735.1 Chthonomonadales bacterium
GTGCGGGCTCTGGGTCTGCCGCCCGGCTGCATCCTGGTGAGTTGTCGGGAAGGCAGTCACGAATGGATACCCACGGCAAGCACCATTTTAGAACCTCATATACGGATTACGGCACTGGTAGCCCCGGAAGCGAAAGGAGCCATGACTGTCCTGCGGCATGGCTGCGAAGCCAGTGATTAACAACAGATGAACATAGCTTACCCGTTCGTATTCCGTACACCCCGGCAGCCCTGGATCAGCTACGATCCGGGGCGTTTTCACGTCGACAAACCCAGTCGAAATTATATGTCGATTCACTTCTCGGGCAGAAGGGGTTTCCATTCAGAGGTTCATTCGCGTCAGCAGGGAAAGTCCCATGGATGTCCACGTACAGTGGCAAACCAGCAGTAATAGGCTCAGGATTTGCATATGACGGTAATGAGTAAGGCGCGAGTCGCAGTCAGCTTGGTGTCATGCGCACCTCTGAGCGTCGCTTGTTAGATGAAACACAGCGAAAATGAACTGCTCGCCCGGCAAGCAAAGGGACAGAGCGTCATGGATCCTGAATCGGATTCTGCTGTTGTCGATATTGCCGCTTGGACCCTTGAGGCTGAAATATCCGAATTGCGCGTGGTGGCGTTTGGGATTGTAGCAGGTATCGATTCACGCGAACACAGACATGCGCGCTTGCTGTCGTTTTGCAAAGCGTGCTCGGTAGACAAATCTCGTGGGGCGAGGGCATATTCTGTCTGCAGCACCCTGATGATCTTCCCTGAAAGTCAACAGAAGTTGTCACTATTCACCCTGACCCCAACCCCTCTTCCCAAAGCTTGGAGAAGTGGGGGAGGCAATGCAGATATTTTGCCTGTAAGTACGAAACGGAAGACAGGGTGAATGGTTATCTCCAGTTTACAACTGGACGCGATTGCGCCGTTGCCGCTTCGAGCAAGGCGAGGTGGAATCGTTACGACGTTACAGATCACACAGGATTTTAGCGAGGAGCGCGGCGCCATAGACGGCATCGTGTTTCGGGTCGGCGGCGTGAAAGCAGCCGCCCGGAACGGCTTCCATCGGACTTTCCGAAGCCTCGACCGGGAACTGCGGGTCGAGAAATTCGCTGCGGAAGAAGACCCCGATGTTCCAGAGCCCGCCGAGCAGATAGACTGGCGTCTCGTGTGGCAGCCAGAGTTTATGGCGCAGCTGGCGGACGGAGTACCGCAGCTGCCGCGCCATTGCCGCGACATGCGTACACGCCACCGGATCGCCCGCCTCCGCGAGACCGCCGATTCCCGGTGCGAGCGAAGCCACACGCGCAGGACTGAAATTGCCATATAGCCACTGAAGCAGGGCGCTCTGCGTCGCCGCGCCAGTGTAATCGGTGACGAAAGCGGTCAGGGCATCGCCCTTTCCGTCGCGCAGTGCGTCGAGCGTGTAGCGCAGTACACGCAGCCCGAGATTGAAGCCGCTCCCGCGGTCACCGAGCAGATAGCCGAGTCCGTCTTCCCGCATCGCTTCCCCTGCCGCATTGCGTCCGTAGCAGACCGCTCCCGTCCCCGCGATCACGGCAATTCCGGGCTCGCCCTCCGCCGCCCCCCAGTACGCGGTCACGAAATCGGGCTCTACCGCGTATCTTTCTGCCGAAACCTCCTCAGCTAATATGTTCAGGAATGCCGCGCGTCTGTCGACCAAGGATACGCCCGCCATCCCCGCACAAGCGGATGCGAATCTTGTCCGGCTAGCAATACTGGCTGAAGCGCAGGCAGCCTGGAACGCGGACCGAAGCGAATGACGCAGTTCGGCATCGGTGCAGGTCGCCAGGCTTCCGGGCCCGCCCGTGCCGCGCCCGCGCTCTATGCCGTCCGAATCCAGTATTGTCGTGAGCGTCTTCGTCCCGCCGCCATCAATTCCGAGATAGTAATCCATGCGCTTACATTCCGTAGCGAGCGAAGTATCTCCTTCACGCAGGCAGCGATCGATGGGCGCGGCTCCTGAAACCAGGCAGGTATACTGAGTCGACAACCAGAAAGACAAAGAACCAGTGTAACTATTCATCCTGCCTGCAGTTTCGCTTTTACAGCAGATTATCTGCATACACTCCCGTCTGCCGAAGCTTCGGGAGAGGAGGTTGGGGGCGAGGCTAAATAGCTGCGAACCAGACAGACCAATTGAATTGTATCTCGAAAGAACTGGAACTCCATAGGTTCATACTCGTTCAGACATCGATGTAGATCCAGACGATAAATCGAAAGTGAAGATTGACAGTTAAAATCGTAAGTGAAAGGCGACATTTTGGAAAGCAGATCGGAAGAAGGCTCGAATAACAGATTGAAGCTCGGTATCCCGAAGGGAAGCTTGCAGGAGGCTACCTTTGTCCTGTTCAAAAAAGCCGGCTTTGAGTTTCGTACCAGCAGTGGGCGTTCCTATCATCCGGTCACCGATGACCCCGAACTCGAGCCGCTGTTGATTCGTCCGCAGGAAATCTCCCGGTATGTCGAGCAGGGGATCCTCGACGCGGGGCTGACGGGCAAGGATTGGATCGAAGACAACGGCTCGAAAGTCGAGGAGGTCGCCGACTTTGCCTACTCGAAGGCAACGCGCAACCCGATACGGATCGTTCTCGCGGCGCAGAACGGTTCGCCGATCGAATCGGTTCGCGATCTGCAGGGGCTGCGCGTTGCGACCGAGTATGTGCGGCTAACCGAACGGTATCTGGCGAAGCATGGCGTCACGGCACAGGTAGAGTTTTCATGGGGGGCATGTGAGGTGAAGGTGCCGGAACTCGCCGATGCGATCGTCGTCAACACGGAGACCGGGAGCAGCCTCCGCGCCCATAATCTCAAAATCGTCGATACCTTACTCGTCTCGACGACACGCCTGATTGTCAACACCACTGCCTGGCAGAACGAGTGGAAACGCGCCAAAATCGAGAACATCACAATGCTGCTGCGTGGGGCACTGAACGCCGAACTGCTCGTCGGGCTGAAAATGAACGTCGCCCGCGCCAACCTGGAGACGATCAACGCGCTGCTGCCTGCGTTGAAAAACCCGACGATTTCGCCGCTCTCAAACCCCGACTGGGTCGCGCTGGAGATCATCGTCGATGAGAATATCGTCCGCGACCTGCTGCCGAAACTCAAACGTGGGGGCGCGGAAGGAATCGTTGAATATCCGCTCAATAAAGTGGTGTTCTGAACCCCTGTTCGAACAAATTCGCCCGAATTCGGAACTCTGATCCGCTATTCGAGCATAATATCGCGCAAATGTAGGCGTTTAGACACTAATTTCATTCGGTCTGCAGGAAAATGCAGGGATATGCGGGTAATACTACGGATAGAAATGCTTGCTATTTCTTCGCACCATCTGCACCACCCCTGCCGCTGTTTTGATTCAGTCTTTTAATCGACTTGTTTCGTCCCCAAGGAGGAAATCGTGGCCAGTGTTGATACCCAACAACAAATACGCGAACTCGAATCGCTGCGTCGACAGAGACGAATCTGGCAGACAGCCATCTCCCTTCTGCTGCTGCTTTTCGTGGTCAGCAGCATTCTGACCCTGCGCAATGCAGCGATGGCACTTGCCAACGAAGGCGCGACTCGTGACGCATTCGTCAAGGACTTGAGTACGTCGCTCCAGACGAAGACACTTCCCGCTATCGAACAGATGGGAACACAGGCGCTGCATGAAATCAACTGGCAGGCCGAGGTGCAGAAGCTCAACAAACGCACGCCGGAACTGGCACAGGCATCACTGAAAGAGATAAAAACGCTCGGTAATAACCTCTCGACAAAGGGCAAAAAAGTCTTCACTGCGAACTTCGACACTGCCCTCAAACAGCGCGAAAGCAAAATCAAGACGATGTTTCCTGAAGCGACCCCCGATCAGGTCACTAGCCTGATTGCCACTCTGACGCAGGAAGCGCAGGCACAGGTTGGCGACGTCAGCGGAGAACTGTTCTCACCGCACAAAGCGGCTCTCGACGGTATCGTGACCGATTTGACTAAAATTCAGGCTGAGGAAGCGCCAAATATCAAAAACGAAACGCCGACCCTTGAAATGGGTCTGCTCGTCTTCGACATCGTGCGTGCCGACATGAAGGACCTGGAGCCGGCAGGCGATGCTCCCGCCAGCAAGAAAACCGCGCCTAAAGAGGTGAAAAAATGACGACTTATTCGACCCCTCCCGAACCGGATGCCAACAAGCCCGCGTCGCCCGCGACAGGAACATCCACTCCCTCGACAGGTCCGCCGATCGGCGGAAGCGGTTCGACCGCAGAGCGTTTCGTTTCACAAGAACTAATCCAGGCGAAGAAAAGTCTCCAGGTAGTACGCATTGGCGGAACGCTGTTCCTGGTGTTCGTCGGAGCCTATCTGTACTATTTGACGAGTACTTTTGCTGCAAGTATGCGCCCGCACGATGCCGCTGAAATCGCGTTTGGCATCGTCAACCAGCAGGTTGAAGACAGGGGTCCCGACCTTGTCACGCAGTTCAAGCAGAAAGTCCCGGAGTATATCGCACAGACCCCGGATTATGCGCTGCAGCAGCTTCCAAAATACCGGACAACGCTCGAAGACCGCGTGGAAGCCAACCTAGATAAGTATTGTAAAGACACTTCACAGCAACTGGGTACGCATCTCGACACGTATCTCGACAAGCATAAAGACGAGATGAAAGGGATGCTGACGGCGAGCAATGACCCTGTCGCGCTCAAGCAGATGGGCGATAGCTTGAAGCAGGAGCTGATGGCGTATCTCCAGGAAAAGCCAACGACCGGCGAGTCGATCTCCTCGGAGATCGATAAATCCCTTGCGTCCCTTCAGGAAGTCAGCAAGCAGATACATCATCTCGCAAATGACAAGGGCTTGAAACCGGAGGAACAGAAGACTCGCCGCGCGCTGGCGATCCTCTCTTCGTCGATCGACAAGCAGGACGCGCTGCCAAAGATACCGCTCGACAAAATCCCCGGTAACCAGGCGCCTGCTGGTGATCCAGCTGCTCCCACTGCGGCAGACCCAACCACGACTCCCTGAGGATCGAAGAACTTTGCGTTCACGTTTTTCAATCGCCTCCCGCACACTCATTCCCCAGCCCCCGCTCTCACTTCGAGAGCGGGGGCTTGATCTTGTGCAGATCAGTCGGAGTTCGATTCGGTTTCAACATTCAATGGGCATGAGTAAAATTATCCGTCGACTCATACGCTCGTGTGGTCATTGTTAACTTTGTCACAATTCTCCAAAATAATACCTACCTGAACGGCAATCACCATATTTGGCACGATTCTTGCATTAGTGGACTTATTGTATACCACACCATTTATTAGATGACTTTCCTGTTTCTCAGCCAAAGCAAGTTTCTGGTGCACTGATGAGACATCTGGTGCATTAATGAGACATTAGTGAAAGATCTAATACACTCGTTCGGCAGTCGAAATCGTAGGGTCTGGAATTGATCCCAGAGTAGCGATCAACAGCATTGATTTCCATGCATCAACCGATGCCCGACACTGTTTTACTCAGTGTAAGGAGAACCCATGCGTAAGGCACCTCATCGTTTAGCACTACCCAAGTTCGCGTTACTGCCCCTGCTTCTGTTCGGAACAGCTCCCGGTGCCATGGCACAGGACAATGCTGCCACGGCGCCGCCCGCTGCCCCGACGATCCAACGTCAACTGCCACAGCACACGCCCACTGCAGCCCCCAAGGAGGCGGTTCGCATCGGGCTGGACGGACGCCCTGTGTCCATTCACCATCACACCCTGAGTATCAATACACGCCCAAGGCAGGCAAGGACAGTTGGCGCAAAATCCATGTTCGGCCCCCAGCCAAAACAGGCGGCCGGGACGGACGGCGTCAGACAGGGAACGGCATCGCTGCGACCTTTTGGATCCAAAGGCGAACGTGCCTCAATCGCTTTTAACAGCGGTGACTTCGAGCCTCCTGTTGGCGAGAAGCTGGACCCAGAGTTAGCCGTCTCTACACAGGTCAATACTTTACAAGCCAACGCTGCTGTCCATGCCTTGATCCTACTCAACGGCCGGCTTGACGCGAGTACAAGCGCTTTCCTCGACGCACATGGCGTTCAGCGACTAGGATTCTATCCGCACGCAGCTTATCTCGCCCGGATACCCGTTTCCTCACTGAATGCCGTAGCGGCGCTGCGTACTGTTCGATGGGTAGGTCATCCGTCGATCGCCCAAAAGCTCTCTCCTGAGCTGCGCTCTATGGTTGGTGCGACAGAGTTTCAGGCAGGCGGAAAGCTCAAACTGGTCGTCAGCTTCTATGGGCCCGACGAAGACGGCGCGGCGCGCAACGCCTTGCGGGCAGTAGGAGCGAACCTGGGCTACTACGACCGCAAGATCGCCATACAGACGGTGGAGCTAAACGCCAGCCAGCTTTACAATCTGGCGCGGTTGGATCCGGTGCTCTACATCGAGCCAGTCCGCACAGGACATACGATGAACGTATTCGGTATGAGTACGATCAACGCTGACTGGCTGTGGGGCAACTTCGATCCTGCGAGTGACAATACCGCCACTCAGGTAAAAGTCGGTCTGCTGGATACCGGCTTCTACGTCTATCATCAGGATTTCAGCAACCTCTACGTTGGCAACAGTATACTGGGTTACAGCCTGATCGCGGGCGAGAACTGGTATGACGATCTCGATCACCATGGCACCCATGTTGCTGGCACGATGGTCGGCGAGGGCAACGCCGACTCCCGCTACCGGGGCGTGGCAGCAGGATTGACGGGGCGTAATAATTCAGCCATCCCCGACTTCCTGGTCGCCCAGGTGTTCGACAAGAACGGCCACGGCAACGGGACAGATTTGATTAAGGGCTTGGACCTGCTGGACCTGGGATTCTCCACGGGCTATCAGCGACAGGTCGAAAACTTCAGTGGAGGCGGCTATGGCACTTCCGGGAGCGATCCCGAAGCGCGCAAAGTCGACTCGGTCTATGGGGATGGTGTGCTCGTCTGCGTCGCGGCCGGTAACAACGGACCTGGCACTGTCGGCACTCCCGGCGATGCCAAAGGCGCGCTGACCGTCGGTTCGATCTACAATAACACTGAACTTGGAAATTTCACCGACAATATCACGGGTTATTCCGCCGTCGGACCGACGGGCAATAGTATTCACAAGCCCGATGTCGTTTCTCCCGGCAGCTATGTCGACTCGACACTGGCTGGAACCTCCAATGGCTACCTCTATGATTGGGAAGGCACCTCGATGGCGACTCCCCATGTCGCAGGTCTGGCCGCCGGTCTGATCGGGCATTTTGGTCTGCCAGCGTGGGCGGTCAAATCCACAATGATGGCGAACGGGATCGATCTGGGATACAACCGTGATACACAGGGTTTGGGCAAAGTGGATGCCATGTTGAACCACTATTCGATCGACGGTAGCTGGACATCTCACTGGGCTTCGAATGGCGGCACGGGCGACGTGCAATATTTCGATGTCCACCTGACTCAGGCAGAAGCCGCTCTGCGAATCGTAATGACCTACCCCGACCCGCCCAGTGCGGCGGGCGCGACCTCTATTCTGGTCAACGACCTCGACCTGTACGTCCAGTACAGCGCCGATGGCAGCACACTCACTACGGATAGATCGGGCAATTGGTCGGATGTCGGAATCGATCCCGTCTCCGTGGTACAGCTGTCCAATGCGGCCGCAGGCTATTACCGAATCAAGATGCATAGCTACAACGTTTCAGGCAGTCAGGCCTGGGCGGCGACCGCAAAATGGGTCGACTCCACAGTCAACCCCAATATCTATTTCAACGTGAGCGTGCCTTATGCCGTTCAGCCAAACGGTACTTTCTACGCCCAGGCGACAGCGTCTTCCGGTGGGTACGTCGCCTCCGGCGTGGTTGGCAGCATCGCTATGGACTCGGGTCTCGACCTCACTGGCGTCTACTATTTCCGCCAGAGCAAACCATCGTCGAGCACCGAATCGATGTATTTCCCGAATCCCTGGAGTGCCGAGGGCTATTATGAAGTGCCCAATATCAACATGGGCGACATCGCCTCGGGTTATTCGCGGGCGATGTGGTGGACGCTGTCTGGAACTACCGAAGGCGCCAAGAACGTGACCTTCAGTATCGCTTCGGTAAATGGCGGATCGGGGTCCACATCGGGAACAGTGATCGTGGACGGCACTGCTCCTCAATTGGGAACGCCTCAGTCACAGAACTGGACTGCGAGCCTCGCCTGTGATGTTACCTGCACGGCGCAGGACACTCTCTCCGGTCTCGATCCCAGCACCGCGTACTATCGCTACTCGACTGACGGCGGATCGACCTGGACAGGCTACACTTCCACATCCTGTACTGGTGCCTATGCATCAACCAGTTCCGAGACTATTACAGCCTATGGAGTGCCTTTCGGGCAAAACAGCGCTTCACTCAATAAAATCGAATTCGCCGTTGCGGACGCAGCTGGTAACTATGGCTACTCGGCGATCACAGGCGTTTCGACGCCGACACCGAAAAAGCTCTCTATCAGTCCAAGTACGGTCGTTGGCGGCCTGACTACGACTGGCACGGTAACCCTGACCGGTGCGGCGCCGACGGGCGGAGCGACCGTAACGCTGACCAACACCAATCCTGCCGCTGTGGTACCTTCCTCAGTGACGGTTGCAGGTGGCGCCAGCACCGCGACGTTCACGATCACGACCAGTCTGGTGACCGCTACCAAGACAGGGACAGTCAAGGGTACCTACGGTGGCGCCACTGCCAGCGCGACCCTGACGGTGCGTCGTATCTCTGTCGCCAGCCTGACGCTCAGCCCGACGACAGTGGTCGGCGGTGTGGCGAACTCGACAGGTACGGTGACGCTCGATGAGGCTGCCCCAACAGGCGGAATCGCGGTCGCACTCACCAGCAGCAACACGACAGCAGCGAGCGTTCCGAGCAGCATCACGGTCGCAGCGGGTGCGATCAGCAAGACGTTCACTGTCACGTCCCATACGGTGACTGCCTATACGTCCGCTACAATCACGGCCACTGCAAACGGGCTCTCCAAGACTGCATCGCTCATCGTCGCTCCGAAGGGAACTCCCACCTTCACGCTGACACCTACCAGCGTAATCGGCGGCGTTGCGAACGCTACAGGCAAAATCACGCTGCCGGGAGGCGCGCAGACCGGAGGGATGAACTTCACACTTACCCGCAGCAACACGTCGGCGGTAAGCGTTCCGAGCAGCATCACCATCGCGGCGGGCGCGACGAGCGCTACGTTCACTGTCACGTCACATAAGGTTACCGCCAGTACGTCGGAAACCATCACTGCGAACTCCAGCGCCGTTTCCTTGACGGCGACGATGACAGTACTGCCGGACGCGATCATCTCGCTGACCCTCTCGCCCACAAGCGTCCATGGGGGCTCAGCGAACTCCACAGGAACCGTCAAACTGCAGGTGGCAGCGCCAACGGGGGGAGTAGTAATCTCTCTCTCCAGCAGCAAAACGACGGCGGGTAGTGTCCCGAGCAGCATCACGATCCCGGCGGGTGCGACTAGTGGCACCTTCACCGTGACCTCTCATACCGTCGCTGCCAGCACGACCACGACGATCACGGCGACTTCAGGCGGCGCTTCTAAGACAGCCGTTCTGACCGTGACTCACTAACGGGCGAAACGGTTCGTCTTGTCCGAGACAGGGGAGTGGTGACACTCCCCTGTTTTGTATTCGAACACCTTAACCCCTATTCGCACATCCTCACTGCACTCTGCGCGTATATCTATCAGGCGGGCATAAGGGGACGCTCCGCTCTTGAGCTGAAGTCGCAAATAGGCGCGAAGCCGACGGAGCCATTTAGCAACTGATCGTGAGATAGACAAAATAAAGCAGCCTCCGATTTCGATCTCAATCTCGAAAGCGAGGCTATTTCTGGCCAGTAGCTATTCACCACCCCTCCTTTACCGAAGTATCGAGAGGGGATGAATAGCTGCTTTTGTCTCTTGCTCGACGGTAATTACAACCCACAATTTACAGTTCCAACTCTCCCTGCTCTACTGTTGCCTGCGTTAGTCGGGCTTGCTGGTAAGAGACGTTTGAGCCAGAGAGCGGGGAATCGAAATTGCGTCCTTCGAGCAGGTCTTCGATCGTACGGATTTGCAGCGCTTCGACACGTCGGGCTCCCCCGGACGGCCGCTGATAGTATCCCGCCGCAAGCGCCGCTTCTCGCATCGGTCTCGTTTATAATTCCCATATGGATCCAGTTGCTGGTGGACTTTTCCATACAGAAATCCCTATAAATAACAATGTCTAAAAATAAACAAAACGAATTCATCTGTAAAATATTTCAAACAAAAGACCTCGAGAATCGAAATCCTTTATAATTGGCATGATTCTTGCAATGATATAATTGCTGTACTTCGGTTCATATATCGTATTGCCTCACACTACACAGGGAGAACCCGTAATGTTCCTTAAAGGTATGTTAGCCAAAAGCTTCACCAGGAAAAGCTTTATCGCGCCAATACTCGGCGTGGTCGTCATGGCTGCTATGATTGCGCCTGCCAATGCCCAGATTTCCTTCGTCGACATGTTCCGATCCTCGGAACACCTGCAGACAGGCAACGGCAACTCGACGAATCTAATAGGCTATTTTATCAACATTTCGCTCACCTCTGTGAACGCGGGAGACTTTAGCGCAGGCAGCGTTACGGCCTCTGGCTCGATCAACCCGAGCCTGACACTGAAAGCGCCGAATTTTGTCGATTACCAGTCTGGCTACTACTCCAAACAAGCGCTTCTGGATAGTGATTTCCCGACAGCTACCTATAACATCACCGGTACCGGTGGCACTCAGGGTCCTCTGACCGCGACCCTGGATTACAGCAAGGATCTATATCCCGCACAGGTGCCGTATCTCACTGGAACAGGATACTCCTCGCTGCAAGGCGTCAATGTCCACGCCCCTATCTCGTTGCAGTTCAGTTCATTTACGGCAGATCCCAATGCGACACAGTACCAGTTCTTTACGATTTATAACAATACAACCAATACTTTTCAATACTCCGCTGGATTCCTTCCACAGACGGCAATGGGAGTAACGATTGCGGCGAACACCTTGACTGCGGGGGACTCGTATACGTACGAATTGATCGATTCCAACCGTGTGACCACTACCGGAACCGGCGCCTCGTTTCTACCGTTCATCGGATTCGATGTGCGTACGGAGGGAACCTTCATTGCAGGAGGCAATGTGCCTGAACCTGGTAGTCTCGCCCTGCTGATCGGTGGAGCGCTCTCCGGTATCGGCGTCTTCGCTCGCCGAAAACGCGCCCTGAAGTAACTGTTATCGTCACACCAGACGGAGCCACAAGCAACTGATTGGGCGGTCATAAAATAAGCAGCCTCCGCTTGCGCGATTGAAATCGGAAGCGGAGGCTGCTCTTTTGACGGGGTTTCAAGTCAGTGCAAGCGATAGTCGAAAGTTCCAGGTGCCACCGAATGCCTTGATCTGCGCGGGCGAGTCGGTTCCGCTCTGTTCGCGGAACAGCACATTGTAGTCGCGGCTGGAGTTGAAGGGAGGATTGAGTGAGATGAGGTCTACGCTCACATCGGAGATAGGTCGTTTGAGTATTTCGAGATTGTCATCAGAATAGAGCGTATTCATGCAGACACACTTCAATAGACGACCGTGAAAATCCTGCCATTCCCCTCCGGCTGTCAGGGGGACAATAAGTATCGGAGGGGCGCAGCACCAATTCGAAAGTGCGCAGCAAGCTGCGCCCCTACCAGGTGATTATATTGTTACAGGCGCTTGAACGCAGATCAGAGGGCGTTTCGGCCAGCGACCCATTGGCGCGTAGCGGTGGAGACACGCCTGCCGAAATGCTCCGCCGTAGCGAGATCGCCCGCAGGTGGCGCGACATCGGGACCCTGATCGGCATTGCTCTGGGTCATTAACCCCGTGCTGCTGCCGATACGGTTCAAATCCTCCGTACTGCCCTGGCTGGAGTTGTTGCCTGGCAGCAAATCCAATCCGACCCAGATCATATGCATCTGCGAAGCGAAAACTACGAACTGCACGAGTGTATCGAGTTTATCGCCGCTCTGCGAGGCAGAGTTGGTGAAGCCAGCCGCGATTTTATCTTTCCATGCCTGCTGCATCCAGCGGCTGCTCGTCGAATCGATAAAGGCTTTCATCGGTGCGGAGGCGCTCCCCATATAAGTCGGCGCGCCGAAAATAATCGCATCCGCGCCGTCGAGGTAGTCCCAATGCTGCTCGACATCGCCGACCGGCACGAGTCTGCTCTCCGTGCCCGACACGGACTGAACGCCGCGCAGCACTGCCTCGGCAACCTTCGCCGTGTGTCCGTAACCACTGTGAAAAACGACTGCAATCTTCGTCATCTTGTTTCTAGCTCCTTCTTAGCTCCTGCTCGGAGTGAAATTATATTTCTGTGTTTGCTTTGCGATCGGGATGCTCGACGAGCGAGTTATGCGCTGCAATGCCCAATTTTTTGAGCAGCTGAATTGCAGCTTCCTGCTCCTCCGCACTAAGCCCGTCAGCGGCAACTCGGATTGCTGCTCCATGCGCAGGAAATATTTCTGCGATCAGTTTGCTGCCCTGCTCGGTCAATTCGGCATTGAGGCGACGGCGATCTTTCTGGCAGGCTACCCGCTTTACCAGTCCCTGCTCTTCCAACTGATCGATGACATAGGTAATACTTCCTGTGGTGAGCAGTATCTTCTCGGCGATTTTGCCCAGCCTCAGCGGGCCTTTATGATGGAGCATTTCCAGTACGCCGAACTCACTGACGCTCAAACCGTGACGAAAGATATCGCGTCGCGCATGTTCTGCAACGCTGTCGAAGCAGCGGTTGAGAACGACGAAAAGCCTTAACGCCCGTTCGGCCGCTTCCTGTTCATCCGCTTCTGTTTTCGTCGGGTGTACAGTCATAATGGTATTTGTTGCCGCTGGCAAAAATGCTCGAACGCCAGCGGCAAGTCGACGGAACTTTAGAATTTATGAGACTCGGAATCAGAAATGACAGGCTGGAAACGCGGTTCCAGCTAAAGATCAATTGCGAAATAACAGTTTCGGCTTCGCCTCAAGAGCACACTCCTGTTTCTTGAAGGAAGAAAACTTCGGTTGTGCAGATCGCTACACGAGCTCAAACCTACCGGTGGCGCGCAAATTGAGCAACCCGCTCA
>JBBQPY010000155.1:0-13060 GCA_038216735.1 Chthonomonadales bacterium
ACATCGGAGATCAGGTCACGGTCGTGTGAGACGACGAAAACGGTGCCAGGGAACTGAGACAAGCCTTCGCCCAGCGCATTGACCGATTCGAGATCGAGGTGGTTGGTTGGTTCGTCGAATATCAGAACAGGGTCCTTTTGCAGCATCAGTTTCGCCATAAGCAGTCGCGCAGTCTCTCCGCCCGAGAGCGCCTCCGTTGGCTTCAGGCTTTCATCGCCGCTGAACAGCATTCTGCCGAGAAGCCCGCGAACGATTTGCTGATCTCCATTCGGCTCGAACCGCATCACCCAGTCGAGCGCAGACTGACCGTGCGTAATACCCTCCTCTGCGTTCTGTGGATAGTATCCCCATGACATTCCATGACCCCACTTGATCGTTCCGGAATCGATCGGAAGTTCACCGATCAGACAGCGGATCAGGGTAGTTTTGCCGACGCCGTTGCCGCCGATGATCGCGATACGGTCACCGCGCATGATCTCCAGATTGACATCTTTGAGTATCTGCCGGTCACCATAGGATTTGTTCAGCCCTTTAACGGTTACTACTTCGCGGCCAGAAGCTTTTTCCTGCTCGAAGCGGATGAACGGTCGCTGAATATTGGAGCGTTTGAGTTCCGACGGCGCGAGCCGTGCGATCTCTTTGCGGCGCGACTGTACCTGAGTCGAACGCTGGCCGGCGGCGAATCGAGATACGAATTCCTGCAGTTGAGCGACCTTCTTCGACTTGTCGCGATTGTCCGATTCGATCGCCTGTCGAGACTGCATTTTGCTTTCGACCATATCATCATAGTTGCCCGGATAGACGATGATCGTGTCATAATCAATATCTGCGATGTGCGTACACACCGCGTTCAGAAAGTGACGGTCATGCGAGATCACGATCAGCGTGCCTTCGTAGCCGTGCAGAAACGATTCGAGCCAGTGAATCGATTCGAGATCCATATAGTTGGTGGGTTCGTCGAGGAGCAGCGCTTCCGGATTACCGAAAACCGCCTGCGCGAGCAGCACGCGGAACTTGAAGTCGGTCGGAAGTGTGCTCATCAGATCGGTGTGACGCGAATCGGGCAGCCCGATACCGCGCAGGATTTCCGCGGCCTCGATGTCGGCCATGTATCCGTTTTCGTCCGCGATTGTCACCTCTAGCTCGCCCAGCCTATTCATCATCGCATCGGTGAATTCCGATGCGTTGCACAAGTCGTTGCGCTCTTTGAGTGCGCTCCATAGTGGCTCGTTGCCCATCATGACAGTGTCGACGATGCGCTCATTGTCGAAGGCGAACTGATCCTGACGCAGGACTCCCATGCGCTTCGGGCGCGTGATGCGTCCCCGATTCGACGGCTCGATGTCGCCGGTCAGGATCTTCATAAAGGTAGATTTGCCCGCGCCGTTCGGTCCGGTCAACCCATAGCGGTTGCCAGGAATGAACTTGACGGAGACATTGTCGAACAGAGTGCGCGCGCCAAAAGATTTCGTAACTTCGCTAACGGTGATCATACTGATTCGGGTTCCTTACACTTCGACGTCGGAGCCATCGATCCGACACAGGAAACGCACATAAAAATGAGACGCAGCACGATTTCGGGCGCGTCTTTAACGACATCTATTATACCCCGGATCGCCATCATGTGGGAACGTCCTCCATGTCGGATCGCACGGAATTGTGCCCGTATTGAGGATTGAATGGAGCTGCGATTGTTGCTTACAAAGTTTTCATGGCAAAAAACGCGATCTCACAAACGTGTTCTACTGACTTGCTTCCTGTTTCTTGCTCTCCAATTGCAACTAGGTTTCGCGAGTGCGCAGACGGTGCATCTGCGCGCTGTCGGGGATATTATGCTCGCCGGTGAGATCGAGCAGTTGATGACGAAAGAAGGTCAGCTCTATCCTTTCGCTCGAATGCAGCCTGTCTTGAAGAGCGCGGACATCGCTTTTGGCAACCTGGAGTGCTGTATTTCGACACAGGGCAATCCGATCCCGAAACAGTTCAATTTCCGCGCCGATCCCCTAAATGCCACCGTTCTGAAACAGGCTGGATTCACGATCGTCTCTTGCGCGAACAACCATGCCTGGGATTACGGACGCGACGCGCTGCTTGATACCGTGCAGGATGTCGAGCGAACCGGTGTGGTCGTCGTTGGTGCCGGGGCGAACCGGCGCGTCGCGCACCATCTGCGCATTATCACCAGAAACAGCCTCAAAATCGGTTTTCTCGCCTATCTAGGTCTGGTACCTGCACTTGTCGCTGAGTCGGAAACGGAACCCTGTCTTTCGATGGCGAGCGTAGAGACCATCCGTCGGGAAGTCGCGAGCGCGCATGATCAGGTCGATGTACTGATAGTGTCGCTTCATGCGGGACTTGAGGGCGCTCTGGCAGCGACTCCACGCCAGCGGCTTTACGCGCAGACAGCGATCGATGCGGGCGCGGATATGGTGATCGGGCATCACCCGCACGTGGTTCAACCGATGGAAATGTATCACGGCAAGCCGATATTCTACAGTCTGGGCAACTTCGTTTTTTCAGTCAGCGGTCGCGGCAGCGGCGCGATGATCGATGCAGTGCTTAAGCGACATTCTGTTCACGCCACGATTACCCGCCTTGTGCTGACGGACAGTGCGCAGCCGCATCTCCCTGAAATAAAGCATTCGCGTTAGCCGACCGGAGAGGACGTCTACAACCCACTCACAACCTCAGTCCGCGCAGGCGGACTTTGCAATTCAAGCCCGGGGGTTCAGCCCCGTAATTCACATAATAAGGTAGGGATTCTGTGAGGATGTGTCCAATAGAGAGGCTATATGCCTGACGGGTAAGAGATTATTTCGATCGGTCGCTGCAGAGAGAGATGCAGCGAATCACATATGACATCTATTATGCGAGGCGATGCCGAAGGAGAGACAGAAATGCAAAAGACCGAAAACAGTACCGAACAAGGATTGGCAAGTTCCTCGAAACATTTCAAAGATCGCTATAAGAATTCACAGCGCGTTGTCGGCGCCCTGACTGTTTTATGTCTGAGCATCGGGCTGTTCGGTTGTCCGAAGGATAAGCCGGCAGATACGTCGGCAACCTCCGGCGCTCCAAGCGGAAACACTTCCGCGAAGAAACTCAGAATTGCGGTGATCCCGAAAGGCACGGCTGCGTCCTTCTGGCAGACCGTGCATGCGGGCGCAGAAGCGGCTGGCAAAGAAGACGGCGTCGAGATCATCTGGCAGGGTCCCTCGCGTGAAACGGACATCTCCGAACAGGTCAATCTGGTGCAGAATCAAGTTTCGAGTGGCGTCGATGGTATTGTGCTCGCCGCAACCGACGCACAGGGTCTCGTCAAGCCAGTACAGGATGCGATCGCCAAAAATGTTCCGGTTGTAACCATTGATTCGGGTCTGAAGGAAGATGTTTCGCTCTGCTTCATCGCGACCAACAATGTCGAGGGCGGTCGCAAGGCTGCGGAGTCGCTCGCACAGTTAGTAGGCGATAAAGGCAAAGTCGGTATCCTACCCTTCCTGAAGGGCGCGGGCTCCTCCGACGATCGCGAGAACGGCTTCATGGAGGAGATGAAAAAACATCCGAACATTCAGGTGATGCCCGCACTCTATACGAATAGCGATGCCAATATCGCGCTCGAGCGCACGACGAACATGCTGACAGCCAACCCCGACATCGTCGGGATTTTCGCAGCGAACGAACCCGCTGGTATTGGCGCATCGAACTATCTGAAACAGCGCGGGCTGATCGGCAAAGTAAAACTCGTTGCCTACGACAGCTCACCGGATGAGCTGAAAGCGCTCGACGATGGCATTATTCAGTCGCTGGTCGTGCAGGACCCGTATCAGATGGGCTATCAGGGCGTCAAGACGGTGCTCAAGGCGATCAAAAAGCAGCCAATCACGACGAAGTTCATCGATAGTGGCGTCAAAGTCGTTACGAAAGAAAATCTGAACACACCGGAAGTGCAAAAACTCCTCAAACCTTGATTTCAAGCTGTGTTTTTTGAGATTCAACAGCGTAAAATATGGTAACAATCCGCTGTCTGTAGTGTCGAAATGGACAACTACAACTGTGGACTCTGGATTGGTTCGGGAAGGATGTGGGATGCGAGAGACGCAAAAAAGTGCAATCGTCGGTCTGGTTGGAAGTGGTCTGCTGCTCACGCTCGCGCTGGCGATGCCTGGCAGAGCGGACGAGAAGGGTAAAACGCTGCCCGGGCCGAAAATCTCCAGACCGGTTTCCGGCGTGACGAAGGCGACCTCTCCTGCAAAACCGATCGATGGCGCGACGAAAGCTGTTGCGCCCGTCGCCAAAGTGGAGGATGCCAAGCCATCGCCCGGCGTCAAGCCGCCAATGGTCGTAACCGATGCACAGCGTCAGCAGTGGCCCTTCAAGCATTTCAGCAAACCTGCCCTCCCAACCGTCAAGAACATCGCCTGGGCGCGAACCCCAATCGATCGCTTTATCCTCGCCAAACTCGAAGAGAAGGGTCTCAAGCCCGCCGCGCCCGCCGACAGACGCACACTCCTGCGCCGTGCCACCTACGATCTGATCGGGCTGCCGCCGACGCCGGAAGAGACCGCCGCTTTCATCAACGATAAATCCCCGAACGCCTACGAAAAAGTAGTCGATCGGTTGCTGGCGTCGCCGCACTATGGCGAACGCTGGGGCCGGCACTGGCTCGATGTGGCTCGCTACGCCGATTCCAACGGTCAGGACGAGAATATCGCCTACGCCAATGCCTTCCGCTATCGTGACTATGTGATTGCCGCTTTCAACAACGACAAGCCCTACAATCAGTTCGTTATGGAGCAGCTGGCGGGCGACCTTATGCCCTCGGAGAACGACGTGCAGCGCAACGAACGACTCACGGCGACGGGCTTTCTGACGCTGGGACCGAAAGTTCTTGCCGAACAGGACAAACCCAAGCTGGTTATGGATATCGTCGATGAACAGATCGAGGTCACCAGCAAAGCGTTCATCGGGCTGACGGTTGCCTGCGCTCGGTGCCACGATCACAAGTTCGACCCGATCCCGACTCGCGACTACTATGCGCTCGCCGGAATCTTCCGCAGCACGAAAACGATGGCTAACCTTAGCTTCGTCTCGAACACGAATGAGCGCCCTCTGATGACGAAAGAGCTTCAGGCGCAGGTCGATCTGCATAACAAAGACGTCGAAAGCAAGAAAACCGTACTCAAAACGCTGACCGATAAAGCGAACGCCGAACTCGTCGCGAACCTCCACCAGAACGCTGCAAAGTACCTGCTGGCAGGGTGGGAACTCTCGAAGCAGCCTGGACTCCACTCGGTCGCGGAAATGCCGATTAGAGCCGGTGACCCGATCCGTAAGATCATCGAAGCGGAGAAGTTCGACCGCGGCAACGCCAACCGCGACTTCGAAGTCTATGGCAAGGGGATCGGCATCATCCATACGGTCGCATCTCCTACCTTCGCGGAGTGGGACATCATCGTGCCGAGTGCGGGAACCTATCAGGTAGAGTTTCGCTATGCCTCCAACGAGGCGCGTCCTGTCGTGCTATCGCTCAATGGCGCCGTGATCAAGCAGGCGGCAGCCGGATTAGTGACCGGAAGTTTCCAGCCGGAAGGTCAGAAGTGGGAGCCGCAGGGGATTTATGAGTTCAAGGCGGGCAAAAACACTTTACGGATCGAGAACAGTAGTTCGATTCCACATTTCGACAAGCTGCTCGTCGTGGCGACACCACCTGCGTCGGGTGGCGCGCCGCGCTCTGCCCAGCAGATCGCGGTCTCCTACGGCGGGCTGCTTCCGGAGGTCGTAACGAATTGGTCTGAGAAGCTGCGCGGTGCAGCGAGCGATCCCGTGCTTGGCGCGTTCGTGAGCTATGCCAAACTTCCTGCTGCGCAATTTGCCTCTGAGTCGGAGACGCTGACCGCACACCTGGGTTTAGCGGGAAGCGGCGTGGATCCGGCTGTCTCGAAGTCGTTTGCAGGGAAGCATCCCGGTTCGCTCGGGGAAGTAGCGGATCGCTACGCCGCCCTCTTTGCCTCTGCGGAGAACAGCAAAGAACCTGGTCTGAAGACGCTAAACGCGCTGGCAACAGACAAAAGTGGGCTCTATTCTCTTCCTGAGAAGCCAGAAACGCTCTATCCACCCCCGCTTATGACGGCGTTCAAGCAGTCCAACGAAATGCTCAAAGCGGCAGAAGCGCTGATGCCGAAAGTGCCGATGGCAATGGCGGTCGAGGAGGGGAAAGCCGAGAACTGTCGTATTCACGTACGCGGCAGCACGCTCAACCTCGGTGCCGAAGCGCCACGTAAATTTCTCGCGATCCTGAATGGCGACAAGATGGCGCCGATCGATGACAAGCGCAGTGGGCGCCTGGAACTTGCACAGTGGATCGTGCGCCCCGACAATCCGCTGCCTTCTCGCATCGAGGTCAACCGCATCTGGCAGACACACTTTGGTCAGGGAATCGTCCGCACTTCCGACAACTGGGGATTGCTCGGCGACCGTCCGAGCCACCCCGAACTGCTCGACTGGCTCGCCTCCACTTTCATCGAAAACGGCTGGTCGATCAAGAAAATGAATCAGATGATTATGCTCTCGAACGCCTACCGACAGTCCAGTGTCGAAGACCCGAAATCGATGAACGCTGACCCGGATAATCGATTGTTGTGGCACATCCGGCGTCGGCGGCTGGAGGCAGAGCCATTCCGAGACGCGATCCTCGCGACCGCCGATAAACTCGATCCTTCGATGGGCGGGACACTGCTGACAACCAATGACAACGACTATGTGACGAACGATCAGTCGGGTAACGCCGCGCAGTACAATAGTACGCGCCGCAGCGTCTATCTGCCGATTATTCGCAATGCGCTCTACGATATGTTCCAGGTGTTCGATGTCGGCGATCCATCGGCAGCAATGCCGCATCGTGCCGCAACGACCGTCGCGCCGCAGGCACTCTATGTAATGAACAGCCCGTTCGTCATAGAGCAGTCACGCGCTTTTGCCGAGAACTTGCTGAAACTGCCCGGAACGGATACCGACCGACTGACCGCCGCCTACCGAAAGGCGCTTAATCGCGCGCCGAGCCAGCAGGAAATTATTCGTGCGACTGGCTATCTGTCGAACTATGCTGCGCGTCTTGCGCCAGTCGAGCCGGATGCCATGAAGCGCAAACAGAGGGCGATGCAGAGTTTCTGCCAGATTCTTTTCGCCTCGAACGAGTTTCTGTATCTCGACTGATAACGCATTCCTACTGGCTTCCGATGGTTTGCAATCCCTGGCTCGACTTTGTGGAAAATGTCTGATCGAGCGTTTCTGAACCTACTTGTACGTTGGCAAATCGGAATAGCACCTTTGAGCGAAGAAGTAAAACCAGACGCGATCAGTGCCGACGAGAGCAAAGCAATAGACAAGCCGTCACGCAGTGGGCGCGTACTGAAGACGCTCGCGGTACTCGGCGGCGTACTCTGGGGCGTCTATCAATATCAGCCGCAGCGCTACGATTTCATTCCGCGCCAACTGCCTGCAAGTAATCCGTGGACAGACCCTGACAGCGAACGGTTGTTTTCGCCTGGCGTACGGGTTACGATCGTTACCGCACATCCTGACGACGCCGAGTTCTATATCGGCGGGCTGCTGACGCGGCTCGCCAAATCGGGAGCCATCCTCAGTCTGGTTGTTGCAACCGATGGGGATAAGGGCTACTATCCGTTCGAGGATGCCGCTCGCAACCGCGCCGTTCGACGCGATGAACAGGAAGCGGCGGCGAAGCTATGGAACGCCGAAGAAGTGGTCTACCTGGGTTATCCGGACGGTCGCTTCGACGTGAGCGCGCAATCGGTTTCTGATATCGCCGCCGAACTTCGACGCCTACAGCCGGACTATATATTCGCTTTCGATGGAGATTTCCCGCCGCGTCTCAGTCATGGCGATCATCGAAACGCGGGTACAGCGACTGAACGCGCAGTGAAACAAACGGGCGTTGGGAGATGGCTGCTGCGTTATTCGACGATCGCGCCCAACTTCGCTTTCGATGTGACGAATGCATGGCAGCGCAAACTCGAAGTTCTGGCGGTTCATAAAAGCCAGTTTGCAGGCGGCAAACTAAATTTTGTTTCGAACCTCATCGCGGGGAGCGCGACAAGGGACGGCGCCTTGATCAATACGCGCTACGCTGAGGGCGTGCGCTGCACACGGCTCGCTCGATACTAGGTCACTTTGACTGGATAATATGCGGTGGCGAAACACGATATTCGTGTACGGAAGGAAGAACATGAGCGGACACTACAAACAGCCGAATACACGGCGTGAAATGCTGACGATGTGCGGCGCAGGATTCGGCATGATGGCTTTTGCCGGACTGCTCGGCGAAAATGCGGAGGCTGCAGCGACCGCAAGCCCGCTCTCCGTCAAGCCGACGATGTTCCCGCCCAAAGCCAAACGTGTGATCTTTATTTTCATGCATGGCGGCCCATCTCAGGTGGATACGTTCGATCCGAAACCGCTTCTGACCCGCGACAGCGGTAAGCCTTACTCTGGCACCAAACCGAGAATTCAGTTCTCGCAGACCGGTAATTTGCTGCGTTCGCCGTGGGAGTTCAAGAAATACGGTCAGAGCGGAATCGAAGTCTCCGATCTATTTCCAAACGTCGCGGCACATGTCGATGATATGTGCGTGATCCGCTCGATGCACAGCGACAACACGGCGCACGGCGGCGCGCTGCTTCAGCTGCACACCGGTTCGGATACCTTCGTTCGCCCTAGCATGGGTTCGTGGATTACGTACGGTCTTGGCACCGAAAACCAGAGCCTGCCGGGATTTATCACGATCTGCCCGACGCTCGGCCATGGCGGCGTACAGAACTGGTCGAGCGCGTTCCTGCCCGCTCCCTATCAGGGCACTCCGCTTGGGAATGCGGGCATTCCGGCTGAGAAAGCGGCTTTCGATTATATTCGCAACCCCGACACGCCTGCCGATCTCCAGCGAATGCAGCTCGATATGCTCAAAGGCATGAATGAAGAGCAGATGCGCCACTTCGGTCATGACCCGCAGTTGGAGGGACGAATTCAGTCGTTCGAACTGGCGTTTCGAATGCAGACCGAGGCTCCCGAACTGATGGATTTGAAGCATGAATCCAAGGCGACGCTGGATATGTACGGCATCGGAATGAAGCCGACCGACAATTTTGGACGACAATGCTTGATGGCGCGAAGGTTCTGCGAGAAGGGTGTCCGTTTCGTCCAGATTTCACACAGCTACAAATGGGATCAGCACGGCGACCTGAAGAACGGGCATAGCACGAACGCGCATGAGGTCGATAAGCCGATTGCCGGACTGCTCGCCGATCTCAAATCACGTGGTCTGCTCAAAGACACGCTCGTCCTCTGGGGTGGCGAGTTCGGCCGGACGCCCACAGCGCAGGGCGACGATGGGCGAGATCACAATCCGCATGGCTACACGATGTGGCTGGCAGGCGGCGGCGTGAAACCGGGCACCGTTTATGGAGCGACCGACGACTACGGCTACTACGCGGTGGACAACAAAATGCACATCCACGACCTGCACGCGACGATTCTGCATCTCCTCGGCATGGATCACAAGCGGCTGACGTACCGTTATGGGGGGCGCGATTTCCGCCTCACCGACGTGTTCGGCGAGGTCGCGCACGGCATCATCGCCTGATCTCAGACATGGTGTGTGCAAGCTTATTCTTATGGTCTATGCCCCGCTTTCGTTTCGCAAAGCGGGGCATTCTCCTGTATTCAGTTTTAGCATTCGCGTTCGTGCTGTTCCGAATTAGCACCATGCCACCGACCCCTCGCCTCTCCATTCGTTCCTGGTCAGGAGAGGAGAAAGGGAGGGGAATGCGGTATAGTGGCAGACTTGTCGTATACACGAAAATCGAGCAGGCACAGGGAGGGCGAGATGGATATTTCGACTTATGAAGCGTGGAAGGAAGTGCAATTACAAGACCTGCATGAGATCGCAGCACGCTTTCCTGATCACCCCGAGTATACTCAAAGTCGCATAGACAACCAGCATTCGCGCGATGAAAAGCGGAGGGTGTTACTCGCGCGTTTCCCTTTTGCTGTGACCGCAGAAGGGGAGTACTCCGAGTTCAGCTATGCCATCCGATGGGGCTGGCATAACTTTGGTCCCCAGGACGGTCCCTGTCTGTTCGAATGGCAGTCCGACTATCTTGGCTGTCCGCTCATTCTGGTGACGGAGACCGTGACGCGCGGAACATGGACGGATAAGAGCGGAAAGATATCTCCCTATGTACGGAAGAATTACACTGCTCCAGCGGCACACGAGCATGACGGTGAATGGAGTTTCTTCTGGTTTCGAAAAACGGTATATGATTACGGCTTCGGCGAATTTTATTTCGGAAACGAAAGCGATCGCGCAAATTTCCTGTCCGCTTTCCCGACCTTTACCTGGAGTGAGGATTGGCGCAAGGAGAATCTCTGATCGGCACACTATAGAAAAAGGAAGGAAAACACGCGCGGTAGCGGGAACTGTCGGGTAAGCGAACAACCAGTGTGAACAGGGAGCGTGAGATGGATATCGACCCGATGGCGGCAGTGGAAGACGATGATGACGGCGAGGGAACCGACGGCAAACAGGACGCTGCGGACCATCACGAGAAGCGCAAAAGCCGTCTCAACAACTGGGTCGCCCTGACGATTGCGATCCTTGCGACTTTCATGGGAATATGCAAAGTCAAGGACGACAATATCGTGCAGGCAATGCAGCAGGAGCAGGCGAATAAGCTCGATAACTGGAGCTACTATCAGGCGCGTAACGTACGCGAAGAGATCGCCAACGCGACGGCAGTCCAACTCCACCTGCAGTCGTATTCGGCTCCTGCAGCGGCAAAGGCGGAGTACCAGAAACAGATCGCCGCGTTCCAGTTGCTGGCAAAAGAACAGCATGATAAGAAAGATCAGGTTAAAAAAGACGCGGAAGCAAACGATGCCAACTATAACCGTTTCAACTTCCATGACGACCAGTTCGACCTCTCCGATGCGATGCTTGCGCTTGCAATCTCGCTGCTGGCAGTCACGTCCCTGACACAGAAGCGCTGGCTCTTCGGAGTAGCGTTGGTACCGACCTTTTTCGGGGTTTTGATGGGTATCGCCGGGCTGTTGAACCTCAATATCCATTCAGACTATTTCGCCAAACTGCTCGGCACATGAGCGTTTGTCAGCTATGGAGCCTGTTATAGTGCGGTTGCAACAGAGTAATTTTAGTGTGATACTGGCGATGTTATGCGGAACGCTCCTGCTCTGCTGCGGGTCGGAAGTGGCGACCGCTGGCGCGGCAGGAGTTCGCTCCAGTGTGCAAACGGTTCGAGCCGGAAATCGGACTTATCGCTGCAATGTGGTAACTCTCGACTTAACAAAAGTGCAGCCGCGTGTGATTGTTGCGAACAGCGGGGTAGGGCGGACGGAGTCGTTTTCGAGTATGATCCAGCGCTCCCATGCCGTCGCTGCGGTAAACGGGTCATTCTTTGAGGCGTACACGGAGTCGGGTGATAAAGACCCTGACATGACCTTGATTCACAACGGACAGGTTGTGCATAAGGGCAGTATCGGCAGCGTGATCGGATTCGGTGAGGATGGGGCAGTGATGGGGCTGGTCGATTTGCCGATCCGGGGAACCGTCTCGTCCGCACGTCGCAGAGAAACAGAATGGTACGCCTACTGGCTTAATCGGACGCCCCACAGCAGCGCCAGCATCACATTGTTTACGCCCGCGAGGGGAGCGAAAACTCGCGTTGCCAGCGGGCTGTCCGTGGTAGTTGAGGACGGTATTGTGATGGAAGTCGCCCGTGGGGACGTGGCGATTCCGAAAAACGGGTTCATCATTCACTTTCAAAGTGACGAGGAGCGGCAGGTACGCAATTTTCCGCCGGGTGCGCGGGTCGCATACCACATCGACCGCAAATCTGCGACAGATCCGGCGGCGTGGGAAACGGTTCGTGAGGCAGTTGGCGCAGGTCCGCGTCTGGTAACGGACGGGCGTATTACGGTCGATGCCGACAAAGAAGGTTTTGTTGACCAGAAAATCCTCGTTAGCAGCGGGCAACGCAGTGCAATCGGCATCGACGCGAAGAAAAACATCCTGCTCGTCACGGTGCGCGGCGCAACGGTCGTCGAACTGGCGCGTGTCATGCAGTTGCTCGGCTGTCGTCAGGCTATGAATCTCGACGGCGGCGCCTCGAGCGCTCTCTACTGTAACGGTCAGATGATTACACGACCGGGACGGGACTTGAGCAATATACTCGCGTTTGTGCCCCGATAGTGAGAACATTTATCCTGGAATGCTTAGATTTCGTCTTATAACACAGGTCGAAACCCTTGTCTGTAGAGGACTGAGCACAATTGCCTGCGGTACTGTCTCTCCCTCATCCGAAGGTTCGGGAGAGCGAGTCGGGGCGCGGGGTATTGGGCGGTAGCTGAATACCCAATGAAATCGAACATGGAGCGACGATGAAATATCGAAAGTTTGGACGGCTGGATTGGCAGGTCAGTGAAATCGGCTACGGAGCGTGGGGCATTGGCGGCGGATGGGGGGCGACGGACGACAACGCAGCAAAAGAAGCGCTGAACCGCTATCTTGACCTCGGCGGCAACTTTCTCGACACCGCTTATGGGTACGGGGATGGACACAGCGAAGTTCTGATCGGTGAGGTGTTGAAAGCACGTGGCAGCACAAATTCGGGACTGCCGATCTATGTTGCCAGCAAAGTTCCGCCGAAAACGAGTACCTGGCCGATCCCGCCCGGAGTGCCGGTGACCGAAACATTTCCAGTGGATTGGGTGATAGAGTGCACCGAGCGATCACTGAAGAACCTCGGCGTGGAATGCCTGGATCTGCAGCAACTGCACATCTGGAGCGACGATTACAACGAGCAGCTCGACTGGTACGAAGCGCTCGTCAAGCTTCGCGAGCAGGGCAAAGTGCGAGCGTTCGGCGTCAGTATCGCCGATTATGCTCCCGAAACCGGCGTACGTCTCGCACAGTCCGGTCGAGCCGACGCGATACAGGTGATCTACAACATCTTCGAACAGACGCCGGAAC
>JBBQPY010000156.1:0-12847 GCA_038216735.1 Chthonomonadales bacterium
TCTGGTACAATCGCAAACGCCGTCACTCAACCCTCGGTTACATCAGTCCCGAAGCGTTCGAGCGACACTACCAACAGCAACAACAGCAAATGGAGCCGATTGCGGCTTAATCTACCCTCCACTAAAATGGGGGAGGATCAACTTACCTTACAACTTTCCTACGGCTTTGGCAGTGAAGGAGAGACTTCAAGCTATATGAGTGGAAGAGAGACTTCACGCTATATTAGTGGATGGTCATTACAGTTAATCACTTCTACTCATTTTTAGCCTGGCCGCTTAGAACGCAAACGACTACCAGGAAGAAAAGCCGAGTTTAAGGAATTACCGACCTCTGAAGGGTCCTTGCAGCAAGGGACGAGAGAAGGAGACGGGGATGCAAAAGAGAATCGGAATACTGGCGGTAGGACTGCTGTTTCTGACTCCTGCGGCCCATGCGGAAGATTTTGAGGCGCAGATCGTGCTTCGGAACAAAAAGGCGGCGGCAAACGCCGTCGTCTGGTTGGAGGGAACAAAGAAGGCGACGCCGATGCCGAAGGTCGTGATAGATCAGCGCGAGAAGATGTTTCAGCCTCATGTTTCTGTGGTCACGGTGGGGACAACAGTGGAGTTTCCCAACAACGATACGGTTTTTCACAATGTTTTTGCGTACTTCAACGCCAAAAAATTTGATCTAGGGATGTACCCACGCGGTACGACGAAACGGGTAACATTCGACAAGGCGGGGATGGTGGCGTTGCTCTGCAATGTCCACTCGGAGATGAGCGCCTATATCATCGTGGTGGATACGCCCTACTATGTCATCACGGACAAAAAGGGCAAAGGCAGTCTGCCCAACGTTCCACCGGGAACCTACACCCTGCATATCTGGCATGAGAGCGGGGCGACAGTGACAAAACAGGTCGAAATCAAAGAGAATGTGAAAGCCGTGCAGTCTCTGACGCTGGAAAAGAAAAAGTAAGGAAGCGGTATGCGTCTCTCGCTGCGAACCCGAATTCTGCTGCTTATCGCGGGCACGGTCACCGGGCTGGCGGTGCTTGCCCTCTGCACACTGATGGTTCTAACCCGACGCGAGATCGACCGGGCTGTTCAGAATGATGTCAGAACGACAGGCGGTGTTTTGACACGTCTGTTCAATGAACGTAGTCGTTCACTCCGAGATCAGTCGCTGTTGTTGGCACGGCAACCGGCTCTGATGATGCGTCTATTGGGTCGGCCCGAAGAGACAGCTGGAGGCGGAACCTCGGACGCGGCCCAGAAGCCCGACTTTGCGACGGTTACGGACAGCCTTCAAGAGTGGTTGAAACAGATGCACGCGGACTCTCTGCGACTGACGGATGAAGAGGGCCATACTCTGGGAGATACAGAGGCAAAAGTCGCCCCGGTTTCGGGGCAGAGCCTAGATGCGGGAGTAAAAACGGCTCTGGAAGGGGAGAGCTGGGCAGGGATTGCCTTGCAGGGGGACCGGCTGAAACTGTCCGTGACGGTTCCGGTGCAAGAACCGGTCAGTAAGTATGTGCGGGGAACGTTCACGGCCTCCAGCCTGATCGATGCTCAGGCCGCAAAGGAACTTAAAAACGCGCTGGGCAGTGACCTTGCCTTTGTCCATCAAGGAAGGGTTATCGGAGCTTCGCTGCCGCTCCCGGACACCGTGCCGACTCCGCAGGAGAAGCCCCAGGTGACCACACTGAACGGAACGGACTATTTCGCGCTCTACGCCCCACTGCCGGATACTGACCCGAAGGCGGGCGTTGGCTTTGTGACTCTGCGTCCCTATAACACCGTGATGTCCCGGTATGGACGGCTCCGAAACGTTTTCATGGGAGTCTCGGTGGTCACTCTGACTGTGGCACTGGCTCTGGGAGCGGCACTGGCACGGAGTCTGACGCGCCCGCTGGATGGGTTAGTGAGGGCGGCACAGGTGATGCAGGGAGGTGGCTGGCCCGATAAATTTGCCACACGCCGCAGCGATGAGATCGGTCTGCTGCAGACTGTCTTTGATGAGATGACGGAGGCTATGCAGGCGAGTCGGGAGCATCTGCTTGGGCTTATCGACTCCGACCCGCTTACGGGATTGCATAACCACCGCTTCTTTCAGGAACGTCTGACACAGGAGACCTCGCGAAGTTTGGCATCCGGGGAAGCCCTCTCCCTGCTACTGATCGACCTGGACCATTTTCATCAGTTCAATCTGGAACGGGGCCATGCTGCCGGGGACGAAGCCCTGCAACAACTGGCGATTCTCCTGAAAAACATTCTTCCGGAGGTCGCGATACGGGCGCGTTACGGGGGGGAGGAGTTTGCGACCCTCCTGCCACTGCACACGCTGGAACAGGCAGCGGCCCTGGGGGAACGGATACGCGCTCTCGTAGAAAAGAATGGGTTGTCCGGGGGACAATCGTCTCTGACAGTGAGTGTCGGATGCGTTCAGTTTGAAACGGTTTCTACCAATGCGGAAGGGCTGATCCTTGCGGGCGAACTGGCCGTCTCGCGGGCCAAACAGCTGGGGCGCAATCGCATCTGCTGCTTTGACAACGTACAGAATGCCAACGGAGCCGATCCCTTCCAGTTATATCAGGCGCTGCAAAGCGGTAGCCTGATAACCATTCAGGCTCTGGCGGCGGCGGTAGATGCCAAAGATCCGTACACACAGGGACATTCACAGCGGGTGGCAGAGTATGCAACGGAGTTGGCGCGTTATTTGGGGCTGCCACAGACGGAACTGGACCTCGTCTTCATTACCGGAACACTTCATGATGTGGGCAAGATCGGGATTCCCGATGCGATTTTGAAGAAACCGGGGCGATTGGAAGATGAGGAGCGGGAGATTATGGAGACGCATCCCGTGCTTGGCGAGGTTATCGTACGAAAAGTTCCGCAACTGGTGGCGACACTTCCCGGTGTGCGCCATCATCACGAGCGCTGGGACGGCAAAGGCTACCCGGACCGACTGGCAGGGGAAAGTATACCGTCTATGGCGCGTATTCTGGCGGTGGCAGACACGTACGACGCTATGACCAGTGATCGCCCCTATCGCAAAGGGCTGGCGGTGGAAATCGCTCTGGGGGAGATCCTCAAGGGCGCGGGAACGCAGTTCGACCCGGAGCTTTCGCCCGCTTTTGTCGCTATGATGGAAGCCAGAGCCGCACTATCCAAAGCCGCGTGAGCCAAGAGGCTCGTGACGACACCAGGAGTTCGGATTGTGGTTCAAGGTGGGGGTCGTGTCAAACCAACTCCGATGAGGATCGACAGTGTCCACCATTTCCCACCATCCGTAAGCGTTCTTCCGCCGACTACAAAGCCAATCTGGTCCTGGAACCATTGGAAGGACAGCGCACTCTGTCGGATATCGCCTGTGACGCGCAGGTCTCGTGGCCAAGCACACCATTTCGGCCTCGGTAGTTGACTGCGCAGCCAAGCGCCGATCCCAATTCAACGATTTCGACAGGCAAAAGTCTGGTTCCTCCCTCTGCGAACAATACATTATAAAAAGTGTATGTCGGGTTGAGAAACCGTCTTTCAACCCAACCGCCGACCGCACTCAACTACCTCTCCTTACATCCCTCCACCCTACTCCTCATACCTGACACCCTACCTCTGATATCTTAGGCATTCTGGGTCATTTTACCTTTGTCGGCAGCCTGCGCGTTCTTGCGCGCCTCTTCCTTCGCCGTCGCCATCTCCTCGACCGTATTGGTGTGCAGTCGTGCCATGCACGCAAAGCCCTCCATCGTCTTGACCCGTGTTCCGTCAGCTTCGTGCGCTTCCAGACGCGCCTTCGCCAACGGGATCGAAGCGGCATACTGCGGCAGCCACTGCGCCTGCGCCACCAGCATCTCGTCGGTCATCTGCCAGACCTCTTCGGGATCGCATACCGCCCCCGTCAGCGGGTCATGGAGCATCGCCTGTTTGAGCAGTGTCACGTCGCCATGCACCGCCGCCTCCATGCCCATGCGCTGCACGTTGACGCTGGCAGAACAGGTCGCCGCACAGGCGAGCGGCAGGTCACCGACGTGGGTCATGTGGATGCCGTTGCGATCGACAAAGCCCAAACTTTCGATGATGCTGCCCTTCGGCAGGTTGTCGATGACGTTGTTGGGCACATTGAAATGCCCTTTGTAGACGCGCCCCGTCTCCAGAGCTTCGATGATGTAGGAGCCGTGTTCGTCGCTGCGCTTCTCCGCAGTAAACTTTGGGGGTTCCTGCGCCAGCCAGTTGGGGAAGTCGGTCTCGAACCAGTTGCGGCCCTCCGTACAGACCCGTAGATAGCCGCCCGTCTCGCCGTTGATCCACGAGGACATATCGATCCATCGGGTGATCTCGTCGAGGCGTTTGCGGTACCAGGGCACATACTCGCTGAGGTGCCCGTTGCTCTCCGTGCTGTAGTAGCCGAAGCGCTTTAGCACATCAATCCGGACTTTTTCGGTGGTCGGGTAGTGCGGATGCTGCTCGAAAAGCGTCAGCATTTTCGGGATCAGATCGATGTCGCGCCAGACTGCTTTGAGGCACCATGTCTGATGATTGATACCCGAAAACAGGAAGTCGATGTCGCTGCGGTGGACTTTTTCTTCTGCGCCGAGCAGTCCTTCTTTGCGCGCCCAGTGCGTGACGCAGTCGGCAATCTGGTGCTGCGCGCCCTGTACGCCGTGACATAGCCCGACCGTTTTGACGCCGCCATAGGTATTGCAAGCCCAGGTCAGCATCGCCATCGGGTTGGCGTAGTTGAGGAAGAGCACGTCGGGTTTGGCGACTTCGCGGATGTCTTTGCAGAAGCCGAGCAGCGCATTGATCCCCCGCTGCGCGTACATGAGGCCGCCCGCGCAGATCGTATCGCCGACGCACTGATCGATGCCGTATTTGAGTGGGATGTCGATGTCGGTCTGGAAGGCTTCGAGCCCGCCCTGTCGGATCATGCAGATCACATAATCGCTGTCGGCGATCGCGGCGCGGCGGTCCGTGGTGGCTTCGATGGTGGCGGGAAGGTTATTGCCGGCGATATCACGTTCGGCGAGTTGTTTGACCATATCGAGGTTGCGGGCATCGAGGTCGGTGAACGCGAAGGTCGTGTCGGCGAACTCGGGAACGGTGAGCAGGTCGGCCATCAGGCGGCGTGTGAAGCCGATACTTCCGGCTCCGATCATGGCGATTTTGAGAGGCATATCAGGCGGTCTCCTTGTGCGTGCGGTGCGAATAAGAGGTCACAGGGAGATGTTGGCGAACGAGGGGCAAAAGTCCTGCCAACAATTGGGAGAGTACGGCCGTCACTCGATCAGAAAGACCAGTCTTCCGATTCAGGTCAGGGACTTTGCTGAAGTCGGACAGGTTGCGTGTCAGAAGAACGGCGTTGTTGGCAAGCGCAATCGCCGCAATTTGCAAATCTTTTGTTCCCACACGGATGCGCGACTGCCTCATTCGTTCGTAGAATGTGGCGGCTTTCTCATCATAATCAAGGAGGGGAGTCAGGCGAAACCGCTCCACGTGACGCCGCAGTTTCGCATACACCTCGATCTGCTTCGGCGAAGTATTTGCACGCGCGACATAAGCAAGCCACCCGCGCATTTGCTCTTCAGACGTGATGATCGTAGCGACCAAATCCGCTTCTGCTATAGAAGCCAGCCGCCTGATCAGGGAGATTTTGATCGGATTTGACGCGAAGCTCGTACGCCCGCCCGCCATATCTCCCAGCCCGGTTTTGGGCGGAGTTCGCCATCCAGCAAACCGATATTTCGCCAGAGTTTCATCGTATCGGACCCCGCTGGCATCTTCGCATAGAGTTTATCGTAGTCGATTGCCAGGAACCAGACCACGAACGCGTAATGGTCGCGATGAGCGGTCGCGAACAGTTCGCGCACATAGTCTGCCTGCGCCTCGGGGCTCCCCTGCATCTTCAGCTTGAACTGAGGAATGTCGATTTCTTGTGACGTGTAGCCCGTCTCGCAGATCGCGATCGGCTTTGATGTATAGGCGCGTATCCATGCGAGTGGCTCTCGCCACGGCTTCGCTCCACGATAGGGCGGTGCGCCGAACTTCTCGTCGAAATCTGAGGCATGCGGATAGAAACTCAGACCGACATAGTCGCTGGACTCGATGAGCGATTTGGCGGCTTTCGCCTCGGATGCGGCGCGTAAATCGCCCAGACCGAACGATATACCGATCTGCATTTCGGGAAATTCGTGTTTCAATGCCATTCGTACCGAAGCATAGAGCCGCTCGAACTGCGGCCATCGCTGCCTATCCCTCGACATCAATTCACCGGTTTCGATACCCAGGTTCAGAAAGCGCGGATGAAACTGCTGCACCGCGCGGCGAGCGTAGTTCAGGTAAGCTTTCTGCACTTTGAGATCATCCAGAGCCGCCGTTTTGAGTTCGTCGGGCATGGCAATGCGCTCCTGCTCTCCCGTGGCCGGAGCCAGGCTTTTGCGGTCTTTATCGAGCGGAGCCAGTCCCAGATAGACCACATGATCTTTCGGAATTGCACCTGCCTGATCGTTCCACTCCTTCTGGAAACGCACAGGGAAGGGTGTGTCGGCGAGCGCTTCCTTCCAGGGAATGCCGTTGTCGAAATGCAGAGCCCACAGCGTCGAATTCGGCGCGATTGTCGCCTGAGTTTTCGTCACCGCCTCGAGTGTCGCGTCGTAGGGGAATGGAGTAAAGCCGAAATAGGTTTCTGAGGTGTGGGCCTTCTGTTTACCGGATTCCATCGTCGCGCATGAGAACAGATAGGATGCGGAAGGGTTTTTCGAGGTCGAAATAGCTGCCATCACGAGACAGAGCGGGAGAGACAAAAGAAGGAGTCGCTGCCGAGAAGTCCGAGGTATAGAATTATGCGTTGGCATACGCATCCCCTTTCGATATCCGGCGCTTCGATCCGTAGGTTCAATTGCTGATTAAACCGGCTAGATCAGCGGGTGATCAGAACGACGAAGCCTTCATGTCGGCAGGCGATCATCGAGATACAATCCGTGAGGCTGTAGCCCTTGTCGGGACGGTTTTTGTAGAACTCCAGACCTTCGATAAAAGACGCGTGTGATTGGGGAAGTACGGTAATTATGGGGTCGATCAAAATGGCGCTAACAAGCAGGCTTCCCGCCGCCCGCAGGAAAACGTCGCCGGACATCGCAGCGAGAAATTCGGTCAACACTTCGTCGGTCGTCACCAGCGAACGGTCGCCCAGTTCGTACCGCACCCGTAATACTCGGGAATGCCACTGATCGCGACGATTGGCAAGACCATACCAGTAGAAAGTGTCGGCGAAAACGGAAGTCATTGACGTTTCGGCATTCCGTGCAGATAGTGATCGAGGTTTGCGCCGAAGTCTTCAGGAAACTGCTCCCATGATGCTTCGGGTACTCTACTCCAGATCGCCTCGAGAGCGGCATCGATCGGATGCTGTGTCCCGGTGGGAAGCATATCCAGCATTTGCACAGTGACACGCAAGCGTTGTCCGGCGAATTCGTCGAGACGTTTTTGTATCTCCTCCGCAGTCCCTTCGAGTTCGAGCAGTGGCGTAGACATCTCCCACCTCCTATGCTTATTGTACCGTATGTGAGGCGCCATAACCGATATGCAGACGGGCAATGTCGGCGCTTGAAGCTTGATAGATCAGCGGGTGATAAGAACGACGAAGCCTTCCTGTGTGAAGTGATGATCGTTGGTGAGAATATCGGTAATGCCTTCGTGTCGGCAGGCGATCATCGAGCTACAATCCGTGAGGCTATAGCCCTTGTCGGGACGGTTTTTGTAGAACTCCAGACCTTCGATAAAAGACGCGTGTGATTGGGGAAGTACGGTTACATTCTCATCCGTTAGAATGTCCTGCACGGTGAGCGCGGCTTGAAGTCTATAGTGGGTTCCAGCGCTGGCAAATGCGCTGAGGAATTCTATCAATACCTCGTCGGATGTGATCAGACGAATGACGCCGAGCCGTTGGCGTGCTTTCGCAGCCGGTACATGCCAGGAGTCGCGCTGCGATGTTCGCGCGATCCAGTAGAGTGTGTCGGCGAAGACTCGTCTCATTTGGTCGGCCACCCATATAGATAGTGGTCGAGATTGTCAGAAAGGTCGGCAGGAATATTAGCGCGTTCCTCTGATGGTATGTGGCTAAACCGAGCAAGTATCTTCTCTTCGATAGTCAGCTGACGTGGGGCGGCATCCGGAGTAGCTTCCGCAGGATTTTCGGCCTGAGTAATGACGATATGCAGGCGTTGTCCGGCGAAGTCGTCGAGACGTTTTTGTATCTCTTCCGTAGTACCTTCGAGTTCGAGCAGTGGCGTAGACATCTCCCACCTCCTATGCCTATTGTACCGTATGTGAGGCGTCATAACCGGGTGCAGACGGACAGTGCGACAGGCGACTTCTCCCTCGCCGCAGAGAGCTTTATTCGGTGGAGACAGTATACAGGTCGTACTTGTAAGTAAAACTCACATGCTTGCCGTCCGGCAGCCAGCGTAATAGGCGAAACAAAGATCGATCCCCAAAAATTTCGCCGGAATCAGTATCGTACTGCCCTAAAGTAACCATGCGGTTCGCTGTGGGCGGCATCACCCCTAGCTCGTGCATCTCACTGCCATCAATTTGGCTGACCCAGAGACTCATACGTGAGCTTCCTGAGGCGTAGCCGTAGGTCTGTCCGTTGAATAAGCGTCGGAGCACTTTCGACACGAACGGGTTGGGCACTAAAGGCTCGCGCAACTTCCAGGGGAACCGGTCGCCGTGCGGTGACGGAACAAGCTGAGTCATGAAGCGTCTGCCGGGCGGCGTTAGAATATATTTGTGCAGAGGGTTCGGGCTTTGCAAATCCATTTCTCGAACAACGATGTCCGGTGAAGGGGAAGGAAAGGGCATACGTCTCCATGTCAGGAAGCGATCGGGAGAAAGTACCAGCATGTTTCGATAAGAATACTCATCCCCAAGCAGACTCGGCTCGCGCAGCAAACTTTTGGGGGAGATTTCTACTTTGCGCATCCGCTGCGGATCGTCCAGGCTTCTGATCGCGACATGCTGAATTTCCATTGGATAGCTGATGCTGTTTTCGGGCGAGGTACCGGGTGGAGCAACATGGCCGCCGCTAAACTCGATCCAGTGCCTGCTGTCGAGGCACCATTTCACTCCCATGAAATTGCTGTCCACCTGATGGCGAGTCGTTGTGCCGCCGTCCATTGGAACGAGATCGTAGGACAATCGTTCGCGCCAGATGTTGCTGAGGTTGCCGCTCAATATCCACTTCAAGTCTGGCGAAATGCGATAGGCGCCGTCGACGCGCGCTTGCAAAGCCGGGTCATACGATGCAGCTTTCGTCTCCGTGTCGAACCAGAAGAGACTCGACTGCGGACCAGGATTGTATCTGAAATCGGGCTGGCACAACAGCCTGCTGTCGCTCACCAAGGTAAAGCTGTCCGAGGATTTCCACTGATTGCCTGTTGCTACGAAGTGGGCCCGACCCAACAGGTCCGGTTCCTGGGAAGCGTTGTGCAAAATCGCAAACAGTGTTCCGCAACCGATTACCGCCAGAAACCACATCACTTTTGCCCTACGCTTCACTTCGATCCTCGCCTTCTCGATCCGATTCGTAGGCTGACTATCTGAAATCGCTTAGCTACTTCAACAGGCAGAACGGCTGCGTATACGTCACGCGCTCGAAGCCATGTTTTTTCAATATCGGTTCGGAGGTCGGCAACGCATCGACACAAACGTTGGCAATCCCCCGATTCAGGGCTTCACCGATGCGGGCACCAACGACTTGCGTGAACAAACCACGTTTCCTAAAGCGTTCACATGTGCTGCCTCCATAGGCAGCAATGAGTAACGTACCGCGACTGATTGCCGCCAGAACCCACACCGTTCTTGCCAAATTTTTCATTCCGCACTTTCCCTCTCTCGCGTTCGCTCCGTCATCGGTTTTGCTTTGTATACCAGTTTGAAACTTGACCAGCATGACGTTAGATGCAGTATAGGGCAAAACGTTTCACAATCAAGCGAACTTAGCGCAGATATGTGGAGCATGTTTTGTCAAGCCCTATTACTTTTCCGGTCGCGCGCAATTGTTCCACGGCTACGATAGCCGACACGTCCCTTGAGTTGCTGCCAGACATTGAACACGATCGGACACGTTGCCGAATTGTCGATCATCGACAGGGTTCGGCTTCGGAAATTGGGCTCGTGGACATAGGGGAAATCGCGACAGGCTTGCGGGCGGTCTTCATACACCGTACATCGATTATCTGCGCCCAGGAACGCACACGGCGTCGAAAGGAAGTATTTCGACTGGTCCTCCGCGACCCCGACATACTGCTGTGAGAACTGCCGTACTGACTGTCCAAGCTTTGCCGCAAGTCGCTTAATGTCGCTGTTGTCCACCATGATCTGCAGCGTCTTGCAGCAGTTCCCGCAGGTCGTACAGTCGATCTGCGACCATACTTCCTCCGTCGTCTGCGCCACAACCGCGTCGAGCTCCTTGTTCGAAAGCGATAGCTTGCCCTTCAGGAAAGTGCGGAACCGATAATCGTCTTTTTCGTTACTGCGCGCATTACGCTGGATGAGCGGGATTTCCCGAATGATTTGATCTGGCATCGCTGACTTCCTTACGGTTTAAATTCCATTTCTTGCGCAACCGTCCACTTTGCAATTATACCACTGTCCACGTAACCTATTCTCGGGACACGAGTTCAAGACGTTGCTCTGCGTGTAATGTGTGCATAAGGTAGAATAAAATCAAGAATGAGACTGAGGACAGCAAAAAAGCAGGGCATTCAACGGGAGAATCTGATGCGGCAAAGAACGATTTATGGGGCGCTGGTTCTGGCAGCGATACTGCACACCACGGCGATGGCAGGGCAGGCGGCACATGCGCAGGACTATGCTATTTATACGGCAGGAACCTCAGCAACTGGCATATATAATGCCCTGACTATGGCAGGCATGATCGACGCGCTCAGCGGCGCAGATGTCGTCTTTATCGGCGAGCAGCACGACTATAAACAGGGTCACGCACTGGAACTGGAGATACTGAAAGCGCTCCATACACGTAACCCAAAAAATGCGCTTTCATTAGAGATGTTCGAGCGGGACACACAAATTGTCCTTGACGAATATCTAGCTGGCAGTATCAACGAGACCTCGTTTTTGCAGGCGTCACGCCCCTGGCCCAACTATAAGACCGACTATCGTCCCCTGATCGAATATTGCAAGGAGCAGCATATACCGGTCGTCGCCGCTAACGCTCCCCGCCGCTATGTCAACATCGTCAGCCGCAAGGGACAGGCAGCGCTCACAGAACTGCCAAAATCCGCTAAAGCTTTTCTGCCGCCACTGCCCTATGCGATGGAACTGCCGCCGGAATACGACCGGCAGTTGAACGAGATTTTCGGCAGCGCGCACGACGATACATCAAAAGCTGGTAAGACGAGCACCCCGCCGCCACAGATGTCTGGCATGCCATCGACGGAGAACCTGAAGCAGGCACAGGCGCTGTGGGACGAATCGATGAAAGATTCGATCCTGCGATTTTTACGAGCGAACCGGGGCGTAAAGGTCGTACAGATGAATGGGGCAATGCATAGTGATTCGAAGTACGGGATCGTGGAGCGACTGCGGAAGGCGGCGCCGCGCCTCAAGATCATGAACGTCAGCATTCATCCCGACAGCGATTTCGTGTCTGCTCCGACAGGCAAACTGGCTGCGAAATATGTGGGTGTTGCCGACTTTGTCGTTCTCGGGCGACCCGATCCTCCCACGCCAACCGAAGACAAAACAGTCAAAGAGAAGACAGATAAGAAGTAACGCTGTTTCTGCCCCGCAGTCAGAGGGAACATGATTGCATGCTGAAACGCACGCTCGACGATGATGCGGCAAATGTGCCTGGTTTTCAAGATGAATAACTGAGCACCGTTACCGGGCGGCTTATTCGTCTATTGCTCCCGGCCGCTCGGGCAGCATCAGGCAGGCTTTGAATTCATCGCCCCATGCCAACTCTGCTTTATGTGTCTGGTACCATTCGGACTCTGCGACCGCGGCTACGGCGATCGCCAGCGAGGGCGACAACAGATCTAATCCTGCTTCCTCTCTGGCGTACGCTTCGAAAAACTGTCCGTCATGCCCCACCTTAACTACCAGTCCGTATAGCCCCGTCACCGCATGGAGCCACTGTGATTCCCCTGGGAACGGAGCATCGAGCAGCCTCTCCATCTCTGCCATCGCATTCGGTTTGGGATCGACATAGAAGGCAAGCCCATGATTAGATATCATATCGTCAAGGGCGTCGCCTTGCGTCAGCGCTTGCCAGAATAGAGGTGTCACAAGTGGGAAGAAACAGGCGTCGAAGCAGGGATACTCATTCAGATCATAAAATGTATCGTGAAAGCCCACCCGTGTACGAAGATAAGGCGTCGTGCCGGTCGGTGGACCGAACATCTCTTCGGGAGCTGCGACGAGGTCTTTCAAAGCCAGAGAACTTACATGTGCCGCACAGTGCAGACGACGGGTCAAATCCGTCAGGAAAAGCGCTTTGGGACGCTGCTCGGTAGAGCAGGGTACGTCGTTGTATTCGAAGACATTCAAGCCAAGCAGATACCAGTGAGCAAGATCGAACTCGTCCTCCCTCTCTGCTCGCATAATATCCGGTTCGACGTCACTCATAGACTGCGCTTTCCTCTTCCAATCGACTTACGGCCTGAGCCCTCGAAAACGCACGTCTTTGCTTTTCATGACGGAGCCTTAGCTGGACTTTGTCCATTTGGGGCAGAGCCCCAGGTTCCATAAACTCAGAGGAGCAGGTAAGCTAGAAACTGACTAATCCGCCAAGAAAGGTCCGCTTCATGCTTACTCTGCCCGAACAGATTATAGCGGTTCTGGA
>JBBQPY010000157.1:0-12719 GCA_038216735.1 Chthonomonadales bacterium
TCGACGGGCCATCGCTACTTGGACATGACCGAATACTGGGCGTGGAAGGAACTCCATATCCCTTCCTCTGCCGAACAAAAGGCTGCTTAACAGTCGGGTAACCAGCGAGAGATTTTACACCAACATTCTGGACTTGACCCAAGCAGCCCTGCAGAACATGTTCTACGGAAAAGACACTTATCTGGCGGAACGCCCGCAGCGACGCACTTCCGTTCGTAGTGAATGCCTCCGGGAACCGTTTGAAGCATCCAGATGTTTTCTGTGATATAATGAAGCAATCTGCAGATACTGCCCAATATCTGCCGTTTTTGAAATCGAAGCATACTATTTCTGCGCGGTAAGCAGGAATTTCTGATCGCGAGTGTAAATCTATTCTCAGCCTCGGTATCGACCGACACTCGTTCACACTATTTTCACTGATTTTTATTTCGCTTAACTCACTCCCCCCTTGAAACCTACGGTCTGAACGAAAAATCCGGGCGGATCCCCCGCTCGCTTCGCTCGGGAGACCTCACAAAACGCGCTCGCAAGCCACTGTTTCGACTGCCAAGTGAACCATATACGGACGCATTGAAAACAGCTTCAGAGTGTAGGGTGGAACAATGCTCAACTCGTATCGCCGCCGCGCCTTTATCTCATTAGCGATTATTGCCCTGCCAGCCGCTGCCACCACAGCGCGCGCTGACGATCCCGTCACGCTCTGGGACGCGCTAGGCACAAGCAACGCCTCGAATACCGGCAACAATCCCGATGGCTCCAGCAGCCAGGCAGGTCCCTCTCGCCGGCCGTTGGGCGCAATACCGGGCTTCACGCTGCCCGCTACAGACCATGTCTCTTCCGATGATCTACCGCCAGGCAAACGCCCCAAACACTATCGCGGCATGTTCGGATCGATCTCGCGAATGTGGGATCAGTTCGAAGCCGCTACTGGCACTTCGCTGAAAGCCTCCGGTAGCAGTACGCTCAGCCTCCGCAAAGAAAGCATCTCCGGCGGGAACAAAGCCGCGCAGTCCTACCATAACGAACAGTACTATGGACAGGGAAGCAACGGCGTCTACACCGACACCAACGTTCAGGTGGATGCAACACTCTTCAAGTACTTTCACTACCAGACTTCCTACTCGAACAGTCCCTTCAAGAACCCGAACGAAAATCGCGCCAAACTCGACTACAATACCAAAAAGCTGCGGCTCGAATGGGGCGACATAAATGCTGGCTTCCAGGGCAACTCACTCATCGATTTTAACCGCTACCTGAGCGGTATCAAACTAACCAATGAGTGGACACCAAAGTTCAAGACGAGCGTGCTCTACACGAAGACGAAAGCCGAAACCCGTACGCTCACGCTCACCGGGCAGGACTCATCGGGTCCCTACTATGTCTATGCCGGGCAGGTCGTTGATGGTTCGGTGCATATCCGTATCGACAACCGTGATCTCGCGCCAACAGAATATACGCTCGATACCTACACCGGCCAGCTCAATTTCAAGCCCGGTTATATCGTTCTGCACTCCTCGACCATCGCGATATCCTTCGAGACGTTGGGATTCAACCAGAACAGCGGCACGATCTATGGCATTCGCTCCGAGTTTGCGCCGCGTGGCAGCACGAAAGTCGGCTTCACCTATGTGACCCAGAAGACACGGACGGGCGTCGGACTGCAGCTGCGCACGCAGGAATTCTATGGCAAAGGCGACCCGACACAGCCCTATGTGCTCGATCAGGCTGTCGATACAACAAAACTCACGAGTATGATCGTTCTGCTCAATGGGGTGCCGCTCGTGCAGGGTCTCGACTATGTGATCGACCCACACAGCTCCAACCAGATACTGATTCCACGACAGCCTGTTCCGGCAACGAGTCTGATCACGGTCAGATATTTTCCGCTCAACGATAGCGTCAATCCCGGCGACCGCAGTGTGCTTGGCTTCGACGGACGCATCGGGCTGGGAAAGCTCGGGGGACTGACCCTCGAAACTGCGTTCTCCGGGCTGAACGTCACCGGCAAAAGCATCCCCGGTCAGGCGCTTCAGCTGCGTGCCGATCTGAGTCCGTTCCGAAACGTCCATTCGATCCTGACGATTCGTGACGTCAACCCGACCTTCTCTTCGATCCAGAGTCCTGGTTTCAACCGCAACGAAAAATCGATCGATCTAGCGGGCGAATATACGCCCTCCCGCAAGCTTCATTTAACCTATGATATCCAGAAAGCGCAGCGTCCCTCCTACTCTGCGGGAGCGACCGGGCAGTTCAGCATCAACTCTAAAGGCGACGACAAATACGATCAGTATAGTCTCGGAGCATCTTACAATCTCGCCAAACACGCTGTGCTCAATCTGTCGCGCACGAGTCTCAGCACCCGCTATATCGTCGGAGGACAGAGCAGCAACCAGAGCGATACGCTCTCTTTCGCCTACACGCTCCGCGCGCTCTCGCTGGAGACCGCGATCAGCCGCAGCAACAGTTCGACGGACGGCAACTTCAATCTGTACGGTGCGCAAACCACACCACTTGCTGGCGCAACGACGCAGAGTTACAATACGAAGACCGACACTTTCAGTAAGCGTGTGGGTTTGAACTGGACCGCGACGAAGTGGATGACACTGAATGGCACACTTTCTGATAACGCAATCTCGAACAATGGAACGAGCCTCAAGGGAAAGACAAACGCCAGAGATACGCAGTTCAGCGCCCGTTTCACACCGGCGAAGCAACTGCGCATCAACTACTCCTTCGATCTGACCGATACAGGCAATGCGAACAACACAACCGGGACAACGACGACAGTGCCCGGTACGACGACCACAGGCACAGGCATTAGCAGCGGAGTCGTCGCGAGCCGCGCTTCCTTATTCGCGCCCTGGGTCACGCCATTCGTCTCGACGCGTGATCTGGTCGCCGGAACGGTGACGTCTCCGACGACGACAGGTAACACGCTGAGCGCAACGAGTTTTAATACTATCGGCGGGGGCGGAGCGAACTCTTACCTTGGCTCCGGTGGCAACTACAGCGGCTATCTGGGCGGCTCGAACATCTACACGACCGGCAGCGTAACCGGGCGCAGCACAACAAACCGTTTCGATGTACAGTATTCGCCGAAAAGCAATTTGAACATCGGGTTTCAGCTCGACACCGGCGCAAGCGTCGGGGACTATCAATACAATTCGAGCCGCCATAACGCAAGCATCAACCTGGGCTGGCAGCCCAGCACGAAACTCCAGTTCAATCTTCTGTATAGTCTGCAGAGCGTCCTGTACAACAATAACTTTGGCGGAACGAATAGCAATACGCTCCAGTTTTCGATGCAGGGACGTCCTTTTGGCGGCAAACTAAACACGCAGTTCAGCTACCAACTATTGCGCAACAAGAGTGCGCTGCAGACCGCAGCCGCAACGACGACCACGCTCGCGGGTGGCACAACTGTGCCGACCAACACGAGTTCGGATCTGCACTCGTTTGCTCTGCGCCTCGACTATCCGATCTCAGCAAGACAGACGGTCTTTATCGACCTGCTGAACTCCAACACGCTCGGCTACCTCGGCAGCTCCGAAAACGACATTCGATTCGGGCTGGATTTTGGGCTCACACAGGCGCTGAAGTTCTCACTCGGCTGGCAGATCATCGATCGACGCAATCAAGACCCTTCGCTCTCGAGCCTGAATTACCATACTAGCTCTCTGCTCGCGGAGTTCGGTCTGCACTTCTAAGAGGTTCATCTATCCGTTCACGTACCTTTCTTCCCCTCTTTCGATGCAATTACCGTGCAGAAAAGAGGGATTTTCATTCGCTCCCGGCGGGAGCATTGTTCCTATATCTGGCACAACTATGCTGAAACGCTACTGGATATTTCTCATGGCGCTCCTTACAATCCCCGGCGCGAGCCAAAACAGTCCTGCCGCCGAAACGACGGTCTATCGAGATCGCTACGGTGTCGCTTCGATTGCAGCGAAAACGCTGCCGGACGCGATGTACGGGCTCGGATATGCGATGGCCACCGATAACGCGGAGCGCATGGTACGCAATTTCAAACAGGCGCGCGGGCGGCTCGCCGAAGTCGATGGCAGCGCTTATCTGATCCAGGATGGCTTTCTGCGCTCGCTCGGCATCGAAGCCGAGGCGGAGCAATATGCCGCTGCGCTCGATCGTGAACCGCATAACGAGCAGTCTGCGTTGCTGCGACGTTTCTGCGCTGGAGCGAACCGTGCGCTGACCGAACAGAAAGGGCAAATTCCGGACTGGATCGCGCCGTTTACGGTCACCGATGTGCTGGCACTCGCACAGCTGCTCAACGCCGCTTTTCCGCTGGAAGAGATCTCAAATCAACTGATGCCTGGAATCGGCTCCAATCAGTTCGCGGTCGCGGCGAGCCGAAGCGCGACGGGGCACCCGATCCTCTCGATCGATCCGCACCTGATGTGGAGCGGGCCGTTGCTCTGGTACGAATATGCGATCTATGTGCCGGGGTTCGCTTTTCATGGGATTACGCTCTCCGGGCTGCCCTTCGGGGTGATGGGACACACTGACAAAATCGCCTGGTGCATGACGAATAACGACCCGCGCCTCTACGATTTCTACCATGTCGAGACCAACCCCGCAAACAAAAACGAGTATAACTTTCACGGTGAATGGAAGGCGTTCGAGCACTCGACGATTACACTGAAAAGCCGCGACAACGGGATTCTTGCGTCCCGCGAACAGTCGATCACGCGCACCGCCTGGGGTCCGATGATTCCATTTCGGAGTGAAGCAGTAAAACTTTCGACGCTTGGAAACTGGGATATGCTTGCCCAGGTGATGCATATGGCGCAGGCGCAGAATATCGCGCAGTTCCGGGAGGCGCTGCGTCCGCGCGGGCTGTCGATGTGGAATATCGTCTATGCGGATACGAAGGGGAGTATCGGCTACCAGTACAATGCGCGCATACCGAAGCGTGATGCTGCGATCGACTGGACACTGCCGGTGCGAGGCGCCGACCCGCGCACGCGCTGGGGTGAACTGCTGACGATCGATGCCCTGCCCCACGTCCAGAACCCGGCTTCCGGCGTACTGGTCAATGCGAACTCCGCGCCCTGGCTGACGCCCCTGCCTGCTGCAGGCAAACCAAGCGGTGCAATGGGACATAATCCGGTCACGCTTACTGGCGAAATCGCGGACACCGGATGGTCGCCCTATGTCACGACTTATGGGCACACGACCCGCGACGATCGCCTTGCCGTGCTGCTCGCCGCCGAGCGGAAACTGACGGTCGAACGGGCAAAACGGATCGCTACCGACACCGAAGTTCCCTACGCGCTCACCACAATCAAGCGGCTCCTCAGTCCGACAGCCGCACCGAATTCCGCTCCGCCTACCGAAGCCGCTGCCGACATCACGCCAGCGCAGGCTATTTTGCGACATTGGAACGGACGGTCGGACATTGACGCGACGGGCTGTACGCTCTACTTCTACTGGCTTATCGCTGCGCCGGGAAATGGACTGCTAGTGCAGAAGGCGGCGCAGGGAACCGGGTGGAGTGAGGCAGAGCATATTTCGGCGCTGAAAGCACTGGGAACTGCGGCGGGCAGCCTGCGCAAGCGGTTCGGGAGGATCGACGTGCCGTGGGGCGAGGTACATACGATGCATCGTGGGAAAGTGATCGCGCCGGTTTCGGGTCTGGCATACAGCACGCAGGAGGCGACGATCGCTGCAGTCGTTCCGAATAACGGTCCATTCGATCACGACAATGACGGCAGGATCGTCTGTACGCACGGCACCAGTTTCCGTATGATCGTGCATCTCGATCCGAAGGGCGTCGAGTCATGGAGCGTGCTGCCGTTCGGCGTTTCGCAAAACCCGCGCAGCCCGCACTACGCCGACCAGATGGCGCTGTTCGGGCAGGGTCACTATAAAGAGACCTGGTTCGGCATCGAGAACACCAAAAAACACGCGGTCTCGAAACAGATCCTGTCTGAACCTTGATTTGTGTGATTAATGTGATGAAATCCGTGATTACCATTCCATACTGTGAGGTCTCGGCTAAGTTGGATACTGGTGCGATTTATCGTATGAAATGCGTGATTACCATTCCACACCGGCAGCGTTCCTGCTCAATATAGAGCAACGGCACTCACAAAAACGCCACCGATCCGCACTCTGGTAATCATCCCCATCATCATAATCACATAAATTAAGGTTCGGACGACCACACACAATAGCTTTTGTCTGGCGCTAAGGAGATAAGCAATTGAGCGACACGAACTCGGGTTTTGGTTTCAATGGGCTGGGTATGGGGATGCACAATATCTCGCGCCTCTCGCACGCGAAAACGCGCTCGATCAGCGCGGAGAACTTCACCGGCGAAAAAAGCAAAGCTGGCGTGGCAATCGAAGGCACCGGAGCCAACGCTGCGCGCGAACTCGGCCAGGGCTGGAAAGTCTCGCCCTCCATCCATATCGGCGCATTGCAGACCGTCACGCTCGCCGAAATCGAAGGGCCCGGCGCGATCCAGCATATCTGGAACACCGTCCACCCCGACTGGTGGCGCAAACTAATCCTGCGCTTCTACTGGGACGGCGAAGAGACGCCCTCGATCGAAGTCCCGATCGGCGACCTTTTCTGCAGCGGCTGGTGCCAGCGCAGCAATGTGAACTCGCAGCCGATCGTCGTCAATCCCGCAGGCGGCTTCAACTCGTACTGGGAGATGCCTTTCCGACAGTCGGCGCGTATCACGATCGAAAACCTCGCTGAAGAGGAGTGCCATGGCTACTACTATCAGATCACCTACGCGCTCACCGACGTTCCCGCCGATGCCGCCTATCTCCACGCCCAGTTCCGCCGCTCGAATCCGCTCCCGTACCAGGAAGTCCATACGCTGCTCGAAGGCATCCGTGGGCAGGGTCACTATGTCGGAACCTATCTCGCCTGGCAGGTTAACAATACAGGCTGGTGGGGCGAGGGTGAAATTAAGTTTTTCATGGATGGCGACGGCGAATTTCCGACGATCGCAGGAACCGGAACGGAAGACTATTTCGGGGGCGCCTGGAACTTCGAGCATCCGCAGGGACAGTATGGCGTCTTCTCGACCCCCTATCTCGGGATGCCGCAGGTCATCCAGTCCGGCGAAAACGGCATCTATCGCTCCCAGCAGCGGTTCGGGATGTACCGCTTCCATGTCCCAGACCCGATCCGTTTCGAGACAGACTTGAAGGTCACGATCCAGGCGCTCGGCTGGCGCAGTGGCGGACGGTATCTGCCGCTGCAAGACGATATTTCGTCCACTGCCTACTGGTACCAGTCCGAACCGCATGCGCCCTTCCCCGCCCTCCCCGACAAAAACGGTCTCGAAGTAATCTGATTGCGTGCGATCGAAACGTTCTCCCTTCTCCTAAGCGTCGGGAGAAGGGGTTAGGGGAGGCGCATTCTTACTGCCTTTGTCCGACAATCAGGGATCGGGAGGTAGCGATTGATCTCAAATCTTTTTTGAAATGAGAGTTCTCGCGCTGCAACTAAACCGTTAAGGAGTCTGTCAGTGCAGTACAGGCAGCTACTTCTCGTGTCCGAAGGACACCTGGCAGGACGCCCATAGCGACGGACTTCGTTCGTTGTACTCGATGAAGGCGACGACGCCTCAATCCGCAGGAAATGGACAGAACGATGTTGTTGACGACTCCAACCGACGAAAAGCTGGTCGCACGCACACTTGCGGGCGATCGCGCCGCTTTTCGCCTGCTGGTGGAGCGTCACTACACTGGCGTCTTTCGTCTCTGCCGCAGCATTCTGCGCCATCCCGAAGATGCCGAGGACGCCACGCAGGAAGTTTTTGTGCGCGTCCACGAGGCGCTCAGTCAGTACGCCGGTCGCGGAGCGTTCGGAGCCTGGCTGCGACGCCTGACCGTCAACCACTGCCTGAACCGCACCCAGTCTGCGGCAACGAAAGCGAGCCGCAACGCCTACTCGCTGGACTTGATGGCGGAGACGCTCTCTGCCCCTCGTGAAGACCTGCCGGAAGCGCAGTTTTTTCGCGCCGAGGAGAAGGCGCGCATTAAGGCGGAACTGGATTTCCTTCCCGCCTCACAGCGTGCTGCGCTCGGGATGCGGCTGCTCGAAAACATGACCTATGAAGAGATCGCCGACGTGATGGGCGTACCCGTCAACAGCGTTCGCTCATGGCTGCATCGGGGACGCGCTCGCCTGCGCGAAGCCCTTCAGGAACTGGTTGAAATTTAAAATTGAACTGCCGCGCTGCCCTCTAACCAGAGGGCGGCGTGGCTTGAATTAAGATAGTCGAAGCTGGAAAGGCAAAGCGTTGGGTAAAGCATTTATCGTTCCTGAGAGAACGAATACGCGGTCGAATGAATATACGAATAATAAATCCGTGTTTACGTTTGGCGGTTCCGATGCCGCTGGCTCTCGTATGAGCCTGCCCGCAGTCATCGGCGTCATTGAGTTGCCCGATCTACCGCTCGAAAATCGAGAAGCTGAGGGTGACCTCTCCGGGAATCTGGACTATGTAGATAGCTACGCAAATTATAATCAGAGCGAAAATAGAAACAGCGGTAAGAAACAGTCTGGTCGCCCACTGCTGCCGTCGCATGGAAAAGGCGGCGGCGGAAACGATTTAGGCGGCACAGGGAATGACCGTAGTGGCAATGGTGGCAGTGAAGCGTGCGGTCTCGTCGTCGCAAACCTGTCCGCTTATCTGGACTCCGATCTCGTCTCCGACGAGCAGCGGCTGATAGCCGCCCACCTCGCGAAGTGCCCGAATTGCTCCGCAGTACTGACCTCGATGCAGGAAACAGATCAACTAATACAACGGGAGTGGCGCGATAGTGCGCCGCTCCCGTCGTCGTTTGCCGGCAAGCAGTCGATCGATTCGATCATGGATTCTCTGCCCCCTGTCCCCGTGCCCACGCCGCAATTCACCCCGAAACGTGTCCATTCACGAACTCGCTGGATCCGCTTCGCGAGCGGCGTCACCGTTCTTGTCTGCCTGCTTGGATCGCTCTGGTACACCTATCTTATCGGCTATAGCAATGGTCGCCGTAGCATCTCGTCGTCTGTCCCGATCATCGGTGCTGCTTCCCTGTCCACCATAGCCCGCAAGCCCACCATTACTAACCCAAATATCAACCTGGTTCCAACCGCATTTGTCTCAGCACGAAGGTCTGAAACCACCTCAATGAATCCTGCTGCTATCTCCGAACATCCAGAGCTTCCTCCGCATGATCAACTCAAATAGCATTTTAGTTCTAACTGAAAGCATGACTATGTCTTCGTTCCCGTGTTTCTCACAGCTTTGGGAGAAGAGTCCCAGCGTGAGGGCCTGTTCCTTTTCCAGCAAATGAATAGGCGATACACGTCTGCTTCCTCATATTGGACATACTCTAGGTTGACTTTAGTCGCTCGCCTGTGCTAGAATATGCCTACCGTAGGAAAGTGAGGAATGAACAGGCAGTGCCGCTGAAGAAAGATAACAAAACCAGTGTGATCGTTGGCAACGCAACCCATGAAGGCGACACCGGTTCGCCCGAAGTGCAGGTAGCCCTGCTGACCGCGCGAATCTCCCAGCTCACGGAGCATCTGCGCGAACACAAACATGACCACCACTCGCGTCGCGGGCTCTTCCTGATGGTCGGACGCCGCAAACGCATTCTGACCTATCTCAGCAACACCGATATCGGTCGCTACCGTATTCTTGTTGGCAAACTGAGCATCCGCAGCAAGATTTAGTTTTTCGCTTCTGCATTTATGTTTTCGCAGTATCCTGATACGGCTCTTAACCAGTTAGTGTGGTTGCTCTATCAGCCTATATGTTTATCAGCGGCATGAAACTCATGCCGCAAACGACAGTCGGCAGCCATCATGGCAATGCAGAGTCGCTGAGGAAAACAGGGTTCAGGGCAAGCGGATGCAGCGCGCAATGAGTGATTGTCTCAACCGAGGCATTCTCTGAATGCGGCGTCCATTTACCCTGACCCCTCGCCTTCACCGACAGTTTCTGCCCGCCTAGGGGTAGCCGACTGCATCTACACACGCTATCGGCAGGATGACGCCCCACGTTCGCCCGAATGCTTCGCAGTTTATGAAGTGTTCCCCGCTTCCCGCATCTCGTTTACGTCTACAACCGCGCAGACGCGCTGACCAAGACGCATCGTGACCTTTAGCAGGAAGGGAACGGCAGCGTCCTGCGTCCTCCTCCCCGATACTCTTTATCGGTAGATTTCTTGACTCTCTACTCTCTGCGGAGAGGATCGGTCACGAAACAACACAGGAGAATATTTTGTCCCACATTGTCGAACGTGAACTTGCCGGACGAATCCTTCGCCTCGAAGTAGGCAGGATCGCCCGTCAAGCCAATGGTTCGGTGCTGCTCACTTCCGGCGATACCGTCGTGATGGCCACCGCCGTCATGAGCCGTGAACCCCGCACCGGCATGGAATTCTTCCCTCTCACCTGCGATTACGAAGAGCGCAAATATACCGTGGGTAAAATCCCCGGCGGCTTCGTCAAACGCGGTGGCAGACCCTCTGAAAAAGCCGTACTTACCTCTCGCCTGATCGACCGACCGCTGCGACCGCTCTTCCCCGATGGAATGCGAAATGACGTTCAGGTGATCGCGATGCCGCTCTCGGTCGACCTCGATAACCTGCCGGATATGTTCGCGATCGTTGCCGCTTCCACCGCCCTGACCGTCTCCAATATTCCGTTCGATGGTCCCGTCGGCGCAGTGCGCGTCGGTCGCATCAAAGGCGAAATTGTGATTAATCCGTCGATCACGCAGCTCGACGGATCCGACATGGACCTGATCGTCGCCGGAACCAAAAATGCGGTTCTGATGATTGAAGCAGGCACCAAGTTCGTGAACGAAACCGACCTGCTCAACGCGATCGACGCTGCCCATGAGATCATCAAGCAGCAGTGCGCGATGCAGGAAGAGCTCGCCGCGCTCGTCGGCGTTACAAAAACCGAAGTTGCCTTGCACCTGCCGAACAAAGAGATTCTCACCGCCGTTCACGAGCGCATGGACGCCGAAATCCGCGCCACGATCCAGAATAAGGATAAAGCGGCACGTGAGTCGGCAATCGACGACCTCAAAAAAGAGATTGTGGCGCGTCTGCTGCCCGATTTCCCCGATAGCAAGAGCGACATCTCGGAAGCCGCCGAAAAAGCCGTCAAACAGCAGATTCGCGCGCTGATTATCGAAGACCGTATCCGTCCCGATGGACGTGGACTGACCGATATTCGCCCGATTACCTGCGAAATCGGTTTCCTCCCCCGCGTACATGGTACTGGTCTCTTCACTCGTGGACAGACTCAGGTGCTGACCGCGCTGACGCTCGGTGCGATGAGCGAAGCGCAGGTCGTCGACAACCTCGAAGTGGATGAGAAGAAGCAGTATATGCACTACTACAACTTCCCGCCCTACTCCGTAGGTGAGGCGCGACCGCTGCGCGGTCCTGGTCGACGCGAAATCGGACACGGTGCACTCGCCGAACGCGCTCTCGTTCCCGTCCTGCCACCCATCGATGATTTTCCCTATGCGATGCTGCTGCAGAGCGAGACGCTCGAAAGCAACGGCTCCTCCTCGATGGCGTCGGTCTGCGGTTCGACACTCGCACTGATGGACGCCGGAGTCAAAATCTCCGCGCCGGTCGCCGGCGTGGCGATGGGCTTGATGACGATGGGCGACAAGTACGCCGTGCTCACCGACATACAGGGCATGGAAGACTTCTCCGGCGATATGGACTTCAAAGTCGCCGGAACCGCGACTGGCATCACGGCAATTCAACTGGACTGCAAAATCCAGGGACTCGCCCGTGAAGTGATGGTCGAAGCGCTGGAGCAGGCACGACAGGCACGCCTCTACATTCTCGACAGGATGGCGGAGACGATCGCCGAACCGCGCGCGCACCTGAGCAAATATGCCCCTTCGATCTTCACGATCGAGATCAATCCGGAACGCATCGGTGAGGTCATCGGTCCAGGCGGCAAGATGATCAAGAAGATCACCGCCGAAACCGGCGCACAGATCGACATTCAGCAGGACGGCAAAATCTTCATCGCCGCCGTCGATCAGGAGGCGGGCAGACGTGCCGCCGACTTCATCCTCAATATGGTCGCCGAAGTCGAAGTCGGACAGATATACACCGGCAAAGTGACCCGTATGATCGGCATGGGCGCTTTCGTCGAGATCATACCAGGCAAAGATGGTCTCGTACACGTCAGCCACCTTGCCGATCCGGCGCCGCGCCGTCCTGAAGACGTCGTCAAAGTCGGAGACGAACTCAAGGTGCGCGTGATCGAAGTGGACGGACAGGGGCGTGTCAACCTCTCTGCCGTCAATCTCGATCAGCCCTTCGATGCCGGTATGACGAGGCGACCCGATAGCGATCGCGGCGGACGTCCTGGTGGCGGACGCTCGGGCGGTGGTGGGGATAGAGACCGCGGCGGACGTCCCGGCGGAGGCTTTGGCGGCGACAGAGATCGCGGTCCGCGACCCGAATCTGCAGCGGCTCCTGCCCCTGTCGAAGAAGACGATAGCGACGGCGTGCCAAAAGCGCGTTTCCGCCCTCGTCGCTAATCTGGTGGGCAGCGCTTTTGCTCCCATTAGTCTCACTTGTCTGACTTAATCTGTTTCAGCGCGACCTACATGGATGTTTGAGGCGTGCAGCACTAACCCGTGTGCTGCACGCCTCTTCGCCATTCACCCGAAGGATATGTTCGCTTAGAATTAGTAGCTC
>JBBQPY010000158.1:0-12690 GCA_038216735.1 Chthonomonadales bacterium
GGGAGAGACTAGAAGTCTCCCCGGCTGTCGGTACGATGCCGTCTGGTTTGCTTTGCCGTCTCGACTTATGTGTTTCGGTTATAGAATCAGCCATCGCATTTGCTATCGAATCATTTGTCGAATCGTCGACCATAGCCCCTGCCTGGGGGGCAGCTTTATCTTACACCCGGCGCAGCCGGATAGGGATCCTTTCCCGTACTCATTGCCTGATGATTGGGATTTTTGGCAGCGCTGTATTCGGTCTGGCGGGATGCCGACAGACAATTGCCCCTGCGCAGACACGAGTGACCGTCCATCTCGCTGCTCTGCTTCCGCTGCATCCATCCTGGGCGCATGTCCAGTCCCTCGATCGTACGATTTCAAGTGTCGGTACGCTTCCGACACTTACTGCGCCCGCCGCTGCCCCACCGCTTCCTGCCGCATTCACTCCGCCGCAGTCTGTTCCGGCAAGCCTCGTACGGGAGCGTCTGGCACGCGCATCCGCTGACGCCGACCGCTATCTGCGTCAGCTCGCAGTGTTTTTGCGACTGCGCAATCAGGATCTGATTGCCCGTGAGCGGAAATTAGAAAAGGTGCGGATCGCTGCCGAGGTCGCTGCGGCGCGTGCCAGGATCGCTGCCGAGACGCACTCGGTGATCGGGGCGCAGTGGCAGGAACTCTCCCGGGAGCTCTATCGGTTGGGATTGCGATCAGTCGCGATCGGCAGTCAGGTAAAAGTCTATACCGATCAGCCACTGCAGGATGCCCTACGCCATCAGGCGCTGGTGCGCGCGCAGATCGCGACGCTCGAAGACCGACGCACACAGCTGATCGCAACCATCGATCCGACGATAGAAGCAAACCTGCAGCCCAGGCGCGAGCAAGCGCAGGCAGCCTCCGATGAGCGGATACGCCAGCGCACTGAGGCGCTCGAAAAGGAACTTCAGACACGCCTCGCCGCAGAGCGGGCGCTAGTTGGCGCGCGTCCGGACCCGATTGCGCCGATTGGCAGCGCGCTGACCCCTTTGCCCGATCCACGCGAAACGCCGCTGGCGCTCGTATCGACCGCACAGTCTGCCGCACTGCTGCAACAGGCGCAGGCACAGACCGAAGCCGCAGCCACTGCCCAGCGCATGAACTGGCAGGCAGAACGAAATCGTCTGGTTGCAGCGATTCGCGCCGATACCGAACAGGCGGTAGAACAGGTCGCCAGACAGCAAAAGTGGACTCTTGTTCCCGAAAATTCCCGCAACGCACGTGATGAAACCGAAGCCATTGCCAGTCGCCTTCGCGCTCAGTGGCAGCAGAGACCCCGATGACAAACACCGAATCCCAGAACCGAATTTTACAAACCCAGACTTCGACACCGGCACACAATGTGTCACCCGACGCCCGCAACTGGACGCTGAAGGATATTGCGAGTCGCATCAATGGCACTATCGAAGGCGATCCCGAAACCCCCATTACCGGCGTTGCCGCGATCGGCGAAGCAGAGGCAGGTGACCTCGTTTTCGCCGAAGCGGATAAATACGTCGGGCTGGCGCTGCTGTCTCGCGCCTCCGCGATACTGATTCGTGAGGACGCGCCGCTGGCGCAGGTCGTGCAGTATCTGACCGCTCAGCCCGGCATAAAGCCGCTCTCTGCAATCAAACCGGTTGTGCGCGTTCCCGAACCGCGACACGCTTTCGTGACGATACTCGAAGCATTTGCTCCTCGCCTCGCCCCAACGCCGGGAGTGCACGCCACAGCGCAGATCGGCGAAAATCCACGATTCGGGGAGGATGTATCTATCGCAGCGCAGACGACGGTGGGCAGGAATGTGACACTCGGTGACAGGGTTGTGATTATGTCCGGTGTGCGGATCGGCGACGGCTGCGCTATCGGCAGCGATACCGTTTTGTACCCGAATGTCGTGCTCTATCCCGGCGTACGCATCGGGCGCGGCTGTCTGCTCCATGCGGGCTGTGTGATCGGGGCGGACGGGTATGGCTATGTGCCGATCGGGCAGACACTGCGCAAAGTGCCGCATCTGGGCACGGTCGAAATCGGAGACGGAGTCGAAATCGGCGCGAACAGCTGTATCGATCGCGCGAAAACGGGCGCGACGATAATTGGTTCCGGTACAAAGATAGACAATTTGGTTCATGTGGCGCATAATGTACGCATCGGACAGTCGTGCCTGCTGATCGCGCAGGTGGGTATCGCCGGGAGCGTAACGATAGGCAATGGCGTGACACTCGCCGGACAGGTCGGGATCGGTGACCATATTACGCTCGGCGACGGAGCCCGTGTTGGGGCGCAGGGCGGCGTGATCGGCGATGTTGCGGCCGGAGAAACGGTTTCAGGCTACCCGGCGCGCCCGCACCGCCAGAAGATGCGTGAGTACGCCGCAATGGCTTCGCTGCCCAAAACAATGGATCGTGTTCGAATGCTGGAAAAAAAGCTGGCGGCATTAGAAACGCAAATCGAATCAAAGCAGGCTGATCTTGCAGACTAGCATCAGTGATTATTGATTTTGATTATTAACTTTGATTATTGACTTTATAATTGGTTAGAAACGGGAGGCGCGTTGGAACAGCAGACACTCGCGCAGGCATTTACGCTCGCAGGCATTGGAATACATACGGGGATGAACGGTAAGGTCACTGTTCACCCCGCAGAGAGCGGATTCGGGCGGATATTCCGTGTCGGGCAGATAGATATTCCTGCCCACATCGATCACGTAGTAGACACCACGCGCTCGACAACACTTGGAACTGCTGGCGCACGGGTGCATACGGTCGAGCATCTGCTCTCCGCGCTGCATGGGTTGGGAGTGGACAACGCGCTGATCGAGGTAGAAGGACCCGAAATTCCGATTTTGGATGGCAGCGCTCTCCCCTTTGTGGAGGCGATCGTGGCGGCTGGTATACGGGGGCAGGGTGACCCATGCCGTATCCTGGGCTATCGCGCCGACGCCGACCCTCTTCTGCTCAACGAAGGCTCGAGTTCGTTCAGTGTTACGGCATCCGACACCTTCCGTATCGCTGTCACGACGGAGTTTGCGAACTGGGTCGAAGGCAAAGCGACGGTCGAGTACGATAGCAGCTTCTCGGATACCTACGCGACAGAGATAGCTCCGGCGCGCACTTTTGCCTTTCGTGAAGAGGTCGAACATCTGCTGAAGTCGGGACTTGCACAGGGAGGCTCGCTCGATAACGCCCTGATAATCACGCCGCCGGACGAATTTTCAACGCCGCTGCGACTGCCAGAGGAGTGGTGCGCCCATAAGCTGCTCGATGTGCTGGGAGACCTCGCACTGGTCGGGGCGCGGCTGCAGATCGCCGTAACAGCGTTGCGACCGGGGCATCGCGCCAACACCGCACTCGCTCGCAGACTGCTGTTCGCCTGCCGCGAACTTCCCAGAGATTAATGCCGCGCTTCATCTATAAATCGAATTCGATAGAGAGTTCCTGCCGCTCACAAATGAAGAGGAGAATTGTATGAGTCATCAACTGGACGTGGAAGACCTCCGCACGCTGCTTCCACACCGGTATCCGATGCTGCTGGTAGATCGCGTACTGGAACTCGAACCCGGACGTCGTGTCGTCGCACTGAAAAATGTGACGATCAACGAACCCTATTTCAACGGGCATTTCCCCGGTCAAGCGGTGATGCCGGGTGTGATGATCCTGGAGTCGATGGCACAGATTTCCGGGCTGATACTGCTCTGCCTGCCAGAATTTGCGGGCAAACTCGCCTTTCTTGGCGGCATCGACAAAGCGAAGTTTAAGAAGCCGGTGGTACCGGGCGACCAACTGATTACGGAAGCGACCCTGCTATTCGTCCGCGGCACGATGGGCAAAGTGCGTATCGTCACGACAGTCGAGGGCGTGATGGTTGCCCGTTGCGAGATGCTGTTCGCGCTGATCGACCGAACCGAGTCGAAGGTCAATGCAAAATTGGAGGCTATCGGTCGTGACTACAACGGAAACTCGGCTCTCGATTTCAAGATCGAGTCAGGGAAGGATGTGGGGGGAGACGGCAATAGTGAGTGAACAGCCGCGCAAACCGGGCATTCATCCGACTGCGATCGTCGATTCGACCGCTGAAATCGCGCCCGATGCCGAGATCGGACCCTTCTGTTGTATAGGTGCAGGGGTGCATATCGGTTCTGGAACGATTCTCGATGCACGCGTCGATATTGTCAAGAACACGACTCTCGGTGCGAACTGCCATGTCCACAGCGGCGCGGTGATCGGCGGAGCGCCACAGGACTACAAGTTCGGTGATGAGCAGAGCTACGTGATCATCGGCGACAACAACATCCTCCGCGAGTACGTTACGATCCACCGGGCAACCGGCGAGGGCAATGTCACGCGTATCGGCGATCATAATATGATCATGGCATACACGCATATCGGGCATAATTGCGACATCGGCAATCATGTGACGATCGCTTCATATGTCGGCATCAGCGGGCATGTCACGATCGAGGATCATGCGACATTCGGCGGCATCTGCGGCGTGCATCAGAAGACGCGTATCGGCACACTGGCAATGGTAGGGGGCATGTCGGGCGTGATCCAGGATGTGCCCCCCTATATGCTGCTGACGGGCAGACCGGCACGTGTCCTGGGTGTCAACATTCACGGGCTGAGACGCCTCGGTGTCACGAGCAAGGTTCGCGGCGAGATGAACGATGCCTGCCGATTCCTGTATCGCTCGAACCTGAACCAGTCGCAAGCGCTCGAAGCGATCGCGGATAATGTGCCACCCAGCCCGCAGTTGGAGCACCTGGTAAACTTCATACGCGCATCACGGGGAGGCGTCAAGGGCCGCGGCAACGACATCTCGAGCAATGGGGCTGGCGCGTCGGAAGGGTCACTCTCGGACGTCTCGATGGATATTCCGACGGACATCAAGTCGAACGAAGAAGAGGAATAGAGTCGCGTACACAAATTGATTTGCCTCTGCGGAAACCGCCGAGCCCTATTCGGGTCGAGCGGTTTTTTGCTGCCTTTCGTGTCGAGCGAATGTGACAAATGTAACACTCTTGCTGTAGCAAAGTTCACTTGACCTCTAGAACGAGTTCGCCTATACTGTTCGTAACAGATGGAACCAATGTCACTTCCCTCCCTGCACTGAAAGCAACAAGGCATATGGTAGTCGACGGGAAGTGCGCTGAGTATGCTTTGCGATGTCCGCTTCACACGCTCCAATTGATTGTCGCCCCATTTTCCCCGTACCCCTGACGAATCAGAGTAAGCAGCATTCATCACCGGACCGCATAGATTGCGCAACAGTCAGAGCTTCATTCGAGGTGCCCGAGGCAATCCTGTATCTGCATAAATAGTGAAATTAATTAGCTCGTAGAGGCATTCTGGAATGAAGAAGCGAGAGAACCTGCTGTATTCTGTATTGGAGTGGCGTGGGCAGCATCGCTGGCTTTCTTTACGTTCGCACAAATCGGCTCGATAGGAGAAACCAGAAGATGCAAAGACCCAATATTTGGCTTGCGGTCGCGGGAGGAATGATTGCCTTGTTGGTGCTGACCGCCTGCGGAGGTGGCGGAAAGAGCGTTACAGGCAATGGCGGTGGTAGTGTTACGACTCGTAATGCCGCAATTCGTAATGCTGTGGGAGCGTTCGCCGCGATTCCGAAATCTACCGTGGATGTCGAAAATAAGGCGATGCTTGCCTGGTTCCAAAAAAATCCGGAGTTCGTCGATTCGGGTATTACCGATCAGAATGTCTGGGCACACTGCAAAGACCATACGTCCGTCGTGATGGTCAACAACCGCCAGATTATCGATGACGGCACCCGCTCGGCGCCAGTCCAGACTACGCGTCTGCCGATCGACCTGCCGACCAGCAAGAAAGCGCACGTAATCAATAACTTTGGCGGGGGCAATGCGGCCGCCGCAAACAAGATCGTTGCAATGCTTCAGGCAGCCGGTTACAAGGTTTCGATTACGGGAGGCTCGATCGCAGAGCTGGGAAATCTCGCGGGAGACGGTGTCTTTTACATCGATTCGCATGGGCTATTCAAAAAAGAGGACGACGGACTGGACACCTACTACCTGATGTCGTCCGACGTCTACGATGAAAATAATACCACCAACTACGATGCGGGACTCGCCAACCATTCTTTCGATGTCGTTGGCGAAAAAAGTATGGTACGCCAAACCGATGGCACTTTCAAGGAAGTGACCGATGCTCACTATGCCATCAGCAATCGCTTTGCTGCCGCACATTGGAAAGCCGGTACCTTCAGCACGAACAGCTTCGTCTTCATCAACGCCTGCTCCAGTGGCAAGACCAGCCTGTTCCGCGATGTTTGCTTTGCAAGCGGCGCCTCTGCCTACGCGGGGTGGTCGGGCGACGTATTCAACAGCTATGCTTCGAGTGTCGGACCATTTGTATTAGACCGACTGCTGGGCGCGAACAAAGTCGAGAAAGAAGTGGATGGTCCCCAGCGTCCATTCGACTTTAGTACGATTGCAGGGGACCTCGGAAAGCACGGTCTCGCAGCGGACGCGGAAGGCGTCACGCTCACTATTTCTCAGAAGCCGGGCACCGATTTTGGGCTGCTCACGCCGACTATCTCCTACATGGGCGTAGACGAATACAAGAAAGAGCTGACCATCAGCGGAATCTTCGGCACAGATCAGAGCGTCGCCAAAGTGACGATGGATGGAGTGGAGTTGGCGATCAAAGGATGGGGGTTCAACAGCATTGTTTGTGATCTGCCTCTGAGTCTCTCGGGCGATACGATCGTAGAAGTAAGAGGTCATAAGAGCAACGTGGTGCGACTGACCGAATGGAAAGCGCATTTCAAGACACGCCTCGAACAAACTCCAGGCAGCCCACTGATACAGGTCGGGTATCTCGACGTTAATTTCCGCGCGGATATCCACTCACACCGCGACGAGCCGCATCAGAAGCCTTTCGACCCGATCGTTCCGTTCGTCGAGGAATCCGACTCGAATGGACAATATACCGCAAGCGGCGTCCTCTCCGACGCGAATGGTGTGCTCGACCAATGGAGCGGGATGTCTGTGTTGAAAGCGCTCGGGGTCGACGCTGGCGCCAAAAACGTACTCGTGTGCATGGGCAGCATCGACGTAAAGAATAAGAAGATCGATATCCAACTGCTCGCTGCAGCGACCGAGGGAATGTTCTCTACCAAGCCACCCGGCGGGCCGGAGCCGCTTGCCGGGACTTTGGGTCTTCTGGACAGTTCGGCGGACAGCTTAGAGGGACCCGCTCTACACCTCACGCTCAACGATGATTTCAGCATTAATGGCGGTATTCGCGAGGATATCTCGACTGGTATCCTCCTTCGCATACAATGGGACAAAATCGAGGCGAGCTCTCCTCCGGATAGTCTGGCTGGCAGAAGCGCTGCAACTCGTCATCCCGGTTCTGCCGTTCGGTCGGTACACCGCGTTCGGTAGTAGAGTTGCGGCGGATGCGGAGATACTGAATCCCTTGATGCTGTTGAGCAAGTAGTGCACTGATCAGGATCCTCATCGTCCTCGGCAGACCGCACTGCCGAGGATGATCTAATTGGGAGCGTTTGACCGCCATAAGCTGGCGTTCTCGGAAATGCTTAGAGGGTGATCAGCACCAGAAAACAGTTTTTGGTATATACTGAGTGGGACGCAATCTTTTGCGTCCCACTCTTTGCATGGAGTGAGTCGACACTTTTACGGAATGAGTTTTATAGAATTCTCCGTTCCATAAGGCGAGGTCTCATCACGCCACTGGAAAATGGCTGATGACACATAGAAACACAATGAGCTCGGAGACACACGATTGGCTGACCTGCCATGAAGCCACAAGAGGCAAAACAATATCTGTACGATATGCTGGCAAAGGCGGGCATCGGTTCGGAGAGCCTCGATGCGGCAGGCACATGGCGCGTGTTTCGTGAGTTCGCTTCCGTCACAGTTGAAGCAGACGCGGGCGATGGCGCGGTGGATGCCTATACCTGGGAGTGCGCGATCGTCAACAATCGGGTTGGTGAGGAATTCGTTTCCACGCTGTCAGCCAGTTTCCTGCGCTCGATGAGCTGGGCAGGCGGAGCGCGTATCGAAGAGCTATTTTGCTGCTTCGATTATGAACCGGTTGCCGATTTCGCCGAGTACGAAGAGCCAGAAGCGCTGGACTCGTGGGATTTCGGATCTCTTGCGGAGTTCTTCGAAGCGGTGCAAGCTCTGCCGAGCTACCAGAAATGCCTGCGCCACACACCGACGCGATTCTATATCACTCAAGTTCCGCTCTCGTAAGCAGCGATGATTGTACATCGACGCAATCTGTTCCGAAAGCCTCCAATGCAAGTCGATGTTGTGCAGGGCGATCTACTCGACCAGTCCGTCGACGTGATCGTGAACGCCTGGAACCGAAATATTATTCCGTGGTGGCTGTTGCTGCCACAGGGCGTGTCGGGCGCGATCAAGAGACGCGGCGGTACGCAGCCTTTTCGTGAGGTGGCGCGGCATGGACCGATACCGCTCGGTCAGGCGGTTCTCACTTCGGCAGGCAAACTCCCCTTTCGAGGCATCATTCACGTTGCAGGCATTAATATGCTATGGCGGGCGTCGGAGTTTTCGATTCGTCAGTCAGTGCGGAGCGCGATGGCGATCGTGGAGCGTGAGGGTTTCGCTTCCGTTGCATTCCCGCTGATCGGCGCCGGTTCCGGCAGCTTCAATGCCGAGAAGTCGCTGGCAATCCTGCTGGACGAGCTAAAGCAAATCGAATCGCCTTCGCGGGTCGTAGTGGTCGAGTATCGCACAAAATAGTTTACACTCCGTGCTTATCGTCAGGGGCAAATCCATGTACATAGTCATCGGCTTGAACGGCATGGAGTACGGACCGATCGATATGCAGACGCTGCAAACGTGGGCAGCGCAGGGACGTGTTCAGCCGGGGAGTTTGATTCGGGATGTACGAACGGGGCAACAGTTCCACGCCAGCCAAATCCCGGCACCGCAAAATGTTTTTAACAGTTCCTACGGTGTACAGATGACGGTAGGGCAATCTTTATTGCCCTATGCTCCCACTTTACCTACCACACGAGGCAAAACAATTCAGGTGGCACCCGGCACTCATTCCGTTGTTGCCGCTGTACTTCTGGCTGTGTTTATCGGATGCATTCCCGGTCTTGGGCAGATGTACAACAAGCAAGTAGGGAAGGGAGTTGTCATTTTCCTGCTAGAGATGGTCCTCGGTGTCACTACACTTATAATTTGGCCCTTACTGCTGCTGTTTGGTCCGATACACTTGATAATCATACTCGACGCTGGAATAGTTGCCTCTCGCCTCGATCGCGGAGAAGCGATTTCACCCTGGCAATGCTTCTAATTGCTTCTAATTCGCTCTACGCGTTGTAGGTTTTACCGCTGTTGGATTAGCTGTTGTTCCTATACGAGCTCGACAATGGCCGTCAACGCAAGACCATGAACCAGCTAATATGCTTTTGGATATCTGAATCATGAAGATCCTCCGCTGTGAGCAGAGCCGTCACGCAGCCCCGATGCTGGACATCCTCAACGAGGCAATCCTCAATTCGACGGCGCTTTTCGACTATCAGCCGAGAACAGCCGAGACGATGACGGCATGGTTCGAGGCAAAAACTCGCGCCAGCTATCCCGTAATCGGCATCGAGAGCGATGAGGGCGAATTGATCGGGTTCGGCAGCTACGGGGCCTTTCGTGCCTGGCCCGCTTACAAATATAGTGTCGAGCACTCACTCTACGTGAAAGACGGTTTTCGGGGGCACGGACTGGGAAAGATACTCCTGCGGGAGATCATCACCGCCGCTACCGAGCAGAACTACCATGTGCTGATCGGGGGCATTGAAGCGTCCAACGCAGCCAGTATCGCGCTGCACGAGCGTATGGGCTTCTCGCACTGCGGGACGATCGTACACGCGGGCTACAAGTTTGGGCGCTGGCTCGATCTGGCGTTCTATCAACGCATTCTCCCTACGCCAACTGCGCCTGCTGAAGGCTGAGAGATTTTCCATTATTGTAACTATTCACCTCAATCCTCGCTTCCAAAGCTTCGAGAAGAGGGGCGGCAATACAGATATTCTGCCTGTAGTTGCGAATCTAAAAGCAGGGTGAATTGTTACTCGATATTGTAGGAGTGCAGCATCATATAAAGTCGATGGGCACGGCGATTATTCCAGTCGAGTTTTCGGGAGAACGCACATGAATAAGTATAAATTGAGTTGGATCCTCTACCTGATTGGCTCTCTGCTGGTCTTTGGTTCCTGGGTGCATTTGGTTCCTACCTGGCTCGCGTGGATCGGCTGGCTGGCGGCTCTGGGCGGGTGGGCGATGGGATTGGGGCGCAGGCAACCGGCGCAGCCGAAACAGACTTCGCGCATGGAAGATCTGAGCAAACTCAACCTGCTCCATAAAGAGGGCATTGTCACCGACGAAGAGTTCCAGCATGAGAAAGATCGTATTCTCAGGCAGCCCTGATCAAGAGCGACCTCTGCTCCGTCCGACATCGAAATTTGCTTCAGCTTCAGCGGATACGGCCAGTTGATGCGATTGTCCGCCGGAAAAGATACCGACGATAGGTTCGTCCTTTTCAGAGGGTTATCGGAATGGAACTGACGGAGAAGCAGACCGCCTTATTTTCATGGTGGCGCACGCGTGCGATTATGATTACGCTCCTGGTGGTTCTCACCTTCCTGCGCTATTTCGGTCTTTTCGGGGCTCATCGGATTGAGTTCTGGCAGATACCGTTCAGTCTCTGCTGGGCTGTTTCCTGCTGGCCGCAGGTGCTCGATAAAACATTCGGGATCTACTGCACACTCTCACGCGCAGAGCAAAAACGACTGCCAAAATCGCCCTCCTACTGGATATCTAAGCTGTTCGCGACCGCGGCGATCGGACTTCCTCTCGTACTTTTGCTGGAGAGCCTTTGGGATCATATCCGGCAGGCTGTATAAGCCGTCAGCCAAGCGCAAGACGTCATCCAGCACTCCAGGCGGAGCAGGCAAATCGACATTTAATAAAAAGCCATTTCGGATACTTGAGCCCCCTCACCCAACGAATCGATCGCAGAATTAGACTAGGATTGCAGGATGGTATCGGGTCGATGAACATTGCGATAATTTCAGGTGAGCTTTCGGGGGACCTGATCGGCGGCGCACTGGCCGAAGAGCTCAGACGCCTCGTGCCGGACGTCGAACTCTGGGGCATCGGCAGTAGTGCGATGCAGGGTGCGGGCGTCGATCTGCTGGCGGACAGCGCAGCATGGGGCGCAATCAGCATCACCGAGGCGATCCGCATCGTGCCCAAAATGCTCTGGAAGATTGCGCCGATACTGAAATCCGAGATCGCTAAACGTAAGCCGGATGTGCTGGTGCTCATCGACTTCGGGGCGTTCAATGTCCGTGCCGCACGTTACGCAAAACAGATCGGCTTGAAAGTCTGCTACTATTTTCCGCCGGGCTCGTGGCGGCGCACCGGAACGAAGGGCGCTGAGCTCGCTTCAATCACGAATGTTCTCGCCGCGCCTTTTCCCTGGGCGGCAGAGCGCTACAACGGGCTCGGCGCGAACGCGATCTACGTCGGACACCCGCTGCTGGAGCGCGTCAAAAGCCGAATGACACGCGAGGAATTTGCAGCGCAGTTCGGAATGGATCCGGCGAAACCGATCATCGGGATGCTGCCTGGCAGCCGACGCCAGGAAGTATCGCACCTGATGCCAACACTGCTGGAAGCCGCCAAACTGCTCTATCGCAGTGTGCCGGAAGCGCAGTTCGTCGTTGGGGTCGCGCCCTCGATCTCTTCGGATGAGATGGCACGCTACCTGACCGATCAGCCCGATCTGCGGGATCGCCTGAGCGACATCTGGCACGAGGTCGCCCAGGAAACGGGTACGCGCCTCGTCGAGCCACTGGCGCGGACGGCAGGGAAGCTGGCCGCGCAGCGCAACCGCACCCTTGTAACAGATAACGGTGTGCTCCTCCCCGAAGCCGCTCTGCGTGAAGAGATGGAGGCGCGACGCCATTCCGAACATCTGCGCGCGCGTGCCGAACACACCATGCCCCCGACAGTGCTGGCGAAGGGACTCACCTACGAAGTAATGGCGCATAGTGACGTGCTGCTGACCTGCTCCGGCACCGCGACGCTCGAAGCGGCCGTCTTCGGAACGCCGATGGTGATCCTGTATCGCGGCTCTAAACTCATGGAGTTGGAATACAACCTGCTCGGCATTAAAAAGAAAATCAAGTGGATCGGGCTGCCCAATATCGTCGCTGACCGCACTGTCGCGCCGGAACTGATACAAAACGCTGCGACGCCGGAAGCGATCTCATCACACGCCCTCAAACTGCTCAACGATATCGAGACGCGGCGGGCTGCGAAGGCGGGATTGTCCGAAGTACGCGCCGCGATGGGAACCCCTGGAGCGAGTGCGCGTACCGCACAAATTGTTGTTGATCTGGCACGAAATAGTCTGTAAATCGCACCGCTCTCCTGGTACTGAAAGTACCCGTCTGGATAGGTATTGACACAGGGCTAAAGCCCCGGTCTGGACTCGCGAAGTCCGCCTTCGCGGACTAAAGATCGATTGCGAAATAAGACATAACCGACATAGACAAGTTGCAACGAAAATGGGCCTCTACAATGTCCTGTGCGGCCACTCTGGAAATTCACGTGACTGAAATGTCACCAAAAACTCGGTCATTCGGTTCAAAACGACG
>JBBQPY010000159.1:0-12550 GCA_038216735.1 Chthonomonadales bacterium
TCCGTTCTGTGGCGCGAAACCACTTTCGGGATGTCGGGGGCGGAGGCCGACATCGCAAAAGTCCAAGTCTTATTATTGGAGCGCATGACGCAGACCTTATGTTATGCGGCCTGAACTCTACCGCATGGATAAAGTCTAGCTAAGAAATGGGAAGAAAATGCGTCGTGACATTGACGAGGACGGTTCCATATTGCCAAATTGAGGCGCAATGGAGTACAATCTAGTCAACTGGCGGCGGACAGGCTGATCGAACGGTCAACTGCACGCCGCCCATTTCTTGCGAAGGTTGTGGAACTGTGTCTCTGGAACAAGCAAAATCGAAACTGGATGAGATCGAACGCCGCTACGATGAGATCATCGCGCAGATCAACGACCCTGATTTCAGCAGCGACTATCAGAAGTATATGCAGGCGGCGCGGGCGAAAAACGAACTCGATCCCGTCGCGTCCGGCTATAAAGCGTACAAAAGCGCGCTCGCCGAAATTCGCGAGATCGATGAGATCATCGCTGGCTCCGATGGTGAAGAGCGTGTTTTCTATCAGGAAGAACTCGAAGCGGCGCGAATCCGGCGCGATGAGATCAGCGAAAAAGTCCGTATGCTGCTGCTCCCGACAGATCCGAATGACAGCCGCAACGTGATCGTCGAAATACGGGCGGCGGCTGGCGGCGAGGAGGCGAAGCTCTTCGCCTATGAGCTGTTCCGCATGTATCTGCGCTACGCCGAGCGGCGGAAATGGAAGACCGATATTCTGAACCTTCAGGAAACCGGCATCGGTGGTCTGCAGGAAGTAACCTTCGAGATCGACGGTCAGGGAGCCTACAGCCAGCTGAAATTCGAGGGCGGCGTTCATCGAGTTCAGCGCGTTCCCGTCACGGAATCGAGCGGGCGAATCCAGACGTCGACCGTCACGGTTGCGGTTTTGCCTGAAGCGGAAGAAGTTGATGTCGAACTGGACGAGAACGATATTCAGGAAGATATTTATCACTCGTCGAGCGCAGGCGGTCAGAATGTGCAGAAGGTCGCGACGGCGATTCGTCTTACGCACAAACCAACGGGTATTGTCGTGACCTGTCAGGACGAGCGCAGCCAACTGCAGAACAAAATTAAGGCACGCAACGTACTGCGCACCCGCCTTTACGAGTTGCGGATGCAGGAAGCGGCGAATGTACTCAGTGGCGTACGCCGATCACAGGTCGGCTCGGGAGAGCGCGCAGAGAAGATTCGCACATATCACTATCCTGATGGACGTGCCACGGATCACCGCGTCGGTCTGACGCTACACAGCCTTCCCGCAGTGCTGGACGGCGATATTCAGGCGTTCATTGATCAGCTTACGACAGCGGATCAGGCTCAGAAAATGATTTCTGCCAATGAAGAAAATTAGCGAAGCGCGCTAGAATCAGAAAAATTGCTGAGATTTATAGGAGTAGAGACTTTTGACAGGCGACGGAATCAACATAAGTGAGCGACAAACCGGTGATAGTCACGTAATAGACAGCCGGACACAGTCCGTCCAGGGCGAAAAACATAAACTGACGACTGCGCAGAAGTGGCTGCTGGCGACTGCCCTGACCGGAGCCATGTGTCTTGCGGCGCAGCTTTCGGCACGACTGCCTTTTACCCCTGTTCCAGTGACGATGCAAGTGTTCGCCGTATTGCTTTCCGGCCTGCTGCTCGGAAGCCGCTGGGGAGCGATTGCGCAGGCGCAATATCTACTGCTGGGTTTCAGCGGCGCACCGGTTTTTGCGCTCGGCACAGGCGGATTGTCCGTGCTGCTTTTGCCTCATGTCACCGGCGGTTATTTGCTGTCGTATCCGCTGGCGGCATTTTTGGCAGGATGGATATCCGAGCGTGCTGAGAAGAGATACAACGATATAGCGGCAGCGAACCAGCCCGAATCTTCAGTGCCGAATTGCGCGACAAACGCACTGTTACGCGGGAGACTGATGGCGTGCGCAGTCGGGCTAGCCGTAATCTACGGGATCGGATGTACCTGGCTTGCCTTCGTTTCTCGTCCACTGGTGACGCCGCTGCAAGCAATCGTTCTCGGAGCAGGCTGGTTCGTGGTATGGGATATCTGCAAGGCATTTGGGGCTGTCGCAGTCGTTCAGAAACTCCGCGGCCGTTCATCCCGAGTGCGCTGAGTTTATATTTGACTGTGATCACAAATGGCGAAGGACCGATGACGACTGCTGAGACGCTGCCTTTCGGGACCGTAGAAAGTGCGGTGGCGTGGGCGAAAAACGTTCTGTCGAGAGCGAACATCCCGGAAGCGCGTTTCGAGTCGCAACTGCTGCTGGCGCTCACGCTGGATGTTTCGCTGGTCTCGATCATTGCAGGCACGTGTCCCCCACCCAATTCGATCCAGCATCAGCGGTTTGTAGAACTCGTTCAGGCGCGCGCCCGTCATATTCCCTTAGCCTATCTGCGCGGTACGCAGGAGTTCTACGGGCTGACGTTCACGGTCTCCCCAGCCGTGCTGATACCGCGTCCGGAAACAGAACTGCTGGTCGATTTTGCCCTCGAAAAATTAAGTCATTTCAAGCTGGCGAGGTGCAATAACGGAGACGAAAACGAGATACCAGACCGTCTCGCATGCAGCCCTGCTGACGATGGCAGTCTGCCCCTGATCGCCGATGTCGGCACCGGCAGTGGCTGTATTCCGATCGCTATTCTGGCGAACTTACCAGCCGTTCGCGCAGTTGCCTGCGACATTTCGATGAGCGCACTCCGGCTGGCGAAACGAAACGCCGCTGCGAACAGTGTTCACAACCGTCTGCGGTTTATACGGTCCGATCTCCTGACAGCAGTCGGGGAGACGCGATTTGGGCTGATCCTCTCGAACCCGCCCTACATTCCGACGGCGGAGATCGAGACACTGCAGCTGGAAGTGCGCGATAGTGAACCGCGTCTCGCACTCGATGGCGGCCCCAATGGGCTCTTTTTTTATCGAAAACTCGTCGTACAGGCACGGGATAAGTTATTACAGGGCGGATGGCTGGCAGTCGAAGTCGGACAAGGACAAGCAGCAGACGTCTCCTCCCTGATGGCATCCGCTGGACTGACCGCGATCGAAACGAGAAACGATCTGGCAGGCATCGCACGTATCGTTTGTGGACAGCGAAGGCTTTGAGCCAGTCGCTTGTCGAAGCAATTTTCGTAGCTATTCACCCTGCCTTTTGTTTCGCACCGATAGGCAGTCTATCTGCATTCACCTCTCCCTACCAAAGCCTCCGGAGTGCGGGCAAGGGAGTGAGGGCGAATAGTTACCAATTTTCAAAGCATAAGTTTCGTTAGAGAGGCACACATTCCTCGAATGGATACCATTGTCTGCCGACAGTTGACCAAACAGTTCGGTGAATTTACCGCCGTCCACGACATCAGTCTAAATGTTGCGGAAGGGGAACTGTTCGGTTTCCTCGGTCCGAACGGCGCGGGCAAAACCACGACGATCAAGATGCTGATCGGGCTGTTGCGTCCGACATCCGGCTCCTCGATGATAGGTGGCTTCGACGTCCAGACACAGCCTCTTCAGGCACGTGCGATCCTTGGCTATATCCCCGATAACCCGTTCCTGTACGAAAAGTTGACGGGAACAGAGTTTCTGCACTTTATGGCGGACCTCTATTCTGTGAAAATCGTGGATCGCTCGCGACAAATCGATGACCTGCTACGGCTGTTCGAACTGGAAGACAAAGGGAATGAGCTGATCGGCGGCTATTCGAGGGGTATGCGGCAAAAGATTGCGCTCGCTGGCGCACTGATTCATACGCCCAAAGTCATTTTCCTCGACGAGCCGACCGTCGGACTCGATCCGAAGGGGGCGCGTACGATGCAGGACATCCTGCGCGAACTCTGTCGCCGCGGCACGACCATCTTCATCTCCACGCATATACTGGAGATCGCTGAGCGGCTCTGCGACCGTGTGGCGATCGTAAACAAAGGGCGTATGATCGCGCTGGGCACCGTCGACGAACTCCGCGCCGCTTTCCCACTTACCACTCCGGAACATCAACGCTCTGCAACGCCAGTCATACCGAACTCTGCTGTACCGATAGACATGCACGCATCCGCAAACGGAGCGCTTTCCAATTACGTACCTCACTATGAGACGGGCGGATCCAACGGCTTGAATGGGTCGATTGATACGAATAAACCTGCCTCTAATCAATCGCTGAATACTGAATCCCTGGAAACCCAATCGCTGGTACCTGAAACGCCGCGCAGTCTCGAAGACATTTTTCTACAGCTCACAGGCGACACTGGACGCCCCGACGTAAAACAGTATTTGAAGCAAGAGTCACCGTAGTGCTTCCAACTCGGGAACCTGTGTTATGGAAGACAATACGAAGACGAAAAGCGAGGGCTGAGTGGCGAACTTCGGCGCACTGATTGCGGTGCTGGCGGGGCAAAATGTCGTGATGGCAGCCGTCGCGCTCTGGTGGATGCGCCGCGCTAGCGCTTCTGAGAGGACCGTATCTTCGTCGACAAGGGTCTCTTTCTCCGTGCGAGAGACGCTGGCTTCATTCGGACTCTCGCCTCCGAATCGTCGACTTGTCGGATATGCTCTCGGACTGGGAATTGGGCTCTTCGTACTGATTCAGGGGTTAGAATACATACAGACAGTCGTTCTCCAGCGTATGTTGCCGATCAGCGCCTACTCTGCTCTGAAGCGATGGAGCGATACAACTGGTGCGGGACCTCTGTTCGTTTTGCTTGACGCGCCTTGGAAGAAACTGGCATTCGCAGCGGTTGGGACGCTGATCGCACCTTTCGGCGAGGAGATGTTTTTTCGCGGATTCGCCTATAATGCAATCAAGCGACGCACAGGTATTCCCATAGCCATTGTCGTGAGCGCACTGCTTTTCGGGGTGGCGCATCTCAACCCATTTGCGCTGCCTCTGATTTGTCTGATGGGGGCTGCGTTCGCCATCGCCTACCAACGCAGCGGCTCGCTATGGACGCCGATCCTCATGCATGCGGTTCACAATGGACTTTCGTTCGTGTTGCTGGCATACCAATTACGTTGAATTCGTACTGTAAAACGGATTTGCGGAATTATGAGTTTGTTTTACAAGGGATAGTGGAGTAGGAAGTCGATGGCGAAGCAGGCACCTCGGATAGTGCGAAATTCTCTACTGAATATCATCGGGCGCTTTGCGCTGATGCTCGCGTTCCTCGTATTCTGGTTCTATTCTGATAGACAACAGATACCAAAGGATTTGGCGATCGCTGCGTCTGCGTTGAAACGAAATGACGTCGCTGCTGCCCGCACACATTTCGATAGGTTTCTGGTTCAGCGTCCCGACAGTCCGGAGCAGTACGCGTATATCATCAAAACCTGCGAAAGCAGCAAGCGTCCGGATCTAATGCTGCTCTATGCGCGGCGCAGTATACAAGATTGCAAGTATGCCCCGAATGATCAGCGTTCTGTATTGTATGGACTGCTCGCTTATGCCTATGACCTGACCGAGAAGGCGCCTAAACTTCGCGCGCTTGAAGCGGCGGATCGCGCTTTTCATCTCGATACCGAGAGTGCGGAGAATTTGAATCGACTGGGTTACATGATGGTCGATAATCTGACGGACACTTCTAGCTTGATTATCGCGCAGGGCTATATCAGCAGAGCGCTGCGCAAGATAAAAGACCAGGCAGGGGGTGTCGATCCGAATGCCTTAGCGGAGTGTCAGGATTCGTATGGATGGGCGCTCTACAAGCGTGGATTGTACAAAGAGTCTGTCAGCGCGCTGCTCGAAGCCATTGCCGTTATCCCCGACACAGCCGCAATCGGCGACAACATGAAGTATTTCTATTACCATCTCGGCGCGGCATACCATAAAATTGGGCGCATCCGCGAGGCGCATCAGACGCTTGATATCGCCCTTCAATACGATCCTAAATTCGATCTTGCGATCGCTGAGCGCGCTTCTCTGCCGGCGGTTCCGATCGAGGTCTCTCCACCCTCTGATCCAGCGTCCGAAGACTTTATCCCGGATCTCAATATCAGCAAGACTCCGACGAGTCGCACTGCAAGCGAGACAAAGATTGTTGTTCCAAATCCGCATGCCAGTGGGACAACCATCGGACCCGCACCGGGTACGCTTGCCGGGAATTCAGGTAACAATGGCATCGCAACTCCCTCTCCTTCGGGCAAGCCTCCGATTGTACCCTTCAAAACACCAACCTCCGCTGCGCCTTAGTCCAGTGGATTTGTACCCATGCAGCTGCCCCTGCCCCACTTCCAATGCATTGGAAGTGGGGCAGGGGCATTCAACGTACCAGGTCGAAGCCACCTGTCTCGAATTGCGATACTCACCCTCGTGAATTGAAAGCAAAACCTACCGAAGATTTCTCCCCTCCTCTGCGGTATTCCAGAGGGGGCTGGTGACTATCTGTTCCTTTGCTTTCTCATTCATGAAATGAGTTGTGGGGATCGGGGATATTCTTAGCCTATGGAACCGCTCAGATTCAAGAAATAGTCAATTCAATATTAGATTTTAGAAATAATGAAACCGTTTCGCTTGACAATTTCGTAAGTTAGATATAAAATGGCTTCATCGTGTCTATGATTTGAACTGAGGGAGATTCGGGTATGGCGAAGATGCTGACGCAGTGCCCTGTTTGTGATAGCGCGATGCAGGTGACAGAGCTTGCCTGTACAAATTGCGATACGCATATTCAGAGCGCGTTCGATACGTGTCGCTTCTGCCGCCTGCCAGCAGAGCATCTGGCATTCGTCGAACTTTTTTTGCGCTGTGAGGGCAACCTGAGTCGCGTCGAAAAAGAGATGAATCTCTCGTACCCTACTGTGCGTAACCGATTTGCCGCAGCATTGAACGCGCTTGGCTTTGGCAGCGTAGTTGAGCCGGAGGTTGCGCCGGCGATTGTTTCACTGCCGGAAGCAGACCGGATCCAGCATCAAGAGACGATTTTACAGCGGCGAAGGGAAGTGCTGGACTCGCTGGCGGATGGCAGCATCGAAGCGGATGAAGCAGCAGAACTCCTGCGAGAACTGACCGTCTGAGACAGTCGTAAATGTTCACTCTTTCCGCATAAGGCGATTCCAAAACGTTTCAGGCTGGTGTTGATTTACCGATTGTGGCATCGTTTGTTGGAGGGCAGCAGCAATGAAGCAAAAAAGTTCGATACCCTACGGCAAAATCAGTCTTGCGATATGTCTGCCAATAATCCTGCTGCTCGGGCTGCTCAAGATGTGGATGAATGCGCTCAATACCATTCCAGATATGAAGGTTCCCAGCCACACGATGCCAGCCGTCAACGCGCGAGATTTCTTCGTCAAAGCCTACGATCAGGAGCAATCGAAAAGTCGCGCTGATTGGGCGCTTTATACGAAACACAATACTAGAAACAAAGACGATCACCTGTATTCCGATTCGGATAAAGAGAAAATCATCGCCGCCAACGCACTCAGTCTCAAGACGCTGCGCCAGGGTCTTGCTTATCCCTATATGGAACCGCCAATTCGCTCGTTCAGCACTCTTCTCCCTCATCTCGCGAAATTCAGAGGGATAGCTCGCCTCCTGAGACTGGAAGCGAACACGCGGGCGGCAAAAGGCGATTATGTCGGCGCAGTCGATAGCTGCCTCGATGCGATACAGATGGGCGAGATGGTACCGCATGGCGGAACTATGATCGGTGATCTGGTCGGCGTCGCGATTACGGCGATCGGTGAAAGCAACTGTGCAAAGTATATACCATATCTTACTGCACCGCAGGCACGTGCCGCCGCAAAACGACTCGAGCAGATGCGTGCACTGCATGTCCCCTACTCCGTGGTGCTGACGGAGGAAAAATATGCCTTTCAAGCCGGGCTAATAGAGATTTTCAACAAGTCACCTCACTCACTGAAGAGCTTTCAGGTGGTCACTGGTATTACGACCGATGGAGAGTCGGCAACAGATGTCAGGTCGCGTCTCCACTCAGTCGGCCAGGACATCCAGTATAACTTTTTGAATAAAAGTGCATCGCTTGCGACCTTCACGCGCTATATGGATGCCTCCATCGCTTTCGCAAAGCAGCCGTACAGTGCTAACCTTGCGCCGATTCCGGTGCCGGACGACATGATCTGCCAAATAGTTTGGTTCGATGTTCGGCAAGCGATAGAAAAAGACCGGCAGGCGGAGGCTCTGACCGGAATGCTGGAACTGCGATTCGCAATCCGTGCTTACGAACTGGACCACGGTCACCTGCCTGACAAACTAGAGCAGCTCGTCCCAGAGTATCTGACGAAATTACCCGACGATCCTCATGCGTCCAAAGGCTCATATGGATACACACGCGATAAAGTCGGCTATACGCTCTTTAGTAAAAGCGGCTTTGTAATGCCAAAGCCGAAGACGCACACTACGAAATTTGCCAACTGAATTTCATCCAAATTAAATCCCTTTAACCCAGGTCGCTCTTATTGAGAAATGCCAGAGGGGAGTATATGCGGATATTCCGCTTGTAAGCCTGAAACTCCAAGAGGGGTGAATAGTCACCCACAGTCATCCAATGATCGACAGTCGATCGACTTTTCGCATACAAGGAAAACCCAACGATGGACGATAACGTAATGAGCGTGCTGCAGATGCTGCAGGATGGCAAAATCAGCGCACACGAAGCTGAGACACTCATCGCCGCGCTGCGCGGTGAGACGACCACTGCCGCTGATGCTGCCGAAGAAAAAGCGAAAACGGAACAGAAAGCCGACAGGGATAAACAGGATAAAGACGACAAGTCGTTTTTCGGCGGCTTCGAGTTCGATAAGATGAAACCCTCGAAAGAGAAGTTCGACGATCTCGGTGAGCGGATTTCGCAGGCAGTAGGACGTGTGCAGCCCGAAAAAATCGTGCGGCGCGTGCAGTTAGAACTGCGAAAGGCGACACGGGCCGGAGCTCACTGGAGCAGCAGCGTCTCCTCGCGCGTCCGGAACTGGACGGAAGGTGAGGACGCCCGCCCGCAGAACCTGACCGGTCTGCCCGAGCACACCGAAAACTACGAGCAGGAGTTCCACCTCGAAGCGCAGGCGAAAGTTTATGTCGAAAACCCACTTGGCAACGTCAAAGTGACCGGTATCGACGACGGTCCGGCGGTCGTGGTCGTGAGCAAAGTAGCATGGAGCGATCGTGCCGACGAAGTCAAGGCGACTGCGGGGAAAATCGAAATCACAATGCAGGGCACCGACGGCCGGCTCGACGTAAAAGTTAGTACTCCCGATATGTTCCGCGAGGGAACCGTCGATCTCGAACTGCGCGTCCCGCGCTACGTCGGGAATGTGCGCGTCAACAGCCATTTCGGTAACGTCGAACTGGCAGAACTCGATAATCTGGCGGAAGGTGTCACGACGAGCGGTGACTTGAATCTGCACGATCTGCGAGGAGACGCACGCGGCGAAACGATGAGCGGTGACCTGACGCTAGCCAATATCACCGGAGCGGCTACTGTCGCGACACAGAGCGGCGACATTCATGCCGAGCATATCGGACGTGGGCTGTCAGCGAACACTGCGAGCGGGGACGTCAGCGCCAGCCACCTCGAAGGGGGGCGTATCGAATGCAAGTCGGTTTCCGGCGATGTCAAAGTCGAGCACGTCGGAGCGAATGCGCCGCTCGATATCGTCGTGGAGTCGATCTCGGGCGATGCAACTCTTAAAGATGCGAGCGGCAATATCGCGATCAAAGCCGTCTCCGGAGACGTCCACGCCGCCGAACTGACCGCGACTCGCCTGCAGGCGCAGACCGTGAGCGGCGATGTCGAACTACAGCTGCGCGAACCGTTCTCCAGCACGATGCAGATCAACACGGTGTCCGGCGATGTGAAAGTCTCGATACCGGAAGGCAGCAACGTGCGCCTTTCGCTCAGCACGACCTCCGGCGACCTGCGCTGCGAGCATGACGCCACCGCCGTTACAGCGACCGAGACGCTCTGGACAGGTCAGATCGGTACAGGAGCGGGCACGCTCAACGTGCAGTCCATCTCGGGCGATGCGCATATACTTCGCGCCTGATGTCCAGCCACTAAAGGAATGAAACAATGAACGAGACCGAACGTGAACGGATTATGGGGTTGGTCGCAGAGGGCGTTCTGCGACCGAGCGAGGCGGCACAGCTGCTCGCCGCTCTCGCTGAGGAGGCGCCTAAAATGCCTGCGCCTGCCGAAGAAGCGAAGTCCAAACCGAAGCAGGAGCCGATGGAGGTACAGATGCAGCGACCAGACGGTTCGAAACATACCGTCGAAGTGCCGCCGCACCTGCTGCCTGCACTTGTGAAAATCGCGACGGTTGCGATCAAGGAAGAGGCGCGAACGGCGGGACGCGAAGCCTGGGCAGGCTTGAAGATCATGGTGCGGAACAAATCCGATGAGGTTCGCACAACGGTTACGACCCGCGTGAAGGGCACAAAACCGGAGCCGCCTCCGGGTCCGAGCGAGGCAAAACTGAAGGAGGCGGAGGCGCGAGCGCGGATTTTGCAGATGGTACAGAATGGTCGCCTCACCGCTACCGATGCTGGACGACTGATTCAGGAACTCGACGCTCTGAAGGTCTACGAGACGGCGCACGCGCCTGCGAGTCCGACACCCGCAAACCGAGGTCGCTGATGAAGTATATTCTGCTTGTGCCGGATGGGGCAGCGGACGAGCCTCACCCCGATCTGGACGGGAAGACTCCGCTCGAAGTGGCACGCACTCCCAACCTCGACGCGCTTGCTCAGACTGGTCTCGTCGGCGCAGTTCAGGTTACGCCATTGGAAATGTATCCGGGCAGCGACGCCGCAAATATGGCGCTGCTCGGCTACGATCCGACAAAGTATTATACAGGTCGCGGTCCGGTCGAGGCGGCGGCGATGGGCATTCCTCTGGAGGCGAAAGACGTCGCCTTTCGCTGTTCGCTGATCAGTACGGACGGCAGGAATTTGGTCGACTATAGCGCGGGTCACATCACGACCGCTGAAGCCCGCCCGATCATCGAACTCGCCAACCAGAAATTGTGCAGCCGTTCACAGACACTGTTTCCGGGCATCGCTTATCGCCATATTCTGCGGTGGATCGACGGACCGACCGAAATGCTCACACATCCGCCGCACGAAAACATGGGCAAGCCGCTCGCGGAAATCTATCCAGTCGGAGAGCGAGAAGCGCAGATACGCTCCTTCATGGATGATTCGCTCAACCTGCTCAGTGATCTGCCCTTCAATCGGCAGCGTCGTGAGGAGGGAAAGCCGCCCGCCAATATGCTCTGGCTGTGGAGTCCGGGTCGAACACCTCTACTTCCACCTTTTCTAAAAAAGTATGGCATGACAGGCGCGGTTGTGGCGGCGGTCGATGTAGTGCGAGGGCTTGGCAAACTCACTGGACTCGAGATCATCGACGTTCCGGGTGCAACGGGTTATTTCGATACCAACTACCTCGGCAAAGCGCAGTACGCCCTCGCCGCATTGGAGCGTCACGACTTCGTCTGGGTGCATGTCGAGGCTCCCGATGAAGCGGGACATGCAGGCAGTCTCGACGAGAAAATTCGCGCGATCGAGAGCTTCGATCAGCTGGTCGTCGGCACTTTGCGCGATGGAATGAGGAAACGCGACGATTTCCGGCTGCTCTGTGCTCCCGATCATAAGACGCCGGTCGCAACACGAGGGCACTCAGTCGGACCGGTGCCGTTCCTGCTCTACGATTCGCGGGAACCGCTTAAAGGCGGGGGCAAACTCCCTTATGACGAACGCGCAGTGCCTGAAGCAAAGGTGCGAATCGATGAGGGTTTCCGTCTGATCGACGACCTTTTAGTGGGAGAGTAACATTGCTTTCAGGCGGAACGATCGACTATTTCGGTGACTGCAAAATGGTATTGTAAGCAATCCAGAATGGCTGTATCTTCTGTCTCGACCTCATACGCAGAACACTCAACACAGCTGATTTTCAAGTCGAATTTCAGATCGCCAGGCATTTCAATGTCATACACTGCCGGATTTATTCGCAGCACGTCCTGCCCGGAGTGACTATCTGCAATGCGAAAGAAATATCCATCCTCGAACTGATGGATCAAAGCTGATCGCTCCATCAGACGTTCGCCAGTCGCAATAGCGATTGTATTTTGGGATGAGACTTCCAATTCGGGAAAGAGGATTTTGAGTCCTTCTGATCCAAACCCACCGCCATAGTACGACACTAGATCGAGTTGTGAAATCATCCATTGGTACCCAAGTACCGTCTCACGATCATAGCTGGATATGTTTCTCAGGATATCGATAAGCGTATAATCCAAATAACTCAAGGCCTCACCCCGAATATGCTTAGCGAACGAGTTGTGCTAGTTTTATATGTAAACTTATGTCTGGTAAAATCAGCCCTCAAAGAGCACTGATTTGAACGCTTTTATCTTATTGTCTACTGTTTTGCGTCGATAAGAGCGCAACTAGTCGTTAGTTTCACGAAGTTTTATCGTTTTGGATCGGGTAGAGCCGCTTGAGTTTGATCCGTGCGTCTTCGGCTCGAAACTGCCAATTCACGGTATGGGGACGCTGATTACGCTGGTATTCCCAGGCGGCCACTTCC
>JBBQPY010000160.1:0-12408 GCA_038216735.1 Chthonomonadales bacterium
CATCGAGTTATTGCCCTACTATCTTCTGTACTACGAATGGTAGAAGGAGGGTTGGAATCAGGGCGGGGTTTCACTGTTTACCGTCCGCCAACAGACGCCGTTAATCCTCTATTTCGTTCCCTGTATTTTGTTTTTCGAGCCCCGGAAAAGTTCATGCCGAACGCTGCCCGCGCTTCGCCGAAAAGCCTCTGGAATTCCTTCGGTACAGTTGACAAAACTGTACGTAAATGGTACAATAAGAACAGAAAACGAGATTGAAATCGTGTTGAAAAATGAGTTGTAAGTGGCGTTTTGGGTGATCCGTAATCAGGCTTTTTGTACGGGCTGGGAGAGGCATAAAATGCACTCCATCCGCCCGCTTTTTTTGAGGAGAGAACGTTGGCAAACGACGATATTCCCGCAGTTCCGAATGATAACAACGACACCCCCCCTGCATCCCCGGTCGGCACGATGGTCATCGATATCGAATCGGAACTCCGTCGCTCGTACCTCGGCTACGCTGTCTCGACGTTGATCTCGCGAGCGCTTCCGGACGTTCGCGATGGCTTCAAGCCGGTGCAGCGACGCATCCTCGTCGCGATGCGCGACCTTGGAATCGGACCCGGCAGCGCGCGCGTCAAATCGGCACGTGTCGTCGGCGACACGATGGGTAGATACCACCCGCATGGTGACGCCGCGATCTACGGTACCCTCGTTCGTATGGCGCAGGACTTCAGTCTGCGCTACCCGATGATCGATCCACAGGGCAACTTCGGCAGCGTTGATGGTGATCCGCCTGCCGCCTATCGCTACACGGAATGCCGTATGACGCCGCTCGCGATGGAGATGCTCGATGAGATCGAACGCGACACCGTCGATTTTATGCCGAACTACGACCAGACTGAGCGCGAACCGGTCGTATTGCCCGGTAAGTTTCCGAACTTCCTCTGTAATGGCGGTGAAGGCATCGCTGTCGGCATGAGCACGAGCGTCCCGCCGCACAACTTGCGCGAGATCCTCGACGCCACCGTCTACCTGCTCGATCATCCCGATGCCTCCGTCGACGATCTGATCAAATTCGTGCCCGGTCCCGACTTCCCGACCGCCGCCTTTATCCTCGGTACGAAAGGCGCGAAAGAAGCGTACCGCACCGGACGCGGTAAAGTCATTATGCAGGCGGCGGTGCAGGTCGAGCCGTTGGATAATGGCAAGAGCGTGATCGTAATCACCGAACTGCCTTACCAGGTCAACAAAACGCGCCTGATCGAGCATATCGCCGACCTCGTACGCTCCAAGCGCCTCGAAGGCATCACCGCGCTCAACGACTATAGCGCGAAGGGCGTGATGCGGATTGAAATCGAACTGCGCCGCGACGTGATGCCGAAACGTATCGTCAACTTCCTGCTCAAGCATACCGCGCTGCGTCAGACCTTCGGCATCATCATGCTCGCCCTCGTCAACGGGCAGCCGAAGATGCTGAACCTGCAACAGGTGATCGCCCTCTATATCGCGCATCGCAAAGAGATCATCGTGCGCCGTACCCGCTATGAGCTGGCGCGCGCGAAAAGTCAGGCGCATATCCGCGAGGGTATGCAGATCGCGCTCAATTTCCTCGACGAGATTATCGCACTGATCCGCCGTGCGCCGAGCAGCGAAGTGGCACGCACCGAAATGGTTTCGCGGTTCGGGCTGACACAGATACAGGCGGAAGCGATCCTGAATATGCAGCTTCGCCAGATTTCGCAGCTCGAACGCCAGAAGATCGAAGATGAGTATCGCGGCCTTCTGCGCCAGATCGCCTTCTATGAGGATATTCTGGTGACGCCCGCCCGCGTCGTCAGGATCATCAAAGACGAACTGCGAGCGCTCAAAGACAAGTATGGCGACGATCGGCGCACACGCATTCTGCCGACCGAAGCCGACGAGATCACCGAAGACGACCTCGTGCCGGAAGAGAAAACGCTCGTCACGATCTCGCGCGATGGCTACATCAAGCGCGTACCGATGGACACTTACCGCACACAGAAGCGCGGTGGACGCGGTGTTCAGGCGGCAAATCTGAAAGAGGAAGATCTGCTGGCGCACCTCTTCGTTGCGACCACGACGCACTATATTCTGTTCTTTACGAACCGGGGACGTGTCTATCGTCTCAAAGCCTACGAGGTATCGCAGACCAGCCGGCAGGCACGCGGTCAGCATATCAACAACCTGATTCAGATCGAGCCGGGCGATACGATCACGGCGATTCTGCCGATGAAGGATATGCTCGGTGGCGGCTACCTGCTGATGGCGACCGAGTATGGCGAAGTGAAGCGCACCGCGCTGATCGAGTTTGCCAACCTGCGTTCGAACGGGCTGAACTGCTTCGATATCGAAGCGGGCGACAACCTGAAATGGGTCAAGCCGACCGATGGCAATCAGGAAGTGATGCTCGTAACGCGCAACGGCAAGTCGATTCGGTTCAAAGAGGAAACTGTGCCGGAGCGCAGCCGACAGGCAGGCGGCGTACGCGGCATCGAGATGCGCGATCCCAAAACGAAAGAGCTGATCGACCTCGTGGTGGCGATGGATGTGGTCAGTCCGACGAGCCAACTGCTGGTCGCCAGCGAGCATGGTTATGGCAAACGCACTGACCTGGCGTCTTACCGCGCACAGTCACGCGGCGGTAAGGGTATCCTCACGATGGACGTTACGACGAAGACCGGTCCGATCGTCGACGCGGCGGTTGTCGAGCCGGACGATAAGCTGATGGTGCTGACCGAAAAGGGCGTCATGATCCAGATGGATGTCCAGACCATCCGTAAAGCGGGTCGCAGCACCCAGGGCGTCAAGCTGATCAATGTCGGAGCGGGTGACCGCGCCTGCACGATCGCGCGTCTGATCGACGAGGAAACCATCGCGGAGGAAGTTGCCGCCGCTGTGGGGGAAGTCGTCAAGCCGATCGAGCCGCCCAAGAACGGTAAGACGAACGGCTCCTCGAGCAATGGCGCCGACAGTAACGGCACGAAGTAAATCTACCTCACCCCAGCCCCTCTCCCTGCCATTCGGGCATCATCAGGGAGAGGGGCAAAGACAGAACCTCTACCTCTTTCATACTAATCCACGGAAAAAGTCTCTCATTGCTGTTTCCCTACTCGCCCTCAGGAACTTGCGACCGGCAGGGAGAAGGGGATTTGGTGTGACGTCTAAAATAAAGACGACTCCGGTGGGGAACAAGCGGCGAGAAGGTGTCGTCATAAATCCAGACCTGATATTTAAGTGCGATTGTCGAATTCGTAATGCTAAGAATCGCCATTTGCAGGTCAAAGTTGCCGAAAGCCATTGACAACTGCACCAGTTGTCACTATAATGGGATCGGTCGCCTCATGATACGCGTTCAAGTGGCTTCTTTGTGAATTCGCGGAGAAATGGACAGGTACAGATGCACGGGTTCAGAAACAGAACAATCCGAAGTAGGTATGCCGGCTTCACGCTGATCGAACTGCTCACCGTGATCGCAATAATTGCGATTCTTGCCGCACTGCTGTTTCCCGTCTTCTCCACTGTGCGCGAACAGACCCGCCGCACAAAGACGATGACACAAATGCACGATGTCTATATCGCCCTCAAGCAATATCACGAGGACAACAATCGCTATCCCGCCTCACTGCTCGGCTTCGTGCAGTATCTCGATAATGCGCAAACGCCTCCTTATATGGATTTCTATACCGGCACCGGAACGCCCGTCACGATCGAGCAGCTGTCCTATCGGCCCCTCAACAAAGGGCAGAAGTATATGATCAACGACAAAACGGCGTTCATCAGCACTGTCTCTACATCCAAAGATCCGACAGTCGTTACAGCCGCTGTATATCCGCCGACAGTAGGTCCGCTGCTTGCCAATCAGCAGGTTTTATTCAACTCCACAATGGCGAACAGTATCTTCAAAGACCCGGTTGTGACGAACGATTATCCGCCGAACAGCGAACTCAATAAAACCAAACCTTTCGTGACGGTGCCGCCGATCCTCGGCACACCTGCTTACTATTATAACTACGACAGTTTTGATACGGGACCGCAGGTAGCCGCCGATGGCACGATCGTTCCCGGCGTGCGCGAACTGCACTACAGTCTCGATTGGACGGGCGTCGTCAGCCGCAAAGATTACAAACAGTTTACCAATCAAATGAAATACGGCGCCAAAGCGCCCGATGATCGTACTGTTGTGACGTGGTGCACCGACCATGTCGCCTATGCGAACTCAGACAAAATCCTTGTGCTGCTTTTGAACGGCACAACCAAAGCCGCTGACGCGAAGACCTTCGTTGCCGCCGGTCCGCTCGGCTATATTCCCTAGCAAATAAGTTTTATGGGAGCAATACCCGACCGGATCGTATAGGCGGCGTGTCCCGCATCACTATAAACGTTCTGGAGTACGGGGTTAAGCCTGGCATCTGCCAGACGCGACACAGGCGCTTGAAGATATGTTTTTCGTCCGAAGGACGATCGGCACGTAGTGCCAGCCAGACCAGGGTTTCAACCCTGGGATTAATGGAGACCAGCATGACCAGTCGAATGCACCGGCGGACAGCAGCAAAGCGCGCCTTCACAATGATCGAGCTCCTCGTAGTGATCGCGATAATAGCGATTCTTGCGGCAATACTCTTCCCGGTCTTCGCAACGGTGCGAGAGCAGACGCGGCAGAGTAATACGATGAGCAATATGCATGCCGTCTACCTCGGCGCGCGACTCTTCAACGAGGATGAAGGTCACTATCCGACCTCCCTCTTTGGCTATGCGGAAACTGCACTCCCCAACCCGACCGGCGATCCAAATAAGCCCGATGCACGTCCTGCTGTCGTCGCCGATCTGGGAACCAATCCAATCACGCCGATGGACAAGACCGTTGAGAACTTCAGCACGAAGTTTGCGCTCAATAAAGGCTACCTCTATCACGAGCAGATCAAAGATATCAATACCTTTACCTGTACCGATCGCCTGATTTCCGATAAACAGGCCGTGACGGAGGTGTATTGGCCCCTGAAATCGCCGCTCGCGAATGGCGCTCTGGTGAAAGTCGCCTGGACGCAGGGCGCGCCGGGCACCTGCTCGCTCTCTGGCGACCGCGACTTCCCAACCGATGCTTCCGTAGGAACTTATGAGGGGCAGTCCAAACTGTACTATAAAATGGACAGTATGGATATCGGACCGATGCTCGATGCGAACGGCAGCGTGATGAAGGACGGCACTGGCGCAGTGATGTACGAACTGCACTATTCGCCCGACTGGTCACACGAACTCTATGATGCCGCCAACGGCTGCGATACCGATACCGGGGCAGTTGGAGGAAATCCGCTCGTCACGCAGTTGAAGTACAAAAATCCGCCGACCGAGCGCACGATCCTGACCTACAACACCGATCATGCTGCCACCGCAGGCAGCCCGAGTGTGATTATTTTACTCAATACGGGGACCGCACGCAAAATCAAATACGACCAGGCATTCGCACAACTGCCGCTCAACTATAAGTAGTGTAACGACAAAGCAATAGATCGACCGAGACCCGCAGGGCGGGGAAGCCGCGCACTACAGAAGCACCTTCCCCGCCCGGACTTTGCGGCACTGTCTGAACCTTGATTTATGTGATTGTTTCGATGAGAATGATTACCAGAGGAATGATCTAAGCCCATTCTGTGATTGTCGCCACTCTCGTATCTGTCAGATGGCTGTTATTGTGGAGTGGTAATCACGCATATCATCATATAAATCATTGTGATCAAGGCTTCAGACAAATGCTTCTCCTCTCCTGATCAGGCACGATCCGAGACAGATTGCGGGTGCGCCTAGCCCGTGGCATCAGGCTTTCCCACTCCTGACCGGGGTTGAAACCCAGGGCATCACGCGCTATTCGCGCCCGATTCGGAACATTCGCAAAAATCAGGTCGTCGAAGACCTGTACCTGGATCGAAACACACGATCACTTTTGTCATATTCGATTGCAAATCCAGCGAATATCGAGTGAGCAGCCGCACCGTATTCAGCGCGCACGCCGCCGCATAGCACCTCCGTACCGAGGGAAGACACCGGGCATGAAAATCAGAAACGCATCGCATACAAAAAACTGCTCGCCAGACGTAACCCAGGTCGCTCAAACGACCCGTACAGTACGTGGCACAAAGCACGGCTTCTCGCTCGTCGAGATTCTGGTCGTCCTCGTGATCCTGCTGATCGGCATTCTGGCGATCGTGCGCCTTTTCCCCGGCGGCTTCCTGACCATCCAGCGCACCGGAGAAACGACCTCGGGCGGCGCACTTGTTTCGCAGCAGCTTGACGCTTTCAAAGGCAACCCATTCCTGCCTGAAAATATCTTCTCGGGGACGATCGACAGCAAGGGCGATTTCCTTCCGCTCACACTGACGACACCTGACGATTTGACCGACGTCAGCCCCGGCGACCTGCCCGCAAATACACATCCGTCGATCCTCGACGATCTCTATTTCGCATCGGACATCAATCGTATCAAATACGTGCAGGGTGAGACTTTCCCGATACCGGTCGGCACTCCTAATGGCGGCGCCACACAGTATGGCTCTGTTTACACACTGCAGCTGAATCCGGTCTTCAATCAGTTTCATACCGCGCCGAGCGGCGAACTGCGCGACAGTATCGTGGCTTCCGGTCTGCCGATGTCGCGGCTGGAACAGAGCGCGCTTTCGACGAACGCACAGCCCGATCCGACCGCTCCGCTGGTGAATGAAGACCAGTACGCGATCGACTATGATAACGGCAAAATCGCCTTCTTCCCGCGACTGATCGAGCCGAATCGCCCGACGTTTCGCACCTTCGTGTTCCGTTATGACTACTACACGACGGACACGCCGCCGCAGCTTCTGCCGCTGACCGCCAATATCATCGTCAACGACATCGACCCGACTACGCTGGCTGCTGGCGTCTCGCCGCGCCCGTTGTGGGTGGACATCTTCGACGGCACGAACAATATTAAGCCTGCCAACTTCATGTCAATCCGACGTGAGAGCGACGACGTCAGCCGCCGGTTCCGACTCGTAACGCTTACGCCGCTCCAGACGAGCGGCGGCCTCACAGCGAACGAAGCCTTCACCGACGACCCATACGAATATGCATGGTACACCAACAACGGCGCGAACAACGCCAACGTCGGCGTACTCGTCTTCAACCCGCGCGGTCATGTCAACACGAACCCGGGTGGGGGCAGTGTCGTCAACCAGCAGTCGCTCAAAGCGCGTGTCGATTATCTGATTTTCGACAACCATATCATTCGCGATCAGCGCTCCTGCCCTTCCCAATCGCCCTATGCGGTCAAGCTTTCGCTCGGTCTGCTGCTCACTGACGGCGATATCGGCGGCGACGGCACGATCTATAGCGGCATGTACCGAGGTGGCGCGGCGAACTCCTCGCCCGACATCATGATCTATAATGGCAACAGCGGTCAGGAGATCGCAGAGTACAGCGTGGACCCGGGCGATAAAACGATCAAATGGCGCTACTGGGATTCAACCAAAAGCGTGCTCTATGCACCTGCGCCGGTTCGCACCAATTTCGATCCGAAGTCCGGCTTCATCACACTGGACGCATCCTATGTTCAGGCGAATAACCTGCAAAACGCGCCCTTGCGCATCTACTACAAGACGCAAAAAGAGTGGGGAATGCAGGTACAGAAGGCCGCTGCACACTATACACAGACGTCGACTGCCAGTGACCTGCTGACCAAGCCGAACCTGTTCTTCATCGGCGATGGCACGAATGGAAGTAAAGCGACGCGCCTCTACTTCTCACCTTCAGAAGCGGGCAAGACGGTGACGCTGGGCGAGTACTACCTGAGTCTAAACGGGAACAACAACAACACGCCTTACACGCACGAAATCTACCAGATTATCGACAATCAGGCGCAGTTCGATACACTGAACGGCAGCTCACTGCCTTATATCGACATCACCGATCAGCATGCGGACATCAAGAGCCAGACGCCGACGTTTACCGCGCAGGTCACAGGGCGTGCCATCTCCTATGTGCAGGGCGTATCGCTCAAGTCCCGAGTCATCTGGCGCAGCAGTGACCGCTGGCGCAAAATCGACAACGACACGGTTCTGCAGTCGAGCAGCCAGTAGTCGATCAGATCCGTATTGTAGGGGCGCTGCTCGCTGCGCCTTCTTTCGGGATGCTTCCCGCACCGTAACAAGAATATTCGCTCGAGACACTTTCGGATACCGGGGCAATCACAGCCATGAAATACACCGCGCCGCAAACAACCTATCGCACTCGCACCCGTCAGGCAGCACAGCGCGCCTTTACGCTGCTGGAACTGCTCGTCGTGATCGCACTTACGGCGGTTCTGATCATACTGATCTTCAAACCGCTCACGGACAGCATCAACCTGACGAACCGCGCAGGAACACAGATCGAAAGCCAGACCGCTGCCCGCGAAATCCTGCGTGAGATCACGACGGAACTCGCCAGCGCCGCCGCCGTCTACGATAACTCGAAGCCGGAAGCGAAGGTCAACCTCTGGCTGAGTGACAAAACGGGCGCTCCGTTCGTCTACCCGGCGCAGTATGCGAAAATCGATTACGTGATGGCGGCGCGGCAGCTCGAAAACCAGTCCGCGAACGGCAAGTATATCACCGACCCGACTACCGGTCAGCAGATACAGAAAGACACCGATCCGCAGAACATCGCCCTGTCCGTCACACCCGGTCGTACGATCACGCGCCTATTTATAGGTGCACGTGACAATACCTCTGGAGGCGATACCTCAAACGAGGGTTCTAAAAGTATGCCGGTCGTCGATCCGTTAGCTGCCACTCAAGTCTTTCATGGCTATGCCAACCGCTGGGAAGATCCAGCCAACACCAAAGCCGATAACCGCTACTCGCTTTTTAAAGCGGAAGTGCAAGCATTTATTCTCGACCCGACTGGTAAGACCAAAAAGTTCATACCCAACGTCGCACTGTTTCATACACGTGATGCAAACGGAGTGATTGGTCACGATCCGAAGAACACTGATATAGTGATCGACTATGAGAACTTCTTTTATGATACGACTAGAGTTGATTCAGTTTACGCACCTCCTGGAACAGAGCTGACTGCAGATGACAAAGCAAACGGCGTCCCGATGTGGAAATGCTGGCGTGCCGTTTCGCATTCGATGCTGCCGTTGTTAAAAGCCGACCTCGTCGGGCTGGCGCGCGATAGTAACAACAATATCGTCTACGATGCTGCCAATCGCCCGACCGTGCGACTGCTCGCCTCGTTCACACCGACCTATGTGCAGAACGATCCCGGTCTCGCCTCCAGTCTCGAGAACACCGGCGCGGAAACGCCCTACACCGCTGCAACGCAGTTTACCTCCACGCACGGCGCCTGGAATACGCCGTATCGTGTGCTGGTCTATCGCGGCGCAAGCGATAAAGACGATCCACTCGCCCAGAACCCGCTCAACTGGTATGAGTCGGACAACAAATCGGGGGCGGGCAACGCGAACGATTTCATCACGCACCTTGGCGCCGGCGCAGATGTCGGGCCGCAGATGACCATCTCATCAAAGGGCACTCTGATTTTCAATAATCCGACGCCGGAGATGGCGTTCACAGTCGATCCGAAGCGTGGCGCAATCAATTTCAATTTCCCGCAGTCGGTCTATCTGCACGACAATATCGGGAGTGCGCTGCCGGTTCTCTTTAACCCGGCCGACGTGAATAACGATATTTTCGACCCGACCTATCCGGACAACCCGAAGCGCTATCTATGGCTCGGCGTCCCGGCAGCCAGTGCGTTCTGGACAGCTCTTAACGGCAACTTGCTCAACCCGCTGGAGCAGATGCCCACAGCGCGCGTAGTTCCCGGCACAGAGCGTATTTTCGGTCCCGATCAGCGCCCCGGACTGCACTATGGGCAGCGCATTCAGTACACGCGCGTCTCCGCCAACGTGGGCGTGATTAGCGCTAACCAGTACAAAATCAACTATCAGGACATCGGGGATCTCAACAACAGTTCGATCGTCAACGACGTTCATGTCAGAGCGGGATATGTCGAATTCGACAGCAACAACGATACTGCCTCGAATCCGAACTTTACCAATCAGGAAGATCCGAGCCTGGCACAGTATCGACCGCATAGTCTGCCACAGTTGCAGTTCGATCCGGTATCTGGCACGAACATCCCGGCAGCGCCAGTGGAAGTCTACTATCAGTTCCAGATGAATCGCCCGAACGATGTCGTCAAAATCGACTATATGACCCGTGACCTGATGAATGTCGCACTCGAAGTTCGCCTCTACGACCCGGGTTCTGCGCGCCCTCAGGACACACAGCTTGCGAGCAAAGTCGAGGTACGGAACCTGCAGCGCTGATTTGTCGCCTAAACCTATAGGTCGCGCTGCTTATCATGCAACGCGCTCTACAATCCATAAAAAAACAATCGTAGTAATTGCAGACCGGGGCTGGTCGACTCCAGCCCGGTTCCGCTGAAGTCGCCCGTCGATGTTCCGTCTATTTCGATCTATACCGAATGTTAGTTCAGGGAGCTATGAGTCCAATGTCCGATCGAACCCGGCAGTCTCGCCCCGCCTCCACATATAAAACATCCCGCCGCCATCGCGCACAGCATGGGCAGGCGCTGGTAGTCGCACTCGCCGTGCTGTTCATCCTGCTGTTTATCGGCGGGCTGTTCGTGACGCGAGTCGCACGCAACCTGGTCTCGGCAGGACGCGCTCGTGAGACGAACGGCGCGCTGGCATTCGCGCGCGCCGGTATCGACTACTGCAATAATCAGCTCAACAGCAGCATCGACGGAGCAGACTGGCGACCGACACCGACAGCGCCGCTCGCTGCTGCCGGGGATGTGAATGGTTTCCGAGATCCCGATTATTTCTGGCTCTCCAGAGGCTATACCCGCATTCCGCTCGTAGGCGGTCGCGCTCTGGTGCGCGTCTCCTATGATCCGCATCCCGAGGACCCGAACGGGCAGAAACTCAAGATAGAGTCTCTCGGACGTTCCGGCGAGCTGGCGATCAATGATCCGACCGTTTTCGTAACCAATCAGAACGCTCCCCGCCTTCGCCGCGAACAGACCGCTTATAAGGCGATCGGTATCACTGAATATATGCGCTTCATCACGGACAAAGACCATCGCGGCGGCGAGAACTTTATCGGTACGCCCGCAGTCGGACACAATGTCGCGACCGTATATGGTAATCCGATGCTCGGCAATCCTCTCTATGCGAGCGGCAAAAACGGTAATAATATTCTCTATGGCGCGCCGATCCGCAGCAATGCAAACCTGACCCTTGGGGGCGATACCTACCTCTATCTGAGTCCACTCGGCACCACCAACGGCGCCCAGCCGGAACAGGTGCAGACCTCAGGAAAGTTTAATCTCAGCCCGAACCGTGGGCCGAATGATAAAGAGGCATGGCTGAATACGGCGATTGATGTCGATCCAAACGGAAATGCCGCTGCACAGCAGATCTTTGCCAGCGATGATCTCGGTTTCAATAGCTATAACGGACTGATTCGTGACGGCTCTTCGCAGCCCGACGTCAGCGGCTACTCACGCGGTATCTCCTATCTGGCGCCGCCGCGACTCGATACTTTCGGCAACGGCAGCGGCGTACTGCGCTACCGGATGCTGACGCGCGATTCCGGTTACTGGGTCAAGGGCGCAAACGGTCAGGAATACAATACCGGTCAGTTCGGCTTCGGGCGCAACGTCTATATCGACAACTTCGAGGATCAGCAGCCGGAAACCACGACGCCGGGAATCAACGGCTCCTACTCGCTGCCTGCCGATTGGACCAACCCGAACGCCGGATTCAGCCAGAGCTTCTGGAATGGTCAGCACTATAACGCGCCCGGCGTAACGATCGAACTGCTCGGCGACTATATTCTGCTGACACGCCATGACAGCAAGTCCTGGTACAATTTCGATGGTACGGCTAATCCGAATGGCAACCAGAAAACGCTCATGATTCCGCTAGGTGACTACGCCCGAAGCCAGATAAAGGATGCGAACGGCAACTCACTTCCGCCGCTACCACATGATGGCGATGAGCCAACGCCGGGTAAAGTCAAGCCAGGTGCTTCCGATAACTACTCTTATGGCGTTAGCCTGGTAATTATGGCGGAAGGCAATGTCAACGTCAGAGGTGTTTACGGCGCTGTCACAAATGCCAATGTATTGAATCTGGAAACTGCAACTGCGAGCAAAGTAGCTCGCGTTCACCTCACGATCGTTTCCGGCGGCACCGCCTATATCGAAGGCAACGTCGTCAAGGGCGATGGATCAGTTAAAGGTACAGGAGGCACGTTCACCGCTGAGCACAACTCGACCTGCGCGATCATGGCGAAAAACTATATCTGTGTCAACACCTCGAAGTTCATGCAGACCAACGCCCGCTTCGACCGTGAAGGCAAT
>JBBQPY010000161.1:0-12328 GCA_038216735.1 Chthonomonadales bacterium
CGCCATTTGGTACAACCGCAAGCGCACGCATTCTACGGTGGGCTATGTCAGTCCTGAAGCGTTTGAGCAGCAATATCATCAACCCGAAACGAGGCGACTGGCTGCTTAACTCGCTGTACGTGAAATCAGGGAAGGACTAGATTATATGGATGCCATGATTGATCAGCCACTCACGCTCGACACTATAGCAGGGGTTGCATGGCTCTCTCCGCATCACTTCTTGCGCCTTTTCAAGCAAGTATTCCTCATCACCCCCCACCAATATCTGACCCGAAAGCGTATCGAGAAAGCGCAGAGTCTGTTGCTTACCTCCGATAAACCTATCCTGGTCATTTGTCTGGAGACAGGACTAACCTCTCACTCCGCATTTAGCCGCTTGTTCCGCCTCCATGTCGGCGTCTCGCCGGAGACATTTCGCCGCCTCCATGGCGTCTGCCCTCAAAATAGCAATTTTGGCACAACGCCACCTCGGTAGGGCCAGTATAATTAAGACGAGGTGGCCGTTGGCCCAGTTTCGCGATCCCATTTATATCGTCCTCACATTCATTAGGGAGAATGCTATGCCTTCTCGATCACGTCTCAGTAGAAGAGACCTGTTTCTTGGATCGGCAGTGATGACTGCTAAAGTGTTGACCACACCCCTGGTAGCAAAAGGAGCTTTGATGGTAAAGACAGCAAAGATGGAAAAACCTCCAGCTCTCGGTAAAGAAATGGTGCAGGATTTCGTTAGGGCCGCACATGTGAATTTGGAGCAGACGAAGGCTCTTCTCGCGCAGGAACCGGGCTTATTGAACGCATCCTGGGACTGGGGTGGCGGAGATTTCGAGTTGGCTATCGGGGGCGCGGGACACATGGGCCGCAGGGATATCGCACTGTTTCTCCTCGAAAAGGGAGCCCGAATGGATATCTTCATTGCCGCCATGCTGGGAGAACTGGAGATTGTCCAAGCTACTTTGAGAACGTTCCCGAGCTTGTTGGATTCCAAAGGGCCACATAGCATTCCCCTCCTCGCGCACGCCAAAGCAGGCGGCAAAGAGGCGAAAGCGGTTTTCGATTATCTTGAATCTCTGCACAAAGACGCGCGAAAGTAGCCTCTTCTCTGAATCAGTTTCCTTCGCGTTCCTACTTGAGATCATATTGGAAATATGATTTCTGTGATCTGGCTGAACGAGCTATAAAGCACCTACCCCAATATGGATGAATGGATCAAGCAAGAATTCGTGCAATTATGCAGCCTGTAAATCAGCCTTCATGCAGCATCCCGCTAATTTGTATTCTCTCCCCCTTTTAGCGGAGGCATGAAATCAGGGATTGATTCGATACTTTGATTTGTGAACTCATTGGATTGATATGGAAGAATAAAAGCAGCCTCGAGTCCCGACTTGTTAAGTTGTGGGACTCGAAGCTGCTTTTATTTTTACTGACAGGACAATTGAAATCGCTTCGATAGATCGCAATCGTCTTCAATACGAACTTCTTCTTTGGAAAATTTGGTGCCGCATTCGCGACCGCATGACGCTGCTTTTCGTAGCCGCGTACTTTCAAAACCCGGTCAATTATATCTCTTAGCCACGAGGTGGGTTCTTGCCGCCATGAGACTCGGTGCCGTCGACGATGTGTACGTGCGGGATAGCGCGAACCGCGGTACGGCTATCGGTCGGCTTAACAGCGGTATCGTAACCAACATACATGATCGCTGCTAGTCCGGCGCCGATTGCGAAAATGCGGAGGCTGTTCGACATTATTTTAAGTGTTGACTTCATTATCAGTTGTCCTTCCCAATTTCGCTATCGAGCCATGTCCACCAGGCAACGAGATCGGCATCGCGAATCTGAAACAGTGTCTGCAAAAATTTGTCTGCTGGGCAGTCTGCAAGACCGGACTGCAAGACCGTATCCATCACCTTCTGCGCCTCGACATAGTACTTATCCTTCACATAGGCGAGGATCAGGTTGCAGGCGCGCATCGGGCGAGGCTGCTGCATTGCAAACTGCGCATAGTACGTAGCGCGTTCGATGTTGCGCTCCTTGTTGCGACCCGCATCGTACCAGTGCAGATAGACATCCGCCGCATTGTTTGCGGCAATGAACTTGTGATCGCCCGCATTTGGGTTCTCGACGAGGCTCAGATAGATTTTCAGCGCATCGCGCAGATTACCGGTCTGCATCAGCAGTACGCCGACTTCATTGCAGGCGGCGAAGAAGCGTGGCTCGAGTTCGTAAGCGGCACGGTAAAGACCGATCGCCTCCTCGATTCTGCCCGCGTTGCGCGCTTTGATCGCCAGATCATACTGATCCTGCGCAGCGACAGTCTCGGTGGTAGGATTATCGCCGAAGTAGTAGACATCCATCACACGCATCGCCTGCCGCATTTCGGGTGAGGGCGGGGCAATATTCTGGACTGCGCTCACATTGTTGACGATCGCCTCTTCGATATTGTCTTCAGGGTGCGACGCCTCGGAGGAACGCTCTTCCCATGACGAACCGAGAAGTCGTCGGAACAGGCTGTTCTGACGCTCGGCGGTCCAGTTGGGCGAAGCAGTCTGTTTGGTACGCACTCGGCTGCTCCTCTGCTGCGCCAGGAGACGCACGAAGGGATTGTCCAGTCCACACTCACGTTTCAGGATTTCCGAGAGCGCGGCGCGCGCGCGGCAGACCGTCTGTCGTTCGCTTGCGGTCTCCGGTGCAACCCTGTTGCCATCCTGACGCTCCCGATCACGATCGATGTCGCGCTGCAGGGCAGCAAGGTAGTTCTTAGGGATCGACTGCATTGCAGCAGCCAGTGCATGACGAAACTGCAGGCGCTCGTCTTTCTCGATCAGCGCCTCTTCTGGCTGACCGACGGTCTGTGTATCGGCAATCGTGTCGCCGAGGCACAGCGCATTGTCACCAGAAGTCAGTGGCTGATCCATCGAAACTGTCGGAACCTCGCGACGCACGCCACGCTCCACATCGCTCACTACCGAGCGAATACAGCGCGTCAGGTACGCGGGAGGGTCCGGGAAAATCGTGTCGAGCGCGGCGGTATAGCCGATTGCCTGAAGCCTGGAGTCCGCTGCGAACTTTCGTACCGCAACACGTGCCATCTTACGGCACGCCTCTTCCATGACAACATAGCAGTCGTTCGCACTCATCCGCGCCGGGATCGTTCTTCCGTCCTCGAGTACGCGGGGGTTAGTTAATATCGAGATCGCGCGCGCACCGTACCGGCGCAGAATCGTTTCTGCTGCCTGTACTGGCTCGATACCGTCTGCCTGGCTCGCCACCTGGATCGTTCGATTGGGAACGGTGGGTAAGGCGCCGGGAGCGGCTGCGCTGCGTGTCTGCCGTATCGAATTTTTCGTTACCACGGGCAGTCTCCTACACGAACTCTCAGAACTACTCTCTCCTGAATATATACTACTACGAGAGCGCGCTAAAATCGTGACACTCGACGGCGAAATTATTTTAGTATAAAGATACCAAATTTTTTTTGCCGCTTGATCCACCCACGGAACATAATGTAGTTATGCGTGTGCGGGATTGTTTCCTCCCTTCTTCTGACGCAGCCTTGGAGAGAAAGTTCATTCTTCGGAAAAGATTCTTTCGCCAGTTATATTATCCTCCGGCGATGGCGCCCAGAATAATAAATGGTTCTACGCCTGTCACGACCTCTTCGGGGAGTACGAAGTCGGGCTGTTCATGCGAAAAGTCCTGACCACAGGCAAAAAATCTGACGAGGGGTCGACGCTGGAGCGTGATGTGATCGCGAACTGTCCCGCGCAGTACGGGACAGCATTTCTCCAGAGTTTCAAGAACCGCTCCTAGCGTAACGGGCGTTCCGACGTCGAGTTCAAGATCCCCATCGAGCCTGGCGAGCGTCCGTAGATGTGCTGGCAGGATCACACGTATCATTGGAATGTCTGCACCTCGACAGAGAGGACAGCTGGAAGATCACGCACGATCGCTTTCCAGTTATCACCAGAGTCCGATGAGGCATACACCTGCCCGCCGGTGGTTCCAAAGTAGATCCCGCATGAATCGAGAGTATCGACACACATCGCTTCACGAAGTACATTCACATAGCAGTCACTCTGCGGCAGCCCGTTCGTGAGCGCCTCCCACTCGTTTCCGCCCGTCCGGCTCCGATAGACCCGCAGCTTGCCGTCCGGCGGGAAATGCTCGGAATCGCTCTTGATCGGGACGACATAGATCGTATCGGGCTCGTGGGCATGAATATCGATCGGGAAACCGAAGTCCGACGGCAGATTGTCACTCACCTCGTGCCAGCATTCCCCTGCATCATCGGTGCGCATCACATCGAAGTGTTTTTGCATGAAAAGCACATTGGGACGCGACGGATGCATCGCGATTCGGTGGACACAATGCCCGATCTCCGCAGTTGGATCCGGGATATATTCCGATCTGAGCCCCTGGTTTATCGGCTTCCACGTTACGCCCGCATCATCGCTGCGGAAAGCGCCAGCCGCTGAAATCGCGATGAAGATTCTATTTGGATTAGTCGGATCGAGAATTATCGAATGCAGGCACATCCCACCGGCTCCAGGCTGCCACCGCGAGCCAGTCTCATGACCGCGCAGACCGGACAACTCCTGCCACGTTAGTCCTGCGTCCGTCGAGCGAAAAAGGGCAGCGTCTTCTACTCCCGCGTAAACGGTATCCGGATCGGTCAATGACGGTTCCAGGTGCCAGACACGCTTGAACTCCCATGGGTGCTGAGTGCCATCATAAAACTGATGGGTCCCAGGAACTCCCTCATAGGTGAACTCGTTGCCAACAGGTGTCCATGTCTTGCCCCCGTCATCGGAGCGCTGCATGAGCTGACCGAACCATCCACTCGACTGAGACGCATACAGCCGGTTCGAATCCAGCGGCGAACCCTTAACGTGGAATATCTCCCACCCTGCGAAATGAGGACCTTCTATTTTCCAGTCTTCACGTTTTCCATCAGATGTCAGTACAAATGCACCTTTGCGTGTGCCGACCAGTACCCGTACTCCACTCATTCGGAACTCCTTCGTATCATGCCGTGGCTACGGTCATGAGAATGCCTCATCGTTGTATATAAATATATTGCCTGATTGTTCTACAAGTGGTTGATCGAATCCTGATATCCTTCCAGAGCTCAAGTGCTTTATTCCGCCTTTACACTGACCTGAGTAGAAGCCGCTTTGTTGAATTGCTGCTCCGCCATAGACAGCACTTTGTTATACGGCACTCAGTTCTGGCGTACACCCATTATTAGTTGCTACTATGCGCTGTCAATCGAATCCGGAATCATTAAGGGAATTAATTTGTAAAGCCCTCCTTCCGCACTTTGCCGCACTGGCTGGAACCTCGCGTTTGGAGTGCGCACATCTTAACATATCGATAGATCGTTAATGATTCCTTAATCGCGAACGTTACTGCATCCAAATATCTACCCGGCTTAGAAAATCGAATAGAAAAATACAGGCGTATATCGGCGTGCAGCTTTGCAGCCTCTACAGAAGTGTATAATGATGTGTGAAAAAGTGTTGGCATGCTCGTCAAACAAAGGAATGTCGTGTCTGAACTGATACGAAGTATTCACCATTCCAAACCGCGAACATTTACAAACAAAGCGTACTAATCTGCAAATATAATGTAAGCTATACACGTAAAGACAAACCCACTGACAAGGAGACATGCGCTTGACCCTGCACTATCTTCAAGACCTCTGGAACGAGGCGGAAACCGCTGGCATGGATGAGCCGGAACTGCTGCGCTACCGCTCCAATCTGCTTGGTCGGGATCTGCGCCTGACCAACTTCGGCGGTGGCAACACATCCGCTAAAATGCCGATGCCCGATCCCGTGACCGGTGAGACCGTCGAAGTGCTCTGGGTAAAGGGCAGTGGAGGAGACCTCGGCACCATCAAGCGAGATGGTTTTGCGACGCTAGTGATGTCACGGCTCAATGCACTCAAAACGCAGTACCGCGGCATCGAACACGAAGACGAAATGGTGGATCGATACCCGCTCTGTACTTTTGGTAACAATCCACGCGCCGCCTCAATCGACACGCCCCTGCACGGATTTCTGCCGTTTCCACATGTCGATCACCTGCACCCCGACTGGGCGATCGCTCTCGCCGCCTGCGCCAACGGACCCGCACAACTCGAGCGACTGCGCGAGCAGACGGGCATTCATCTCCTCTGGCTGCCCTGGAAACGGCCCGGTTTCGAATTGGGCTTGTGGCTGGCGAAAGCGATCGAGGAAAACCCGAGCGCAGATGGCATTCTGCTCGGTTCGCACGGCATATTCACCTGGGGAAACACGGGACGCGAGAGCTACCTGAACACGCTTCGCGTGATCGACGGCATCGGGCAGTATGTTCTGAAGGCGGTCGAAGCAAAAGGTGACGCACTATTTGGAGGCGCAGTGACAGCGCCTCGTGCCGATCGTCGTGAACTGGCTGCTGCGGTGATACCTGTACTGCGCGGCGCGGTAGGAAGCGTGCTCGGACATTATTCCGATGACGACTCCGTGCTCCGTTTTGTCGGCAGCGCACGCGCAGAAGCCCTCGCATGGCAGGGAACAAGCTGCCCTGACCATTTCGTGCGCACGAAAGTCCGCCCGCTGTTCGTGAAGTGGGACGCAGCAACTGGGACCGCAGACGATTTGGCAGCCGCCTCGCTGTCGGGAATGGTCGCGTATCGTGAGGACTATGCCGCCTATTATAACGAAAACAAATTGTCCGACTCGCCTGCGATGCGCTCCCCCAACCCGACTGTGATTCTGGTTCCCGGCGTGGGGATGTTTAGCTTCGGCAAGAATAAAGCGGAAGCGCGTATCACGGGTGAGTTCTACTCCAACGCGATCCATGTGATGGAGGGCGCGACCGCCCTGGACGATGATCTTCCCGCGCAGTCTGGCATCCCTGCGGATCGTGTCGTGGACAATTATGTCGCGCTGCCGCCCCACGAGGCATTTAATATCGAATACTGGCTGCTGGAGGAGGCGAAACTGCAGCGGATGCCGCCCGAAAAAGAGCTGAGCCGCAAAATCGCGGTCGTCGTCGGCGCGAGTCCCGGCATCGGGCAGACGATCGCTGAACGCCTGGCGAAAGAGGGCGCACACGTTGTGCTTGCCGACATCAATCTGGAACTGGCGCAGCAGACCGCTGCCGTAGTTCAGAAGGGCTCGGGCGTCGAGACCGCCGTCGCCGAAGCGGTGGACTGTACCGACCGCGACTCGATGCGCCGGATGCTCGACGCGGTCGCGCTACATTATGGTGGCTTGGATATCCTCGTCTGTGTCGCCGCGGTCTTCTTCCCGCCCGACGCCGAGGGGCGCATTACTGAAGCGCAGTGGCGCAAGACGTTCGACGTGAATCTGATGGGTTCGATGGTCGCAGCGGACGAAGCGCAAAAGGTGATCACGAAGCAGGGGTCGGACGGAAGCATCATTCTCATCGGGAGCGCGAACGCCGTGGTGGCGAAGAAGGGAAGCTGGGGCTACGACACATCCAAAGCCGCGCTCAACCACCTTGTACGCGAGATGGCGGTCGAGTTCGCACCGAAAATCCGTGTCAATGGTGTCGCGCCCGCAAGCGTTGTCGAGGGATCGCAGCAGTTCCCGCTTGAACGCGTTCTGACCTCGCTTGCAAAATACGACATCGCCTTTGAGGAGAGCGAAACGACCGACGAATTGCGGAGCAAACTCGCGGGGTACTATTCGGAACGCACGCTGCTAAAACGCAAAGTGACGCCTGCTGGTGTCGCTGAAGCCGTCCTACTGCTCGCCTCGAACCGCCTGATGCTCACTACGGGCCAGATACTTCCGGTCGATGCCGGTCTGCCAGAAGCCTTCCTGCGCTAGCATATTCCAGTGTTGAAGGTGCAATGATGTAATCTCGATGTCCCTCACCCCAAAGCCCTTTTCCCGAATCTTCCGTGTGAGGGGGAACAGATGCATATGCCCTGAAAAACTATTTTCCTCCAGTAAGAGGCAATTGCCCAGCATCGAAGCAATATAAAATGGACAATCAATTATGAGCAAAAACGGCGCATTGAACACACTCTTGCTCCATGATGAACTGCAGTGGTATGAGATCGAACCGGAAGTTCGAAGGGTTTATCCCCGCGATGCGGCGAAACTCAACTGCCTGTTTGCTGATCGAAGAGAGACGGTTCAGAAATCACAGAAGTTCGAAGCCAATGGACAACGTACTCGTGCATTCTTACTTCTTACGAAACTATGGCTAAAGCAGATTCGGATTAACAAAATCATCAAAAAATCTCTTCTGGAAACGGAGACTTGATCCCGAATGCATTATCTGCCTCACACTCAATACCCGATCAACTCACACTCTCTATTTGAGCATTTTGACCATTCGAACAGAATCCCTGTCTGATGTTTCAGCTTTGTGTGACCGTTAGCCCTGGAACGGGTGCAGGATACAGCAGACGTTCCGCGCCCGCCGCCATCAGCGCGTCCCCTACTCTCTCCGGATTGTCGGTCAGCGCGATGATCGTTCCACCGCCGCCCGCCCCTGCCAATTTTGCGCCGTACGCGCCGGCTTTCCGCGCGGCAAATATCAGCCTCTCGTTGTCCGGACCCGATCCGCCGAGTTCGGCGACGAGCGCGTGATTTTCGTTCATCAACGCGCCCAGCGTTCGCCAATCTCGTTCGATTAATGCCCGTTTTCCGCGCCGCGCCAGTTCCGCGATTCGTATATAGTGACTGCGGACGAGCGGATCACCCGCCAGCCACCGTTCACGCGGCGAACGATGCACCGTCCCCGAATGGTGCTCAACTCCGGTATGTGCCAGCAGCAGCGGCGGGTGCGGAAGCAGCAACGCGAGCGATTCGATCGTTGCCAGCGGCTCGTCGTCACGCTGTTCGAGCGCCTCCTTCCCCGCGAAATCCATAAAATTCAAGCCGCCGAAAACCGCCATGTGCTGATCCTGCAGCCCACAGACGATGTGGAGATTGCGCGCTTCGATCTTCCGCGTCGTCTCGGCGAGCGCATATGGCGTCAAATCCAGCCCAAGGAATTTATCCATCGCGCCGACGATCGCCGCCAGCAGCGCAGTCGATCCCGCCATACCCGCGCGCATAGGTATCTCCGTAGATAGTTCGAGAGCGAAGTGTGCTGACGCTGGAGCGAAACCATGTTCGACCTGAAAATACGCAAGCGCGGCGCGAGCGATATCGAGCTTATCGTCACGCAATCCGAAATCGTCGGGCTTCGTCAGCAGAGTAGTGTCGCCGTCATTGGAGATTTTTAGCGCATGAGAAGGCGTAAGGCGGCATGATGCACGCTCACGAACCGTGCAGGAGACAACACAGCCGCCGTACATGTCGGTTGGATTGCCGATAATGCCGCAGCGTCCTGGCGCAGTCGCCAATATCTCCATTCTTTCGATTGCTTCGGCTGTATCCATAGGTGTGATAGTGCGACTTTCTTCTGGCATTTTCTGGCAATTACTGTCATAAAAATCTTCGATATTGTCCCATACTGTGTCCGAAATGGACATTTTTTTGATTTTGCGGAACTAAATATCGATCTTTTTTGTTTATCGCGAACTTATGTGGTCAAACGTACGTCTTAAAGTGTACGCTATTGAAAACTAATTCATTTTCCGAGAATTCAGGATAGCGTATACAGGCAGGGTATTGATGTCTAATGGTCGAAATAGATGTCGAAATCAATCACGAAGGGAGCTGACATGCCAAATCGAACTGCTGTATTGAACACGACCAAAGGGGAAATTCGTTTCGAGTTGTATGAGGACCTCGCTCCCGTTACGGCGACCAACTTCATCGAACTGGCACAGAGCGGCTTTTATAATGGACTGAAGTTCCATCGCTATGTGGCTGGTTTTGTGATTCAGGGCGGCGATCCGGACGGCAACGGCATGGGCGGCTCCAAGCGCACCATTCCACTCGAGGTCTCTCCCCAGCTCAAACACGATGGCGCAGGCGTAGTCGCAATGGCACGCTCCGCCGATCCGGACAGCGCGTCGAGTCAGTTCTATATTACACTCGCCAAAGCGTCCAATCTGGACATGGGATATGCCGTTTTCGGCAGAGTGACCGAGGGCTTAGACGCTGCCCTCGCACTTCGCGAAGGCGACCGCATGACGGAAGTCACAATCGTAGAATAACTGTACCACTGTAGAATTATCGCTCTCCTGACGTCCTCCGTCCACACCGAAGCCTGTCTCAGCTCACCGATGGCACAAGACAGGCATCACACCACGCAGTGTAAGCAGTTCAGCGCTCTTTGCTGAATGTTTCTGGCAAGTTGTTTTTGTCTGTGTGGAAATCCTTCTGTTGGTCTTTTTCTTCCCCACAAATCTCATCATGACGATTCCCGCGTTGCTCGCCCTACCGTAAACAGCCCTTGCGGCTTTTGCCGGAAAAGGCGGTTTTGCCAGCGGCTGTCTGTAAACAGCCTCTCCATCATGGCAGCACGGATATCGTAAACGACACTCTGATTCTGCATGTTGTAATCCGCGCCTGACTGACGAAATCGCATCAGCACCGCCTTGCAGTGCAGAACCCGATTTCGCATCCTGTCGTCCCAAACCGGCAATTCCACGTAGAAGCCTGCAGCATCGTTTCGGGAATATCTCTTTTGTCACTCCACGCGACAGACAGTCATTCGGCTGGAGCGACATTAATTGAAAGAGATACAACCGGTAAATGCTCCGGGCAAACGCCTGTCATCGGCAGCGGAACAGCAGTAAGTTTCGCAGCATTCCTTGTGCATCGTCGCAGGCTTGATACCGAGGTCAGTAAAGAATCCGCTCCGGAGTTTCGCAGAAGCGCTGTTTGCTGCGCTTTTTCTGAACTCATATCGGGCACGGCACCCTCTACGAACCCTGGTCGAAGTCAATGCCGCACGAGGTCGATTGAAGACCGAATCTGCTGGAAATTAGCAGGGAGACGAATGTGAATGGTCAGAAATCACTCGATTCCAAACCAATCGCGTACGTCTGAATTCGAACAGCGTACGCTCACAAAATGAAAGAACGGGGCTTTACAATGCATTACCGCTCGCCAATCATGGCAGCCGTCCTTACCCTGGCAACGTTTGCTGTCAGTCTGATAGCCGTTCCGGGCAGCGCACAGGCGCCGTACCGCGCGGACAACTCCCTACTGCCATTCGGTGCGCAGGATGGGTCGCAGTCCGACACGAACTTCGCTTCGCTCCTCTCGACACCGCCAGCCTCAGCAGCGATTAAGATCAATTCGACACAGGTGCTTCGTACGGTCGACAACCGCCTCTTTGGCGTGAACGCAGTCGTCTGGGATGGGGTCCATATGACTGACAAAACGGTCACCGATCTACTCACGGCCGCCGATAACAAGGTGCTGCGTTTTCCGGGCGGCTCCGCAGCCGATGGCTATCATTGGAAGACCTACGCAACTCACGCGTATAATGGTTTCGATGCCTTCGCCAACTTCGCCAAAGCGGTGGGTTCTCAGCCGTTCATTACGGTCAACTATGGCTCTGGCACCGCGCAGGAAGCTGCGGACTGGGTCACCTACTCCAACGTGACCCAGGGTTACGGGTTCAAATACTGGGAGATCGGTAACGAAATTTACGGCACCTGGGAAGCCGATAAACACCCGATCAAAAACGATCCCTATACATACGCGGTCGAAGCCAAAAACTACATCGAAAAAATGAAGGCAGTCGATCCAACTATCAAAATCGGCGTTGTTGTCGGAGCACGCGACACATGGTATGTCAACAATAGAAATCATGCTGTTGTCAACCCACGCACCGGCGCTACCACTTATGGGTGGTCGGCTGTCGTACTGTCAACTCTCAAATCGCTTGGCGTCGCGCCTGATTTCGTAATCTACCACCGTTATGAGCAGTGGCCCGGGCAGGAAAACGACGCGAAACTGCTGCAGGCCGCAGTCGCCTGGAAAACAGACGCAGCTGCACTTCGACAGACACTCTCCGACTACTACGGAGCGGAAGGAGCCAACATCGAAATTACCTGCACCGAGTTCAATTCGATCCCTTACTGGCCCGGTAAGCAGACGACGAGCGTCGTCAACGGGCTCTATTATGCGGATGCGATCGGTGAGTTGCTGCAGACTGAGTTTACGGCTGCGATCTGGTGGAACACGCACAACGGCCAAGAGTACCATACCAACAATAAGGGGCTTTACGGCTGGCGAACGTACGGCGACTACGGGATCATGACTCAGAAGGGCGATTGCTATCCGGTTTATTACGTGATGAAACTGCTATCGCATTTCGCGCGTGGTGGGGATCAGGTCGTTGCGACGACAAGCGACAATACGCTTCTGGCCGCTTACTCTGTGAAGCGTACAGACGGT
>JBBQPY010000162.1:0-12148 GCA_038216735.1 Chthonomonadales bacterium
CGGATCGTTGTCCCGGTCTTTCGGGCAGGTTGCTTACGTGTTACGCGACCGTTCGCCGCTAGGGATTGCTCCCCCGCTCGACTTGCATTTCTTAGGCACGCCGCAAGCGTTCGTCCTGAGCCAGGATCAAACTCTCCATCATTATTCTGATGTAAACCCGTTCGCCGAAGCGTCCGGGATTGTTAACAAACTATTTTTCTGGTCCGTCGTTGCACATCAATGTTCCCACACGCAGCAAGTCCTTCCGAAGAATGACCTGTCTCATGTAAGGCATCGCCGTTACAATACAAAGTTACATATGATACGTGAAACGAAGCAAGCGCTCTGCCGAAGCAAAACACTCATACAACGTCACACGCGACTCTCAAGGATCAACAGCCGATCGACGTTCCTGTTCAGTGGGAGCGTCGCCCGTGCATTCGTCAAGGCATCTCAGTTGTCACACATCCGCTGGGTGTCGTGGGGAGAACCGCACTGGCACTGAACATCTGTAGTTTCAATTCCGGGGTGTCTTGCGAAGCCTAGATAGTATACACCATGTTGTCTGCGCTGTCAAGAGCGTTCTTACAAGTCACCCTGCAAACCGCTTCCAACCGCGTTTTCAGCACACTGTACAAACCCTAGCCTGCATAGTATACGGCAGGTTCGCCCTCTTGTCAAGGGTGAATTGCAAACTAGCTTTTTTGCGGATCGAATGTCGTTCTGCGGGCCTTAGAAGACATGGTCTGAGTAGGCATGGAGGTCAGTCTTCCTATAGCCATGTTATACTCTAAGAGAGGGCCACTCCTACCACAAAGTGCCTGTAGATTATCTGCGAACGCCCTCACTGGCCGTAAATCGTGCACCATGGGAACACTGTCAGCAGCGCATGGGCAACAGTTCGATTTATGTTTTTTTACGACTTACTTCATAGCAAGCGAGGATGTTGCCTGAGCCCTGCCATGTCTGTGTCTCGATGAGTTTCAGGGACACACCCGGCTGACCTTCAAACAGCGGCGTCCCCTGACCCGCGATCAACGGAAATATCGTGAGGTGCAATTCGTCTACCAGATCATGCGCCATCAGATCATTCCAGAGCATACGGCCTGCAAACACCAGGATATCTTTGCCAGGCTGGCGTTTGAGCGCGTCGATCTCCCTATATGAGTCCACGCGTTTGATGATATGTGTATTCTCCCAGGGAGCTAATTCGTCGCTGGTCAGATGATCTGAAACAACCATTTTGGGCATGGGGTTCATGAGCTTTGCTATCTCATGGCGGATCGCAGTGGCGTTGGGATCCCCGGGCACGCCCGACCAATACTCCTTGAACCCCAGAGAGGAAGTGCGGCCGCTCAGCAATAAGGTATCGGCGGCACGCAGCCGTTCGGCTGCATAGAAATCGAAACTCTCGTCTTTCGCGTAGTCGGGGTGATGATAGTTAAAGAGAGCAGCGAGGGATCGATCCTTCCCCTCATAATAGCCATCCAGGGACATAAGGTTGCTGACAATAAGTTTACGCATGAACTCCTCTAAAGATGTTTTGATACTCCCCAGAAATTCTACTCCGTTACTACGGCAAAGGTTACGGAACCGGAAATAAGAAGTATTTACTCGATATTCCTCAGTGAGATGAAAGTCATGAGTCTACTGATTCTCCGTCGATCTGAGCCCACCACCAGTATGCATAGTCGGTATCTGCCGTTTCTCCTCCCGATTGATCCACAAGCAAAGCGATCTGGCCGCGATGATAGGATGCGTGACCCATCAACTGCACGATCTGCACTTCGACAGGCAGCATGTAGGTTTCACCGCTCGATTCGGAGAACTCAAACTCCTGCGCCAGTTGGTCTCCTTCGAGTCGCGCGAGATAGTTTGTCCATCGGCTTTCCACGCTGGCGAAACGAGGTCTCAAGGTGTCTAGTTCACACTGCTTGTTCCACCATTCGATCTGATTGTGACCTCTCCCTTCCATATAATCGAGCCATTTCTCGCGGCAGGCAGCAAGGTGGTCGGCAAGCGTGACGGCTTGTTGGAATCGGGCATCGCTGCGGTTGATTTCAGGAACCGATTCGAGCATTGTCAGCATCTTGTGATTACAATCTTTTTCGTACTCGTACAAGCCACGATGGTGTTCGATCAGTGACATAAGAAGCCTTCCTCAACACGTCGAATTGAGTCTTTAATCTCGAACGAAGTGCATTCTGAGCGGAGCGGAATGCACTTCGTTCGAGGAGGGTGATTAATTCTCCACTAAAGCTTGCCAGCGAACTTCCACGAGGGCGAGTAGTCCGCCTGCAACGGCACGTCCGTCAGCGCAGCGCGAATCATGTCCACCGGTATCGATCCCTCATGTAAGATCGCGTCATGGAACTGCCGGTCCGTCATCTTGCCGGTGCCAACGAGGTCTTTATGCAGCGCCCGCAACTGAAGACCGCCGATCATATACCCTACCTGATAGAGTGGTGAATAGCTGCCGCCGATATACCGCCGCACCTCGCTCGTTGCCGCGCTTCGCTCGTGCCCGACGCGATCCACCAGATAGTCGACCATCTGCGGAGGCGTCATCTTATTCAAATGGAAACCGAGTGAGACGATGATACGAGCGCACCGGTGCATTCTCCAGAACAGCATACCGATACGGTCTTCTGGTCCACGCGCATAGTTTTTGTCCCAGAGCAGCATCTCCCAGTACAGCGACCAGCCTTCGACCAGAAACGGCGTCGAAAACAGCCCGCGATACCGCGCATATCGCTCCGCCATATAGCCCTGTAAATGGTGACCCGGAATCAGCTCATGAGGAACGACAATATGTGTGAAATGCCGGTTGTTGGCGCGCATACTCGTCAGTCGAGCATCATAGTCCATCTGATCGGTGGCATAGGCGACCAGCACCTTCTGCCCGCCATAAGCGGCGAACGGCAGATATTTCTGCTCCTGTGCCGACAGCATCTGTACACGCCACGTCTCGCGGCAGAGAGGGTCGATCGTCACCAGTTCGTTCTTATCGAGGAACTCTATCGCCTCACGCGCAGTTTTAGCGACCAACTCATCCTGCTCACCCGGCGATACGTGCTGCTCTTTCACTGCCTCGAGCGCAGCTTTCCAGTCATCGCCCTTCCCCATCTCCTTGGACGCCAGCTTCATCTGATCCGTACACCACGCGAGTTCGCGCTCCGCAATCTGAATCAACTCTTCAGGCGTATACGCGATCATTTCCGACTTCAGGTCGTCGAGTAGTGCAGCGCGCCCGATCGCATCGCCCACCAGCACACTGTCATCGTCGGGCTTGTAGTTCGCGATCTGATCGCGCAGAAAACGCGCGTAATCGTCGAGCGCGGCATTCAGCGTCTCGAACGGCTTGCGGCACCACCAGCCGAAATTAGGGCGGAAGCCATCGTAGTACGCAAACCAGCCGCCGAGCGTCTGTTTGACCTCCTCGACCGTCTGCGCGGCATGACGCGCCGCCCTGGCACTCGCTTTTACCTGACCAGCCGTCGGCTTCGCGCTCTCGGCAACGACCTGCCCGCGAACCTTCTTCACCTCGCTCGTAATCGCAGCGAGCGTTTTCGCGGACTGCTCGGGGTCGAGTATGTCTACCCGACTGCGCTTTCGCTCGAGCTCCGCCACCTTCTCGGCGAACGGAAGCAATGGCGCAGTGTCCTTATCGAGCGTGCGCTGCGTAATCATCTGATGCTGCGCGTGATCGATGTAGTTCTGCAGCAAAAGGTAATCGATCTGATCCTTGCGGGTCAGGGCAGCGAAATCCATCTTTTTCAGCTGCGCCATCCACTCGGTATCGAAAGTCTCGAACCGTGTCAGATGCTCTTTCGAAAACGCGACATCATAAAACCGCTCCAGCCCCTGTCGGTCGGCATTATAACGCTCGATCGCCTCGCGCATGGTTCCGGCGGCCAGTTTCGGCGGCGCCGTCCGCATTTCCGTTTTCTTATGGGGTGCCACGGATATGCGTTTCGGACTGTCCGCCAGTGCCGGTCGCACGAGAGGCAACAGCATAACAGGAAGTATCAAACAGATAAGTCGATTTGTATTCGTCGCTGTAAAACTCACTTTTTGATTACCTCGGTTTCCTTTGCCTCGGACTCATCGGAAGGATCGATGTGCGGACCCCAGGCAAACATGCTCCAGGACCCATTGCTATGGGGCAGTTTCCAATGCCATGCCTTTTCTTCGCTGTCCTGATAATCATGCACGCTCGACCGACCTATGTACCAGTGCGATCCTTCCTCCACGGCAAGGTTGTCTGCGGTCATCGGCTTTCCGTTCGCGCCTTTCACGCCCTGCGTCTTTGCATGGAATATTTTCGGGATTTCGACCTCGTAGCCATCCGCCAGCTTTGTAAACCGGATCGGCGCATGACGAAACACCACATCGGTCATTGCTGCGCTCATCATGTTCTCCTGCAGCGTCCCTTTCAAGTTGTTCTCCTGCTGCTTCGTCATTCCTGTGGGGAGATAGACGACCGCTCCCACAGGTTCGCCGTCTTTTTTAAGTCCATTCTTCTTCGTCTTGAGCTCCTCCGGTCGCGTGACATAGACCATTGTGAGGCCCACAATATGCTTTCCGAGGTAGCCGCCATCCGTGACATGGAAGACTCGCACGATGTTGCAGCCGTCCGCATTCTTGCTGGTGAACATACATGAGCATGGAACCGCACAGGAACAAAAGTGAAATAAAATACCGCGCATGGGCGGCATCGCCTTAGAAGCCGCCACTTCATCCTTTACGGCGCTCGAAGTTGATTTCGTCTGTCCGACTGCTCGATTCACGATCAATATCGAACAAAAAGCGAGGGCGGGGAAAATCCAGCGGTAAATGACGCCGCGGTCGATAGGGAAACGGTCGAAGTTGGTCAACATAGCTGTTCCTCCACAGGAAACGTCGAGAACCATATTTTCCGTCCGAAGGACGGTCGGCAGTACGCCAATCAGACCGGGGTTTCAACCTTGTGAAAAGTAAGTTGATTACTGCAAGTCGATGAATTGTTGGAGTCAACATGCATAGTCTAGCATATCTACCCGTGAGGCAGTTTCGACCATTCGCCAGAATGAATATGCAGGATATGACCTGCTCGCAAATCACGGGATATATCCCCGAAAACTCAACCAAGATTTCAATCTGAAATTCTTACGAAAAGGCAAATCTGGCGAAAGTTAGAGACGCAAAGTCACGGACCTCATGCGCTCGAGCAGAATGATACTCAATAAAGCAACAGCGCGCTGGCAGCCGGACCACCGAAAGGAGCTCCTATTATGATTACAAGGACTTAACCAATGAACGCTATTCGATCTTCCAATTCGAACAAGATTATCAGCACAACTCGTCGCAGCATCCGTACTTTGGCGCTCGCCGCTCTCTGCACGGTAGGTATGGCAGCAGGGTTCACGCCTTCTGCAAATGCCGTCACAAAAAACTTCGTGCTGCTCGGCAATCAGCCGGAAGTCGGAATCGTCGGGCTGACCGAAAACGGCGGGGCGAACTACGGTTCCTACTACGTCGGCAGGTATCAGGCGACGCTGAACAATGCGACGATCCATGTCAACTGCGTCGATCTGACGCACAATATCTATCTCGGAGGTGGCTATGCCGCAGATACCGACTATCATCTCACGGATGCCGCGGGTTCGCTCGCCGGAGGCTACTATCAGGGCGGTCTGAGTTCCGTGCTGACCAACGGCGACTTCACGAATGTCTCGAACACGATCGCGAAACAGCGTTCCAGCGAAAGCGCGTATCTGGTCGATAAGTTCATGGATGCCTCCTCGTTCAGCGGAGCCTCCGGCAGCACATCGCTGCTCGACAATCTGGTGGCGATCCAGCTAACACAGTGGGACATCCTCCAGAACGGTGGGGACGGACTCGGCGCGGGAAGTTTCCAGACCGATGCCGGCGCACAGGCACAGTATGGCGGCCTCGTCGGCTACTATGAGAACCTCGCCGGTCAGCATTCCGGTTACAAGAGCTCCAGCGCATACTGGATTCAGGCTCCTGTCTCGGAAAACGGCGGGCACAGCCAGGACTTCGCGATGGTCGACGGCAAAAATCATGCCGACGTACCGGAACCGGGTGTCTATGCGATGTTCGCCGGGCTGGCAGTCTCCGGCATCGGCTTCATCCGACGACGCCGCAGCCGCTGACATTCCATCAATACGCACCAAAAGCCGCCTTCCACTATAATGAGTGGGAGGCGGCTTTGCTTTATGTCCAAATTCCAATTCCCTCTCGCGAAGCACACGGAGATTCAACAACGATTCTACACCGCAGACCTGACGATCTGGCGTTAGAATATCCGTGTCCCTTTTGCCTTCTGTTGATGCCAAGCGGAAATATCATACGCCGTGTATTACTCCCCCTCCTTCATAACGAAGCGATTAGAATGGTTAACGAAACTCTTTCCAAAATTAACTCAACTAATGATTGCGTACTGTCACCAAATTGTGTTACTATTACCGTGTAAAGCATTCAAGCCACTACTCTGTGGCTCTCACACCGGATGACGTCGTCCTCATTACTCCGCCTGTCTGCTCACTACCAAAACAGGTGCATCTGTATTTTTCGTCCAGAGTCGGCTCTTTCGATCGATTACGGTACCTTTACTGGTACAACTATACGCGCAAAGTTTAATAGTAAGGCGCATGTAGTCACGAACCGGTCGCCTTACAAATTCTTTAGCTCTACCCTGTACCATTCATTTCTATCACGTTCCACTCAGCTTCATTTTTATCTACTCTTTCAAGGAGGATTTGATGAGAAGGCAACACGCTTTTACACTGATCGAACTGCTCGTAGTCATCGCAATCATCGCTATTTTAGCCGCGATACTCTTCCCCGTTTTTGCACAGGCACGTGAGAAAGCCCGTGCCACATCCTGTCTTTCCAATGAGAAGCAGATTGTAACCGCTGAGTTGATGTATATGCAGGACTATGATGGCGGTATGCAGGAGATGTTGATCGGCGGGTTTCAAGGCGCTGCGGGAACACGCGGTGAACCCAGCACATGGATGGGAGTGATCCTGCCGTACACCAAAAATGGCCAGATATTCCGTTGCTCGTCTTCTGTGATCAACACTGTGGAGCCAATCGATTATGGGAGTCGCAAGCGCGTCTCCATTGGTATGAACTCCTACCTTGGCTGGTACTTCAACTACTGGTATGACACTGTCTGGGTTCCTCAACTCTCTCCGAATGATCCGAATCTCACCCAGATGCGTCCTGTTACGGAGCCGTTGATCACCTATCCTGCTCAGACTGTGGGCTTCGCGGACGGTTTCGACCGCGTTGACGCATTTGGAAATACTCCGCGCGCTTACTGGATCGATCCTGGCGTCCCTGCGGGAGCGCGCTTTGGTCTTTCGGATCGTCATATGCGTGGCACCAATCTTGCACTGATGGACGGACACGCCAAATGGTATCGCACGAATGCGATTCAGAGTCAGAAAGCTATCGATACCCCGGACGATGGCGGTGGCCTATATATTGAGATGACGAACTATAATGCCGCTGGACTAATCTGGGATGTAGATGCGTCCAACCAGTACACTGCGCCCAATAAGTGGCCGACTGCCTGCTGCACCATTCCTTAGTTCTGGAGACAAACAATGCAAAAAGGCAAAGCCCATCCTGCCGTCATAATCGGAGCGATAGCACTGATCATTCTTTCGCTAGTTCTGATTTTTCGACAGGTGACGACTCCCTCCGAAACAATTGCTGATCCATCGAAAGTGTTGCCCAAGGGCGCAGCTAGAGGAGCAGATAAAGAATAATTGCCCTCACCCCAACTCCTCGCCCTACCATTCGCACCTCATTAGGAAGAGGAGCAAAGACAGCCCGGCCGGCATTTTCTCTCCTTCTTCCTGCCTGTCTCCCTGGCAGGAAGAAGCGGCTGGGAATTTGGTTTAGTTCGTACACTTTCGTTCCTGAGTTCTGCGCTGCAGACGGTATACTGTAGGCATGAATCCCGACGCAGCGCCCGCTCTCCTACAACTCATCAGCTCCGCCGTCACGCCCGTAGTGATGATATCCGCGTGCGCTTCGCTGATCCTCGGCATCAACAACAAGAACTCGAATCTTGCAGACCGCGTTCGGCTCGCCGTCGCCGAATGCCGTACAACAGCACTCTCCGACTCGCGCCGCCAGCAGCTCGTGCTTCAGATCGCTATCTTCTACCGCCGCTACGTGCTCTCCTGGGCAGCGCTCGTAATGCTGTTCAGCGCGATCATCATCTTTGTGCTCACCGTCGTCCTGATCGTGCTCACGCAACGAAATCGCATTCACCTCGAAGGTGTCGTCCTCGGCATGTTCCTGATCGGCACTGTCTTTATGCTCGCTGCCGCCGCCGTAGAAGTATGGGAGATCGCCTTCGCCAACCGCAGCCTGCAGATCGAAATGAGCGACGTCGTTCCGCACACCGACCTGCGACGCAGGAAACTCCACCATAAAAGCAACCCTCCACCCAATAATACTCCAGACCCGGATCCGGTTTAGCCTGGCAGCATCCCGACGAACAGGAACAGAGAGACAGACATGGAAGCATTACTCAAGGCATGGACAGCCGATCTGGCACGCGCCACAGAAGGGGCAGCGGCGCTGATCATCGGGTTTGCGGTGCTGCGGGCTTCCTGGCGCGCCTTCCTGCTATTCGTTCGGGGTGCTGCTGAGGGAGACATCGAAGACGTGCGGCTCCAGCTCGGGCGATGGCTGACCGTAGCCCTCGAATTTGCACTGGCAGCCGACATCCTGGGCACCGCCATTGCGCCGAGCTGGGACGAGATCGGTAAATTAGCCGCCATAGTGGTACTGCGGACAGCTCTGAACTACTTCTTGCAGCAGGAGATCGACCGTGCCGCCAAACGACAGGGCGATTCTGCTTTCTCGCTCACTTCCCGGAATGATAGCAGCGTTCCCTCTGGCGAACGAGCTGTCGATTCCAACATAAAAAAGGGAGAATAGGGGCAAGAATATGAATGTGGCACAGCGTGATTGGCTGGGGTTTAGTAGTTGGATAGCGCCGATCGAGATGCTGGGCGCGATCGTACTGATGGGCTATGTGCTGGCGGCATTGCTGGCGCTGATCCCCCGTGGCGATATCGTGACTTCGCGGATCGCGATTGCCGATGGCGCGATCGCCAGTCTAAGCGTCAAACTAGCGGCAACGCTGCTCAAAACGATACTGCTGCAATCTTGGACACAGATCGGTATGTTCGTGGTCATTCTGGCGCTGCGAACACTACTCAAGAGGATATTCGAGTGGGAGCGTCAAAAACTCCTCACCACTCATAGCCACGAAAATTAGCTGCTTTGCTGCTCTCAGTGCCGACTCATCCCCGCTCTAACGTTGTGAATTGTTGTTGAAATCGATGATCCCACGCCGCATAAGATGCGGCAACAAGATAGTTTCGATGCGAGACGGACGTGCTATAATACTCCTCAGTACCCTGCCCGTACCACTACCTGCAAATAGGGAGCGTTCCCGATGGCATTGACACCCGAAGAAGTACGTAAAGTCGCCCTGCTGGCCCGACTCGAACTCAGCGATGACGAGATCGCCGCGCAGGCAGTCCATCTCAACAATCTGCTGCTCCAGTTCGAGACACTCAAAGATGTCGATGTGAGCGGCATCGAGCCGACATCGCACTCGATCCCGGTCTACAATGTGTTTCGTGACGATGTGATTGTGCCTTCGCTGACCCGCGAAGCCGCGCTCTCGAACGCGCCGGAACAGCGTGACGGCTGTTTCGTCGTGCCGCGCATCGTGGGGGAGGGTTGATAACCGATGTCCGAACTCTATGAACTGACCGCACACGAAGCCAGCAAAAAACTCGCCAGCCGCGAAATCTCCGCTCGTGAACTGACCCAATCCGCGCTTTCGCGGATCGATGCCGTGGAAGACCGCATCAAAGCCTTTATTACCCTCACGCCCGAAAATGCGCTCGCACAGGCAGACGCAATCGACGAAAAGCGAGCGAAAGGCGAAACGCTGCCTCCACTCGCAGGCATCCCGATCGCCCTCAAAGACAACCTGTGTACAACGGGAGTCAAAACCACCGCTGGCTCGAAAATACTCTACAACTTTATTCCGCCGTATGACGCGACGGTGGTTTCGAAACTGCTCGCGGCGGGCGCGATATCCGTCGGCAAGACTAACCTCGATGAGTTCGCTATGGGCTCTTCGACCGAAAACTCCGGCTACCACACCTCTCACAATCCCTGGGACACCAATCGCGTTCCGGGTGGCTCTTCTGGCGGATCGGCGGCGGCTGTGGCCGCGCAGGAAGCCTGCATCGCTCTCGGATCCGATACCGGTGGCTCCATTCGCCAGCCTGCTGCGCTGTGCGGAATCGTCGGAATGAAGCCGACCTATGGCCGCGTCAGCCGCTATGGGCTGATCGCCTACGCCTCCTCGCTCGACCAGATCGGACCGCTTAGCAAAGACGTCCTCGACTGCGCTCTAATGCTCAACGCAATCTGCGGACACGACCCACACGACTCGACCTCGACGGTGACAGCGGTTCCCGACTTCACTGCCGCCTGCCGTTCCGACTTGGCTGGACTGCGGATCGGCATTCCAAAAGAGTATTTCGGTCCCGGCGTCCTGCCGGAAGTCGCTGCCACCGTGCGCGCCGCGATCGATCGCCTGACCGAACTCGGCGCGACCGCCGAAGAGTGTTCGCTGCCGACGACCGACTACGGACTCGCCGCCTACTACATTGTCGCGCCCGCCGAGTGCAGCAGCAACCTCGCCCGCTTCGATGGCGTCCGCTATGGGCTGCGCTCCACCGAACTGACTGGACATATCGGGCTGACCGAAAAGACCCGCGACGAAGGCTTCGGTGACGAGGTCAAGCAGCGCATCATGATCGGCACCTATACGCTTTCGGCCGGCTATTACGACGCCTATTATCGCCGCGCCCAGCAGGTCCGCACTCTGATCCGCCGCGACTTCGATCGAGCATTCGAGACATTCGATGCGCTTCTGACCCCGACTGCGCCGACGCCCGCTTTCGGCATCGGCGAAAAGTCAGACCCGCTCGCGATGAAGCTTGCCGACATCTGCACGATTCCGGTCAACATGGCGGGTCTGCCCGGCATTTCGCTGCCGTGTGGGTTCGTCGATAATCTGCCGGTAGGTCTGCAGCTGATCGGAAAGCCCTATGACGAAGCGACCCTGCTCCGCATCGCTTTCACCTACGAGCAGGCAACCGCCTGGCACAAGCAGTTCCCGAAGCTGACATAAAGGGCTGTCCTCACATTCAGATTTGGAGAGAAAAAAGGTGAGGTACTGAAAGTCCTGCCTAACCGTTTCCTAGGTGCGGAAATAAAATTGGACACAGGCGAGGATGGCGAGAGAACTCATGGGATTGTCGTATAGGAGGGCTTCGTGATGAATCCAGATGATGACGAACTTTATCCTGCTGAACCAGAAGATATACAAAATTTTATTCAGCAGTTTATCCCGGCAGTTACCAAGCTCCTCAAGGGTGCTTTTGAGCATGTCGGGCATTCATTTCTGTCCCAGAACGCTCTTGTTCACCAATTCACTACCATTTCTGGGTTACGCGGTATGGTTGAAAACCGTTCTTTATGGTCAACTCCAGTCGGTTACCTGAATGACGCCACTGAGTATCGTCATGGGAGAGATATGTTTCTTGCTCTCATTGATGAATTGAGAGCCGATCCATCAAATGGCAATTGGAATGATGTATTGCTTCACCTGAGAACGAGCCTGAAAGAAGCTACTCCAAATAATGTATTTGTAGCGTGTTTCACTTCCAGTTTCGACCAACTGAGTCAATGGCGTGGTTATGGTGCGGATGGGTATGGCTACTCTGTTGGGTTTGACACAGCACATTTCGTAGCGATAAAACCAGACACAATAGTATTCAATGTTTTTTATAAAGAAGAAATGCAGAAGCAATTTTGTGATGTGTTACTTCGCAGAGGAATAGTAGAAATAAATCAACTACTGGTCATTGCTAGAATCGAACCGACGCCTGAACTGATAGCAAAACTACTAAAGATCAATTGCGAAATAACAGTTTCGGCTTCGCCTCAAGAGCACACTCCTGTTTCTTGAAGGAAGAAAACTTCGGTTGTGCAGATCGCTACACGAGCTCAAACCTACCGGTGGCGCGCAAATTGAGCAACCCGC
>JBBQPY010000163.1:0-12064 GCA_038216735.1 Chthonomonadales bacterium
GGGTTTCCGCTGATTGCTGCCGGTTATGGATTGCTTGAATCGTTCGCGTTTTTTTCGGTGGATGACGACGGAATCACGCGGCGCGCCTGGAACGGAAAGCATAGTATGCGCTGGCAGGACATAGTGCGCAGCGACACAAACGGGGAGCATGCCAGCGAAATTGTTCTTTACAATCACCGGGGAGAGAAACTCTCGATTCAGCGAACACTTCTGAGCGCTGGCGACCGCGCCGGTCTGAATGCACTGCTGGATTCTTATCTGGCTCCGGTTTATGAGCGGCAACAGCGCGATGTCGGCGACTCCAAACGTGTCTATCATCCCCGGCGCGATACCCTTGGAGCCGGGATTTTCATGCTTGTAATAGTGGGCGCAATGCTGGTATTCATTCTGCAAATGCCGGTCAAGCCGGGCGAACAGTGGGCATTTGCGGGTGTGATCGCATTTATTGGAGGTATGTTTCTGCTTTTCCTGTGGGGCACGCTGCTTTGCTGGATGCAGACGCTGACAGTCACGGAGCAGGGCATCACCGATAAGCGCGTGTTCCGAACCGCGCATATTCAATTTGATCGGGTCGAAGTGTTGTCCTCGCGAACTGTCCAGGGCAGACACAGTACGTTTGAGCTGACGAAGATCGAGGGCAACGGACAGAAAATCACCCTCATGTCGAAGATGAAAGACTACAGTCTGCTGCTTGATTTTATCCGACAGCGTGTAGGCGAGACAGCGAAGGTCGAGGGAGAAGCCAGGGCGCAGATTGCGACGGCGAAGCAGCAAAAACAGGCGTATGTCGTTGGTGGAATCTGTCTCAGCATCATTTTATTATTTTCTGCAGGTTCAGGCGCTCTACGATTGAAGGAAGCGCGTTCGGCGCAAGAGAGCTACCAGCTTCTGGATACACAGGGACGAATAGCGACTGGGCGCGTTACCGGGACAGATACAGAAGGGACAAAAGCCTATCGTTATCGGATAGGTTTTGAGTTCGACGAGCCGGACGGGACGCATCGCGAGAGCAAAAGCCCTGTCTCTTACGAGAACTATCGATCGGCGCGGATCGGCGCCCCGGTGCGCGTGACATACCTGCCGGGGCAAACCGGCAATTGCACCATCGCACAGTCGATAGGGCGACGCAGAGTAGAAACCAACCGCCGCAGCGGTTATATCTCTCTCGCAACTGGCTTTCTTATTCCCGCGCTGATTCTCTACGTGCTCATACGCGGGCGAAAGTCATCCGAAGTTCCCCCGGGCGGGCGCGTTTACTCGATCCAGACGGAGAAGAACCGGTAGAAAGAGCGGATGGCAGGAGAAGCTATGGCGATCGAATGGGTGTTTTTTGATGTCGGGGACGTCCTGTTCAACGAGGACGCGCAGCACACCTACTACTTTCATTCACTGCTGCTGGCGATGCGCCGCAATGGAATCGATGTCCAATGGGATGACTATCTGGCGCGGATTCAGGCGCATATCCGGATCAGCCCTGCAACGAGTGTCGTGGATGCTGGACGGGAATTCGTGCCGGACGAAACGCTCTGGAAGAAGATATTCAAAGAAGGCAGAGCAGAGTATGAGGAGATGCGGAAACCTCGCCCGTACGGTATGCTGTTGGATGGCATCGAAAACGTACTTGCAGATTTGAAGCGGGACTTCCGGCTCGGCATTATCGCCAACCAACATCCGCCGATCGTGCAGGCATTCGCGGACTACGGTATCGCTTCGTATTTCGATGTAGTGGCGATCGATGAGATCGTCGGCGTATCCAAACCCGACCCGGCGATTTTCCGGTGGGCATTGGAAAAGGCGGGCTGCGAGCCACAGCAGGCGATCATGATTGGCGACCGCGCCGATGTAGACGTCGCGCCCGCCCGCAAACTCGGCATGTCGACAATACGCTTTCAGCGAGGTATCTTTTATACGAACTATGATCCGCGCGTTCCCGAAGAGTTTGCCGACCTCGTCGTAAGAGAAACGAGCCGCCTTCCCGATGCGGTCAGACGGCTGGCAACACTCACTGTAAATATGTGATCTCAACTCACTAAATAGACGGGTCGCCAGCAGGAGCAGCGCCTGCGCTGAGCGCTTCGCCGAGCTGGCTGAGTCTGCCGGAGGAATCACTCGCGCTGATCGCAGAGACCTTGCTGCCGAGGTCCGAAAGCAGCGAGTTGACGCCGGACAGACTGCCGGATGTCAACGCGGATTTGAGCTGATCGAGGTCGCGGGCGATGCTGCCGAGCTCGGGGGAACCCGTTCCCGCCAGCTTCGACTGCCAGTCACCGATTGCCGCAACTGCCTCATCTGGCGGTACGGATGTAACGCCTCCTTCGAGGGTTTCGAGCAGCGAATCGAGTTCGTTGGGAAATGTGTTTCCGAGGCTGGTAGACATTAAAGCACCTTCCTTCCTGGGTGGTCAAACTGGGTAGATACATATCGGCCAAACGAAAGTCGAGACACAAACAGGGTTTCGACCGCGCGGCCAAACGGCATTCGGAGGCGCTGCGACAGGGAAGTTATTCGTCATCGGTTGGCCGCATTCATTAAACGTATCACCGCAGATTGATGTTCCTGCTGTGCTGGAAAATAGCATTTTTTGACCGTCTCTTCATCGTCCAATAACAATTCCACCACCCTGATGCTCCTCATCCCTGCCCCCTCTCCAGTCGCAAGCTCGTTGTAAGAAGATTGATACTATCGAGCACGGTGCCGCGCATTTGCTCCCCCTCGCTTGAGTGAGGCATGTACGGAGAGGGGTTGGGTGAGGTCATTCCGTCGAGATAGGAAAAGAACAGGCGTGACGCAAAGCAAGGCGGCATAATAACGATCAAACGAAGCCGCATTTTAATCGCGTAGCGCGTTTGAGTCGGTCGTAGTAGATGGCATGAGGGATTTCGACCGCGCCGAGGCTGGCGAGGTGCGAGGTCAGGTACTGGACGTCGAGCAGGGCAAAACCGCGCTGATTGAGACGATCGGCGAGCGCAGATACAGCGACTTTCGAGGCATCTGTGACGGAGTGAAACATACTCTCCGCCATGAACGCGCCGCCGAGTGCGACGCCGTAGGTTCCGCCCACGAGTCTGCCGTCCTGCATTACTTCGACGCTGTGCGCTTTACCGATCCGATGGAGTTCGCTGTAGACGGCGATAAACTCCTCGGAAATCCAGGTGCCTTCCGCGCGATTAGCACAGCCGCGCATCACGCCCTCGAAGTCGGTATCATAACGCACCTCGAAAATGCCCTTCCGCAGTGTCTTCGCCAGCGAGCGCGAGGTATGGAAGCCGTCGAGTGGAATGATCGTACGCGGATCGGGTCGATACCAGTGCAGTTCGCCAGTGCTTTCGTCATGCATCGGAAAGATGCCGCGCTTGTAGGCAAACTCGATTCCGATCGGCGAAAATGTCAGAAACACGTTAGTCCTCTTGCCCGAGAGCATCGGGGATCTCTCAGCAGCCTCTCGCGCGGTGTTTTGCAGCCGGGTTGTGGGCGTAACACGGCAATTCTCTTTCGCAGCAGGGAGTTCCTGCCGCCGATCGAACGTACAGTAATATACCAGTGAAACTGTAGAGCGAAGAATATACCAGCAAAAGATATAAAGCAAAGACGATAGTAAGCGAAACTATCCGGCGGATGAGCGAGCGTTCGTTAAGATGGAAGAATCGCGGGATGTGGGGAAGGCAGGAAGACAGGTATGGGCATCAGCAGTATCGAGGCGGCAATCGAGGATATACGGCAGGGTAAGGTGGTGATCGTCGCCGACGACGAAGACCGCGAGAACGAAGGCGACTTCATCTTCGCCGCCGAAAAATGTACGCCCGAGATCATGAACTTCATCATCACGCACGGGCGCGGAATCCCCTGTGTGCCGACGACGGAACAGCGGCTCGAAGAGCTTCAGCTTCCGATGATGGTCGGCACGAACACGGCGCGGCATTCAACGGCAATGACGGTCACTGTGGACGCTTTGCATGGCACAACGACGGGAATTTCCGCCTACGATCGCGCGCTGACGGTGCAGGTATTCGTCGATCCGAACGCGAAACCGAGCGACCTCGCGCGTCCGGGTCATCTGATACCGCTGCGGTCTGTAGAGGGCGGTGTGCTGCGCCGCGCCGGTCATACGGAAGCGACCGTGGACCTCTGCCGGCTCGCAGGACTTCAGCCAACAGGAGTATTGTGCGAAATCGTCAGCGAAGACGGCAGGATGGCACGAATGCCGGAACTGGAGCAGATCGCCGAACGATTCGGGCTGAGCCTGATTACCGTTGCCGACCTGATCAAGTATCGCCGCCGCACCGAACGCCTCGTGCAGCGCGTTGCGACCACCCATCTGCCGACCGGCCGCTATGGCGAGTTCATGGTCTATGCCTACGAGTCCAACGTCGAGCCCAGTCCGGTGATTGCGCTCGTGAAAGGCGATCTGAGCGCCGAGAGCGATGACGCACATGCGCCGCTCGTTCGTGTTCACTCGTCGTGCATGACGGGTGACCTGCTCGATTCGCTGAAATGCGACTGTGGCAGCCAGCTGCATCTCGCCCTGCAAAAAATCTCGGATGAGGGACGCGGCGCGCTCATCTATCTGGAGCAGGAGGGGCGCGGCATCGGGCTCGTCAATAAGATGCGCGCCTACGAACTTCAGGAGCAGGGTGCGGACACGGTGCAGGCGAATGAGATGCTTGGCTTCAAGCCCGACCTGCGCGATTACGGCATCGGGGCGCAAGTAATGGTCGATCTCGGGCTCAAGAAGATCCGCTTCATGACCAACAACCCGGTAAAGGTCGCGGGTCTCGAAGGATACGGACTGGAGATAGTCGGGCATGTGCCGCTGATTATCGCGCCCAATGCGCACAATGCAGGTTATATGCGCGCCAAAAAAGAGAAGATGGGGCACCTGTTCAGCGCGGCGGATCTGATCGTAGGCAGCGAAGCGTTGGAGATCGAGCCCGTTCCCGAGGCAGGAACAGCGCCGGTGGAAGTTGAATTGTAAGCCTTAAAGAGACCGAATAAAGCTACGCGACTGAATATTTGTAGGGGCGCTGCTTGCTGCGCTCCTATCGTCGTGAAGTATCGAAATTTATGGAACCATAGATTGTGCCAGGGAGCCGAATACTATTATGCCGCATGAGATTGTCGAGGGCGCGATGATGGCGCAGGGCCTGCGCGTCGGGATCGTCGTAAGCCGCTGGAATGAGTTTATTACGAAAGCGCTGCTGGAGGGCGCCCTGGACGCGCTGCGTCGGCATGGCGCCGAAGAATCGCTGATTACGGTTGCCCATGTGCCGGGCAGCTTCGAGATTCCGGTCGCTGCGAAGGCGATGGCGCAGTCGGGCAAATACGACGGGATCGTCGCGCTCGGCTGTGTGATTCGTGGCGCAACTACACATTACGACCATATCGCGGGCGCGGTCACGAGCGGATTGAGCAGTATTGCGATCGAGACGGGTCTCCCGGTCGCTTTTGGCGTCGTGACGGTCGAGAGCATCGAGCAGGCGATCGAGCGGGCGGGCAGCAAGGTGGGCAATAAAGGTGCAGAAGCCGCGCTCGTGATCGTCGAGATGGCGAATCTGCTGCGTCAATTGAAGAAGTAGAAGGTGGCAGCAGTCGGGCTAGATACAACGGACTGAAGTCCGTCGCTTAAAAGTACGAGTGTCCTTCGGACACGCCCTGTAGGGGTGCTGCTTGCCGCGCACTTTCTCTGATGCGCTGGAGAGTCATGGATCACACAACGGAGGACTTTCTCGCACGAGCGCAACAGGCGGCCGATCTGTCGATTCCTCAAGCGCCTTACTGAGAGGGCAGAACCATTGAAGCCGATATACAAGTTCGCGTTTGGGAGCTCCGCTCAGAACCTGAACGGCTGGGGTTGTATGAGCGCCTGTTCGCTCTGATAGACCGTAACAGCGATTCGGGTCAGGTCATACCACGCACCGGCTTCAGCAATTTAGAGATTCAAAATCAGGCTCTTACAAGTTTGAGGCAGGCATTCGACGATGAATCAAGCGAAGATAATCGTGCAATTTCGATGCAGTCCTATGGCGAGGAATCAGAGGAATTTGCAGAGCAGCATCCTGCGGATCGCGCTCCGCTGACGGACAGATTCGAATGGATTCTCGCAAATATTGAGCGGCGTCTGGATATACAGCCTGAACTCTTAGAGCATTTTTGCAGCTGCTTCACGCCGTCTGAATATAACCAACAGGAGACCGAGCAGATCCGGGACTGGCTGGAGCGCATCGCTGCCGATGGCAATAGCTACTCTACTCCGGCAAATTCACTACTTGCGCTGCGAATACTTTACGGCGGTTATGGCGCGACATGGGCAGAGGCGGGTGAGCGTCTGATGGCGGAGCTCGACCACGAAGATCTGACGATACGCGCCTGTGCCGCCTATCAGATTGGAACCTTCTGCCATCGTCTTGCCCCGGAAGATGGGATTGAGGATTGGCTCCGCGGTTACGCAGCAGATCGCGAGGCGACCGAGGGCATGGACCCCCTGGCAAGCTACTGGGAATTGATCCGAAATAAGGAGATCGAAAGAGCGGGCGTCGCAGGAGCCTTCTGGTATGCTGCGCCCAAATGGACAGTGGACGCAGACGAGTGGATACTCGCACTTGTGCTGCAGTCGGGCGACGAACCGTATATCCGCTACTTTCCCTGCGATATTGGTTTCGATGCCCACGAGCGCTACAGCCGAAATCCCGCTGCCATCCGGCGCATGATGGACGCAGGGCGGCTCGGTCTCGCGCTGGCAGCGGCAGCGGAGGAACCCGAGCCTGTCGACGGAATGGAACCGCTGCTGATCGAACTCGGCGCAAGCGATGATCCTTATATGGTTCATAGCGCCTCCTGGGCGCTCGCGTACAGGTATAATTTTCTGCATCCGGAGGGCCAGCGACTCGGATTCGTACAGCGTCACACGCAATTTGCCGATTATGATCTGTTTCTGCTCTTTTCGGCAGAGCTATTGGCGCACAAACAGCCCGATGTTCCCTACGCCGTTGTCCTCTACCCTAAAGCGCCGCAACGCTATTGGACGCGGAAGAAAGCCAAAGCGCTGGTAGATCGCGTCTTTCCGTCCACAGCGCGTGGTGTGGTACGCAACGACGATTTTTCGGATTCGATGGATTCTGAACAGGTCTGGTATCAGCGGGGTTATGTTCGGTTCTCGCCAGCAGGAAAGCGGGAAGGTGCCCGAGGCGTCTCGCGTATTACGATCGGGTATCGCTCCGATGTCTACTGGAACCCGACTAAATGAGAATATAAGTAACAAGGTATTCTCTCACTCGGCTCTTCCCGAAGCTTCCGGAGATCTCGGATGAGGGCCGAATCGTCAACATCTAAGGATTTAACAAGGCTATGGCACTACGTCGGCTGGCAGGTTTTTCGGTCGTCTTCGTTTGCGGGATCGTCGTTGGCGGGTTGCTGCTGAACCTTCTGCCGCGTGCAGTCACGCTCACGGTGGCACAGCGTCGCGCCCTGCAGCAGCTCGATAAGCCTCCGATGGCGACGCCGATCGGCGACAACAAAATCGTGCTGGCGGCCAAACGCATCGAACCCGCCGTCGTCAATATCGATACGATCGGGCGACTTCTGCAGGACAGCGAAGGAATGCCTTACCCCCTCGATCGCGAGGTGCGAGGGAAAGGCTCCGGCGTGATTCTGACGGCGGACGGCTACATCGTCACCAATAACCATGTGATCGAAGGCGCGACCCGCATTCGGGTGACGCTCGCGGGTGGGCAGTGGTACTATGCCAAACTCATCGGGCGCGATCCGCAGACCGATCTCGCGGTCGTACGCATTGAAGCCACGAATCTTCCGATGGCAGATCTCGGCGACTCCGATGCGCTGCAGGTGGGCGAGTGGTCGATCGCGGTCGGCAACCCGCTCGGGCTCGGCTCCTCCGTCACAGTCGGTGTGGTCTCCGCGCTGAACCGTCATAATCTGCAGGTGGACGAGGGGCACGTGATCGAAGGCGCGATTCAGACCGACGCCGCGATCAATCGTGGCAATTCAGGCGGAGCGCTCGCTAATATCAATGGACAGTTGATCGGTATCAATACGGCGATCCTCAGTTCCGGTCCCGGTGGCGGGAGCATTGGACTGGGTTTCGCGATTCCGTCGAATGCGGTGCGACGCACCGTGCGCGATCTGATTGCTACCGGATCGACACCCCAGAAATCTCAGCAGAAACCCTGGCTCGGGATTCAATTCGGAAGCGTGCCGCCGGAAGTAGAACAGTCGCTCGGTCTGGGCGACAATCGGGGGATACAGATCAAGCGTGTGCTGCCAGACACGCCTGCGAAGCGCGCCGGTCTGAAAGACGGCGATATCCTTCTGTCGATCGATGGCAAGGAGATCGGAGACACGCGCGATGTCAGTGAGGCGATTGCGCAGCGCAAAGTGGGAGATCACGCCCTGATCCACATTTTGCGTCCTGGTATCGGCCCTTCCGCAAAGCCTATTGATCGCGAACGCGAATTCTCGGTGGTGTTGCAGGCGCGTCCGGAAATGGTGCGCTTCTCCCCGTAAATCGACGCCATCTCGTTCAAAACATAGCGTTGGCAAGGTTGTGTTTTCGCATCGACGCCTGAGACCTTGCTGGCGTCCTCCGATCGCCCCTGGGATGGAATACCCGTTTTTCGGTCTGAGCCGTCTTCCAGAAAGAGGTGATTCGACGTGAACGAACAACACGGCGAGTATAAAACCCCCGGCGGCAAACTCGTCGTGGTCGATCTGACAATCGCAGAAGGCAGGCTCGCAACGGCGCAGGTGAGCGGCGACTTTTTCCTCTATCCCGATGAAACCCTCCTCTCCATTACGGGTGCACTGATCGGCATGGAAACGGCAATTGCCCTGGAGGAGCACACAGTCGCTTCACAAATTACGGCGGCGCTGCCACCAGATGCTGTGCTGCTTGGCTTCACTCCCGAATCGGTGGCGCGAGCAGTTCGCCGCGCACTGGTCGCCGAGCCGGAATCTGAAGTGAGAAAATGAAATGACAATCTCCGATTCACAGGCCGAACCTATCCGCCTGCCAGACGAACAAACCACGGACTCAACAGCGAAGAATGCGGCGATAACGGACCGGTGGCGGAATGCGGGCTGGGAACTGCTGCCGGAGGCGTCGCTCAGCCCGGTCATGAATGTCGCGCTCGATGAAGCACTGCTGCAGCAGGTAGGGAAAGGGCTGCGCCCGCCGACGCTGCGCTTCTGGGGGTGGGCGTCGCAGGCGGTGATACTGGGCTCGTTTCAGTCGGTGCGCAATGAGGTCGATGAACTGGCAGCGCGGGAAATGGGCGTCGACATCGTGCGCCGCATGAGCGGCGGCGGGGCGATGTTCGTCCAGCCCGGCGCGACGATCACCTACTCGCTCTACGCGCCTGAAGATCTGGTACGAGGCGTCTCGATCGCCGATTCCTATGCTGCGTTCGACAGCTGGGTCGTCGAAGGCTTTCAGGAACTCGGTGTCCAGGCATATTACGCGCCGCTCAACGACATCGCTTCCCCGGAGGGGAAAATCGGGGGGGCGGCGCAGGCGCGGCGTCCGGGTATGGTGCTGCACCACACGACGATCGCCTACGAAATGAGTTCCGATGAGATGCTGCGTCTGCTTCGGATCGGGCGCGAGAAGCTCAGCGACAAGGGCATCGTCAGCGCGGCGAAGCGAGTCAGCCCTCTGCGACGGCAGACCGATCTGCCGCGCACAGAGATTGTCGCTCATCTCATCGCGCACTTCCGCCAGCGTTTCGGCTTGACCGAGAGTGTCCTGACCGCAGAGGAGCTGGCTTCGGCAGAGACACTGGTAGCGAATAAATACGGTACAGAAAAGTGGCTGCGTTCCCTACCCTGACGTTGTATGCTGCGCCTGTTACACAATTCGCGCTTTGTGCCACGTTTGCTTTTACTTTGCTCAATCGGTGCAAAACTATCGAAGTGCTGTCGTTGCTGCTACGGGTGATAACCGCCGATTTCCTATCAAAAATGACAGGGTCGTTTGTTAGCGAACTGACGCCGAGCCTGCTGTCGTATACCCCAAAGATGGCGAAGATTGCCAGCAGAACTATTAAGTCCGGCATCTGGGCAGGTCTGCTGTCTGGAATGCTCCTTGCCGCAAAAGCAAAATGGTCCGTCCCGGCGAAATAGTCATAGCAAGTCGGTCTTGTAATAGATTACCGTAGTGAGCAGTCTCCACCCCGCCCTAGTTTCCTTCACAAAGCAAGGGAATATAGGCTTCCTGCTTACCCAACTGTCCACCACAACACATTAAAAATTGTATACTAACCCATAAATAGCAGGGAACCCAACGGCACTTGATAGTAGTATACTAAAGTGATATGATGATATTATCAACTTTGGAGGTAAGACATAATGCGGATGGATAAGCTGACGATCAAAGCGCAGGAAGCGATGCAGCAGGCGCAGGCGATCGCCGAACGTAATCAGAACATTCAGGTCGATCTCGAACATCTACTCGCTGCACTCCTCGCGCAGACTGAAGGCGTTGCAGTGCCGCTGCTGCAGAAGCTCGGGGCGAACGTCAACCTGCTTGCGCAGCAGATCGATGCCGAGATCGCTAAATTCCCGAAGGTTTCCGGCGCGGCGGAAGTCGGCGCCAGTATGACGCCGCGCCTGCGCAGTGCGCTCAACACCGCTTTTGCCGAAGCCGAGCGCATGAAGGACGAATATGTCTCGACCGAACACCTGCTGCTCGGAATCGTCGCCGACAATCAGGGCGCGGCAGGGCGGCTTCTGAAGTCGCAGGGCGTGACGCCGGACAACGCCCTGCAGGCGCTCGTCAGCGTGCGCGGCGGACAGCGCGTCACCGATCAGAATCCGGAAGACAAGTATCAAGCGCTCGAACGATTCGGGCGCGACCTCACGGAAGCGGCGCGTAAGCAGAAGCTCGACCCGGTGATCGGGCGCGACGAAGAGATACGCCGCGTGATCCAGGTGCTGAGCCGCCGCACGAAAAACAACCCCGTGCTGATCGGCGAACCCGGCGTCGGCAAGACGGCGATCGTCGAGGGTCTCGCCCAGCGCATCGTCGAAGGGGACGTACCGGAGAGCCTCAAAGACAAGCGCGTCATCGGGCTCGATCTGGGCTCGCTGATCGCGGGCGCGAAGTTCCGGGGCGAGTTCGAGGATCGACTGAAAGCGGTGCTGAAAGATGTGACCGAGAGCGACGGTCAGGTGATCCTGTTCATCGACGAGATGCACACGCTGGTTGGCGCGGGTGCGGGCGAAGGCGCGATGGACGCCTCGAATATGCTCAAGCCGATGCTCGCGCGCGGCGAACTGCGCTGCGTCGGGGCGACCACGCTCGATGAGTACCGCAAGCATATCGAGAAGGACGCCGCGCTCGAACGCCGCTTCCAGCCTGTTTTTGTCGGGGAACCGAGCGTCGAGGACACGATCGGCATCCTGCGCGGACTCAAAGAGAAGTACGAGGTGCATCATGGCATCCGCATCACCGATAGTGCGCTTGTTGCAGCGGCGGTGCTCTCCAATCGGTACATCGCGGATCGGTTCCTCCCAGACAAAGCGATCGACCTGATGGACGAAGCGGCGTCACGGCTGCGAATCGAAATCGATAGTGTACCTGCCGAGATCGACGTCGTCGAGCGGCGAACCCGCCAGCTCGAGATCGAGCGAGTCGCGCTCAAGAAAGAGACGGATGCGGCGAGTATCGAACGCCTCGAGAAGCTGGAGCAGGAGCTGAGCGAACTACGCGAGGAGAGCAGTCAGCTGCGGTCGCGCTGGGAGAACGAAAAAGCCGTCATCGGGAAGATCAGCAAGACGAAACAGGATATCGAGCAGGCGCGACTGAGCGCGGAAGCGGCCGAACGCGCGGGCGATCTGGCGAAGGCGGCGGAGCTGCGGTATGGCACGATGCACACGCTTGCCAAGCAGTTGGAGAAGGATCAGGCGGCGCTGACGACGGTGCAGGGTGGCGGGCAGGCAATGCTCCAGGAGGAAGTCACCGCGGACGACATCGCAGAGATCGTCGGAAAGTGGACGGGTATTCCGGTCTCGCGCCTGCTGGAAGGCGAGATGCAGAAACTCATCTCGATGGAGG
>JBBQPY010000164.1:0-12049 GCA_038216735.1 Chthonomonadales bacterium
CTCCTGCCCGATTACGATACGTCCGATTTCGGTTCGCATCGTGTCGAACGCCTCCCGCAGCTGCTGCAGGCGAGCGAGGTCGTCCTGCGTGTCAGGCAGATTGGACGGCGGTATAGACGGAACAGCGGTCATCGGCAAAGCCTCTTTCTTTCCCTATTTCTTGTACATGAACTCAACGATTCTGCCCTCACCCCGACCCCTTCTCCCTACCGTTCGTGCCTCACTAGGGAGAGGGGAGACAGATGTAGGCAAGTTGCATTCGTCCCTCTCCCTAAGGAGCCTGCGACTGGTAGGGAGAGGGGTTGGGGTGAGGGATTGCACTATACGAACCCGAACGCATCAAAAAGTTGCATTGTCCGGGTTAGGTTTTCAGGTTAAACGCGCGCTTCCCCGGCTGTCTCTGCAAGCACACTCGCGCAGCGCAGGCACAGATCGGGATAGTCGGGGTTCGCGCCGATGTCGGTCTTGCGCAGCCAGCAGCGCGGGCATTTGTCTTCCAACGCGGTTTTCACGACAGCCATCAGACCGACTGCTGCATCTTCTCGATTGAGCTCGACCTGCGAAACGAGGAACAGCGACGGCAACTGCGATGCGAATGGCGCCAGGGCAGCGTACATCGAAGCGTTCGCCGTGAGCGTAACATGCGCTTCGAGCGGATTGCCGATCGTGCCTGCCTGTCGTCCCTCTTCGAGCGCTTTCTTCACGACATCACGTGCCGCCAGTATCGGTTCCCATCGGGCCATAAACTCAGCCGCTTCGGCTTTCCCTACCGATTTTTCTGCTGTACTAACGACCGGAAAATTGGCGAGATGCACACTCTCCTGCTTTTCCGCCAGTTTCAGATAATCCCACACCTCCTCGGCAGTGAAGGCGAGGATGGGAGCCAGCAGACGCGCCAATGTCTCAGCGACCGTGTGCATCGTGGACTGCGCCGATCGCCGCTCACGCGATGTTTTGCCGGAGGCGTACAGGCGGTCCTTCAGCACATCGAGATAGAACGACGACAGTTCGACCGAACAGAAGTTTAAAGTCATCTGGTAGACGCGATGAAACTCATACACCTCGTACGCCGCCGTCGCCTCCGCGACAAGCAGGTCGAGCTTTGCCAGCATCCAGCGATCCAGTTCCTCACGCTCTGCGACTGGCACACTATCTTTAGACGGATCGAAGTCGTGCAGATTGTTGACTAGAAATCGGAACGTGTTACGAACGCGCCGGTACATCTCCCCGACCTGCTTGAGCAGGTCGTCGCCGCAGCGCGCCTCCTCCTTGAAATCGGAAGAGGCCACCCACCAGCGCACGACGTCCGCGCCGTACTCTGCGATCACTTTCAGCGGATTGACGACGTTTCCGAGGCTCTTACTCATCGCCTTGCCATGCTCGTCGAGCGTCCAGCCGTTGGTCACGACCTGCCGATACGGAGCCCCGCCTTTCGTGCCGACGCCGATGATCAGTGACGAGTTGAACCAGCCGCGATGCTGATCGCCGCCTTCGAGATACACGTCGGCGGGCCAGCTCAGGTCGGGCCAGCGCCCCGAATCAAGAACAGCACGATGGGTCGAGCCCGAGTCGAACCAGACGTCGAGCACATCGGTCTCTTTACGCAGTTCGCCGACGCCTTTGCCGCAGTGCGGGCAGACGAAATCGGCGGGCAGTATCCCCGCCGTCGAACGCTCGTACCAGGCGTCCGCACCTTCACGCTGTGCCAACGCGACAACGTAGGGCAGTGTCTCTTCGATGATATGCTCGCCGCAGCTATCGCAGTAGAACGCCGGGATGCCGACGCCCCACGACCTCTGCCGCGATATGCACCAGTCCGGGCGGTTCGCGACCATACTCGTGATGCGATTGACGCTCTCTTTCGGAACCCAGTTCACCGTGTCGATCGCGGCGAGTTCGCGCTCTCGAAACGTCTGGTCGCCCTGCTGCAGGTCGAGGTTCATGAACCACTGCACGGTAGCGCGATAGATCAGTGGGCTATGACAGCGCCAGCAGTGCGGGTACGAGTGTACGAATTTGGTCGCGTTGAGCAGATTGCCCGATTTCTCCAGCGCGGTTATGAGCGCCGTGTTACCTTCCGCTTCCTGTCCGGGTTTATTGCCGCTCGTCGTGACGCGCAAGCCCTGAAACACCTGACCGTCATACTCGCCAGCCGCCGCCGTATAACGTCCCGACGCATCCACCGGGTTCAGGACTTCCAGCCCGTATTTGGCGCCCGTCTCGAAGTCCTCTTTGCCGTGTCCTGGCGCGGTATGCACGATGCCGGTGCCGGTGTCCATCGTCACATAATCCGCCAGAACAACCGGTGAAGTGCGATGAAACAGTGGGTGCGAAAAGACAAGCCCTTCGAGTTCCGAACCAGGAAGTGTTTTGACCGTCTGGTATTCCGTGATGCCAGCCGTTCGCATCACCGACTCGACGAGCGGGACAGCGACCAGATAGACGCCGGGATAGCTCTCCGACTTTGTGGCATCGACGACGGCATAATCCGCTTCGGGATGCACGGCGACGGCGAGGTTGGCGGGTATCGTCCAGGGCGTCGTCGTCCAGATCGCGGCATAGACGTTCTCGTTGGCAGCACTTTCGTCTCCAGCCTTACCGAATAAGCCAGCAAATACGCCGTTCGGGTCGTAGTGCAGCGGGAAGCGCACATAGATGCTATTGGATGTGTGGTCCTCGTACTCGACCTCGGCATCGGCGAGCGCAGTTTCACAGGTCGCGCACCAGAAGACGGGTTTCAGCCCGCGATAGATGAATCCCTGACGCGCCAGTTCGCCGAACACTTCGACGATTTTCGCCTCGAATCCAGAGTCCATCGTCAGATAGGGGTTCTGCCAGTCGCCGCGTATGCCGAGCCGCTCGAATTGCCCGCGCTGTACCTCGACCCACTTCGCCGCATACTCGCGGCACGCTTTGCGCAGCGTGATCCGATCGACGACCTTCTTCTCTTCACGAAACTTCTTCGCAACTGCGTTTTCGATCGGCATTCCGTGATTGTCCCAGCCGGGAACGTACGGTGCGCGATAACCCTGCATCGTCTTGTAGCGAGTCGTGATGTCCTTCGCGACTTTGTTCAGCGCGTGTCCGAGATGGATATCGCCGTTCGAGTAAGGCGGACCGTCGTGCAGCACAAAGCTGCCTTTCGGGGCGGGCTTATCGAGCGTACGCCGGTAGAGGTCCATGCCGTCCCAGCGGGTCTGCATCAGCGGCTCTTTGGTCGGCAGGCTGCCACGCTGCGGGAATGCGCCAGGGTCTTTATCGTTGAGCGTGATATTGAGCGTGCTGCGATAGTCGCGCTTCGGCTCCGTGCTCGTGTCTGCATTCGTCTCTGGTTTGTTATTCACTTTAGTATCGGTATCTACGGTTGTCATCGCGCTATCCTTCATTACAACATCTCAGGTATCTGATTAATTCCCCCGGTTTGCCCACTGAAAATGGCTTTGGGAGGGCGTAAAAAACGCGCCGACGGAGGCGGAAATGCCTCACGGTTCGGGCGCGGGTAGCAGGCGACGCCGGGGCGCTGACCGTATATCGTCAGCCCGTTGGCGCCGCCTGGGTAATTATAATTTTTGTATTTTGCAGCAGTGCATTCGACATTCGTTTGCTCACATTTATGTCCGCAGGACGCTTAATTTTCGCCTCAACCTCGCTTAGCGCCCGCACTTTCAGTGCCTTGGACGACGTCCGCTATTTTTCCCAGCGGAACGAGGCGACGATTTTATCGAAGGCGGGCTCGTACTTCTTGATATTGGTCGGAAGACCCGTCAGCGTAAGCACGAAGGATCTACTGTTGTGTATACAGAATATCTGACGACTTTCGTGAGGGGCAAAGTTGCGTCTTTTGATACGAATGCGCCACGAATAGGCTTTTTCGCCAGCGAGTTTCGTCGACTTTTCGTCATAGATCGTCATGCCCTGTTCGGCTTTAGCGTTCTGCTTGTTCGATTTGACGAGCGTGTCAAGTGTCATTTTGCCGACCGCCTCGCCGTAGGTGCCGATATTGACATCCGTCTCGCCGGGTGCAATGAAGACGATAAAGGGCGGATTAATAGTCGTGTTATGCGTCCAATCGGCGGGCGGCTGAAACGAAAACTTGTTGCGTGTATCCACAATTCGCGGCTCTGCCTGCGGCGTTTTCAGTGTCTGTTGTGCCGAGGTTTTCACTCCTGGTTTCGTCGCTGAATTTTGAGCCACTGTGGTCATGGCAGCGCCGAGAAGCAGAACGCTCACGGGCAGTGTCAAATAGGTTTGAAATCGAAAGGATGGCATACTGCTATTATAGCCTACGCTTCCCTTCGGCGTCAAATCCTTCTTATTCTGGCGGACTGACTTCTCCCTCTACACGAAGCTTCAGAAAGAGGGAGTCGGGGATGAAAATTTGCATCGACAAGCCGCTGAATCGAGTGTTGAACAGAGTATAGTTAGCAGAGTATATCACGAAATCATTGTCGAGCAAAAATACCATCCCATGGCTAAATCACAAAGGACGATAGAATTGAGAATAGTGAACGATGCGAGCGAGCTGGATGCTGCCGCTGAAACCGCAACTGAAGACGAAGGGCCCGCCAGCGCAAAGATTGTTCGTGACAACGCCTGGCTGGCGGAGCGCGTAAAATTATTGCGTGAACACCATTTCGCCGACGTACCGCAGGGCTACCCGATCGTGACCAGGTTCGCGTCGCGGGCAAAGTACCGTCTCGGCTGTATCTGCGCCCGCAGTGGCACCGCGCATATCACTGTCAACCAGTTGTATTCCGATGAAGCCGTGCCGGTCTATGTGATCGACGGTACGCTCGCGCATGAGCTGGCGCACTATGCGCACGGCTTTGGCTCAGGTCTACCACAGGTACACAGACACGCGCACCGGGGCGGGGTCGTCGATAAAGAGCTCGAAAAAAGAGGGCTCGGCGACGTCAACGCGCGCGCGGAGGAGTGGCGCAAGGCGAACTGGGATAGGCTCTATACGGCGCGCTGCGGCGATATCGTCGACCGGAAAACGGCAAAAAAGTCGGATATTGATACGCTCTGGGAGTTATTTCTGCAACGTACCGACTGCCGCACGCTCGCAGAACTCCAGATGCGTTTGCAAAAGATAGCCGCAAAAATGGGATTGGAGGCACCGGAAGCCGAACTGCTTCGTGTAGACTGGCTCTACGCAACGGTGCGTCAACAGGGAACGTCCTACTGGTTCGCAAAAAACAAACGTGTAGGGCTGCATGGATTGCTCGCCGATCGTAGGGTTCCGCAGGCCTCAGTCGACTTCGAACTTGCCTACTGGCTTGCTCGCACGACAGTCGGCGGGAACTGGACCCATATAGAGCGTCGGCTGAAAGCTTCGGGGCTGGAGACCGTAAAAACGGAAGCCCTACAGTGGCGGGCGAAAAAATGGACATCGTTTCGCACCCGCAACCATCCCTTGAAATGAAGTTTCTTTTGCTTGCAACTTTTTATTTGCCCCTCCGATCCCCTGTAGAAACGAAGGCGGCGTCGGACAGGAATTCTGTCCGACGCCGCTTTCAATGATCCACTGTTGGCTGCCTTTAGCAGTCTGTCAAATACCCGAATCAGACTGGTTTGCCGGTCTTGTCGTCGACACGATTTCCGGTCACCGTGTCCGCGATCTTCTCGGTGATACCACGTGTGTCGGGTGTGCCGTCCATCGCACGACCGCCTGTCTGAACTCCGGGGATATTGCCTTCGACTCTTTCCGCCGCGCCAACTGCTGCATTCTTGACGTTCGCCGCATCGTTTTCGATGTCGCGAGCGGTGTGCGCTCCTACACCCGTGTTGTTATAGTTCGTATCGAGCTGCTCGACATCGACGTCCGTGCGGCGAACCGTATCACGAACCGTCTCGGTGCGATCAGTCGCCTGTTTGCCGATGACGACCTCTTCGACAACACGTGCCTGCTTGCTGACGACTGCTTCTTCAGCAGTCTCACGCAATTCCATCGAACCCTCTCTAAAAGCCGCCATATCGGTCGGGCTGACCGCGCGATCGACCGGGCGGCGATCTACAGTTACATGCTCTTCGTGCAGATTGATGCTCTCTTCAACCGGTGTTGAGGTGACATGGGTGTAGACACGCACGCCTCCGCGCTGCACTTCACGTTTGCCAACCTGCAACTCCTCTTCGACGATCGGCAGAGCCACTGTCTCGCCAGCGGCAACTGTGCGGTTCAGATCGGCGCCGAGCGTGGAGCCGGTGTTCATACCCGTGTCCAGACGTGGGGTAGGGTTGTTGCTGGCAGCAGTCGCCATCGTGGTCTGGGCAGTGTAGGGCGTCTGGGTCGTCGGCATGAAGCCTTGCTGTCGATACTGATCTGCGCGCTCATCGATATTGACGGCGCCGTTCTCATCGAGAATTTCCGCGACACGAGTGGCAAGCGAGTCCTCTGACTTGACTGCGAGCAGCGTACCGCCCTGGCGAACACCCTCATTGTAGTACGACGCATCTTCGTCCGGCACGCCGGCATGGGTAAGCGCGCCTACCAGACCGATCGCCGCGCCGGTCGCCGCGCCGGTTCCGGCCCCGAGGAGCATTCCGCCGAGCCAGCCTGCAGTAGCGATCCATCCCAGCCCGGGAATGGCAAGTCCTGTCAAACCGATCAGCAGACCGGCGGCGCCGCCGATTTCCGCGCCGACAATCGCGTCATGCCCGATGGCACCGCCACTAATGGCTGGCGCGGCGGTTGACGAAGTAGAAGTAGTCGCTGTGTTCGAAGCGTAGCGCTCGCCCTCATTATTCGCGACGAGGCTCATATCATTGTGCGGGACGCCTGCGCCTTCCAGCGCCGTCATTGCTTTCTGTGCGTGGGAAAAATCATCGAACAAACCTACGATCGTTTTCATTCCGTTCTCCTTCTTGGGTGAATGTGCTCTGTCAATGTTTTGAGTCGATACCGCTGTTCGAAGCAGTTTGTTGTCTGCCTTGATGCACACGGTTACTGGTATTGGAATCGAGCGCAGCCGAAGCTCCTACTCCAATACGGTTGGCACTCTCTCTACTGCCACTTCCTCACTGTGCAGAGCGATTTGCTGTCTCTCCTGCACAGTCTGCTTCTGCTGTCGAATATGTATTTCTTCCTTCAGCAAAAGTCGCTTCTCGACGACGAGGACCTCTTCCAGCACCGGAAGAATCATCGTATCGCCCTCATAGCGCATCGCGGGCGCCTCGCCGTCGATAACTCTATTGATCGCAACGCGCTCGACAAAAACATTCTGCCGGAGCAATGCCTCGTCGACGATCTCTTCGCGCTCGCGTACAGTTTTGGTGATTCGGACGCGTCCGATTTCGGTCTCACGTCTGCCGACTTCCAGATGCTCTGCAACGAGTGGAATAACGACACCCAGCTCCTCACTGGTTTTTTGCTGGTTTACGTTGTCCATATCGTCGCTCTCCTCCGACTGAAGTCCGTCGATTGTCCCATCGGTCATAGTGTTGAAATTGCGCTAATCCGACCGATGCTCCGGTCAGGCGCGATGTGCAAAAAATTTGTAGTAGAGGAAAATAGCAAGCAGCAGAATCGCGACAAGGATTGCTACAATGATTGCTGGTGAAATGGCAGCACGATCGGGGCGATCATAAATCTTGACACTGCCCTTTTTTTTACCTTCGGTGGCAGGCTGATCCCGCAACTGTGTTTGTGATCCGCCATTGTCGGATCCTGTCGGAACATTGCTCATGATGTTTCCTTTTCTGTTTTGCCAGGCGCTGGTCTGTAAATAAAGTGAAGCCAACCGGATGCTCGCCTGCAAATTGTCCATTCGTTTTTGGTAACAGCGAAAGGACGCAAGCGCGGAAAAGTTGGTTCCCGGAAAATAAGCTACTACAATTGCAGAAGGCAGAAAAAATAAGTTGGCAGCAGAATCGGTTGAAAGGGAGTGGGACAAAGCGAAATTGGCGCTCATTGAAACAAACGCTGATAAGGAGTAGGGAAACCGGGCAGCTCCGAGTTCGGCAGTAGGACCAGACAGCGCGAGGCGGCGCTTCATAGAAGAAACTTGTAGTAGCAACTTGGGTTATAGCAGGAGAATGGAAGGAGAAACTATCGAAAGATATGAAGCGCAATAAGAACTAGACGGAGGCGGTGATTGGCACGACATCGAGGGCTTCTCGGTAGACGGCGAGTACGCCATCCGTCATCATAGCGGGGGTGTAGTCGCGAGCACGGATACGTCCGCGTTCAGCGAACCGCTGTCGCTTCTGCGGGTCGCGAAGCAGCACGGCGATCGCGTCGGCGAAGGCTTCGACGTCGAGTGGGACGAGCAGCCCCGTCTGCTCCTGTAGTACTACCTCGCGCGGGCCACCCATCGCCACGGCAATGCAGGGCAGTCCGGCATTCATCGCCTCGACGAGCGCGAGTCCCTGCGTTTCGGCAGGTGAGGAGAGGGTGAATATATCTCCCGCCGCATACCAGTCTCCGACGGCTTCATGCGGCTGTGCGCCGACAAAAATGACACGATCCAGCACGTCGAGCTCTGCTGCCAGCAGCTCCAGATCGGCCCGGCACTGCCCGTCGCCGACGATCGCGAGGCGATAGTCGGCGGCATCCTCGGGAAGGTTTCGTGTCTTGAGCGACGCGATCGCCTGAAGCAGCAGATCGACTCGCTTTTCCGGTCCCAGACGCCCGACATAGAGCAGCAGCGGCATTGTGTCTCGCAGCCCCAGCCGCTGCCGAATGCGTTCACGACCATCCGAATGAATCGGCAGCGGCTCGACGCCGCTCGGCACGATGACCAGACGCGCGGCAACGCGATCTGCTCGCAGGGCATCGTAAGTATGCTGAGACGGCACGATCACGACATCGGCGCGGGCACAGAATCGGCGCATCACGCCGCGAGCGGCGGGCTGTCCCATTCGGCGCATCATCGGTGACTTCGAGGACGCCATCATATTGTCATAGAGCGAATGCACGGTGTAGACCATCGGCAGATTGTGTTTTCGCGCAGTCTCCGCGCCGAGGCGTCCGACGGTGAAGGGATGCTGGCAGTGGACGATCTCGACATCGAGAGAGGCGAAATCGACGGGCAGGCGGGGGAACGGGCGCGCGAAATGGTAGGGATGACGCGGAAAGGGCAGTGCGGGCAGGCGGTAGATATCGTCGTCATCGTCGGGCTGCGGCGTGCCGGGCGCGAACACGAAAACGGTGTGCCCGCGCTCACGCAGGGTACGACGCAGCGTCGAAACGGACGTCACGACACCGTTGGTCACGGGCATATAGCACTCGGAAAATAGGGCGATACGCATTGCGAGTCAGGCAGTCCAAACTAAGTATGGGCGTTTCGAGCAGTCTAGCCGTACACCTGGTCGTCTATGGGACAACTTTTATGGCACGACGACAGTATAGCCCCGCATAGGATAACTACAGTATAACCCCGCAGCAGAATGCTGTCAATGTGCTCGTCTGCCGGCAGACGCAACCGCTTTATTTGTTGGCAGCAGGAATGCCTTGACAGGAGGGGCTCAGCGACGTACACTCACTACATGTCTGCGGATATAAATTGGGGCAGGAACAAGGAGTTGATGAGAAAGTATGGAGACGGGCATGAAAGCGATCGTACTGGTTTCGGGCGGGATGGATTCGTGTGTGACGGCGGCGCTGGCACAGGCGGCGGGCGATGAACTCTACTTTCTGCATCTCAACTACGGGCAGCGCACCGAGCGGCGCGAACTGAAAGCGTTTCATAATCTCGCCGATTTTTATGGCATCCCGGAAGCGCAGCGCATGGTCTGCTCAATCGCGCATCTGGCGGCAATCGGAGGCAGCAGCCTGACCGACAGTTCGATCCCCGTCTCCGGTGCAGACTTCGAAAACACGGAAATACCGTCCTCCTATGTGCCGTTTCGTAACGCGCATATTCTGAGCGTCGCGGTCTCCTGGGCGGAGGTTTGCGGCGCGAAGCGCATCTACATCGGCGCCGTCTTCGAAGACAGCAGCGGCTATCCCGACTGCCGTCCGGAGTACTATGCCGCTTTCAATGAGCTGGTTCGGCTCGGCACGGCGGCAGGCGATATACACGTCGAGACACCGATTATCTACCTGACCAAGGAAGAGATCATTCGCCGCGGGCTGGAACTTTCCGCGCCGCTCGCGCTGACGTGGAGCTGCTACCAGAGCGAGGACAAGGCATGCGGGGTTTGTGATAGCTGTGCCCTGCGATTGCGCGGCTTTCAGCGCGTTGGTATCGAAGACCCATTGCCCTACGCAACGCGCCCCGACTACCGGTAATTGTCCGGCTCATCCCCATGCCCCGGTTCGGGGCATGGGGATGTACCACTTACGGCATTGAGTTGGATGATTTGTAGTACAGAATGTAGGCAGCGTCTTCCGATTGGAAGAACGCGAGCTCTCCCGGAAGACAGCAGAGGATTGCCTCAGAACCAGAAGCCGTAATTTTTGTCACCACTTCCGTCAACGGAAGCCATTGCTGATCCAGCCTTGAATACGGTGAGATAATATACACCTGTTCTCTCGATCCAAGCTTCTGGAGCCGCTCGATGCAGGCATCTCCAATATCTCTCGGCAGGATCTCCGTTGCCAGAGAGCCTTTGATTGCGAGACTATGATAAAGCTCACTCAGGAACTTTTTTCGTGTCTTCTGCTTCGAGAGAAAAAATAGGTAACGGTCCTGCTTGCTTACGGCAACGAAGCGCTTCACAAACGCTTCTTCCTCTTCGTGTACTGCCATAAGTGGTTTCCTGTCGTATTCGAGTGGGGCGTTGTCAGTTTCGGGCGGGCATCAGCGAGGCATGCAGCGCATCGTTGACATTGGCGACACCAATGACCTTGATCCCTTCGATGCGCGGCAGTTTGCTCGTGTTGTGCTTCGAGATCACCGCTTTGGTGAAGCCCTGCCGAACCGCCTCCCTGAGCCGCTTCTCGATCTGCGAAACTGCACGAACCTCACCCGCAAGCCCGATCTCGCCGAGCAGAATCGTCGTCGGTTCGACCGCCTGTTCGCGGAAGTTGGACGCCACCGCGACCGCCGTCGCTAAATCCGCCGCTGGCTCGATGATCCGTACGCCGCCCGCAACGTTGATGTACGCATCCTGCTCGGCGATCTTCAGCCCGACGCGCTTCTCCAGCACTGCCAGAATCATATTGACGCGGCTCGGGTCCATCCCCGTCACAACGCGGCGCGGGCTTGCCAGATTCGATCTTGCCACCAGCGCCTGCACCTCAACGAGCAGCGCGCGCGAACCCTCCAATGTCGAGGCCACTGCCGACCCAGTACCGCCCTCAGCGCGTTCGGAAAGCAGCACGGCGGAGGGGTTGTCGACGCCCATCAGCCCGTTCTCGTGCATCTCGAAAATGCCGAGTTCGTCGGTCGAGCCGAAACGGTTTTTGGCAGCGCGAAGCAGACGGTAGGCGTGGTGACGATCGCCCTCGAAATAGAGGACGGTGTCGACGATATGCTCGAGTACACGCGGTCCAGCGAGGCTTCCCTCTTTCGTCACGTGCCCGATCAGGACGATCGGAACGCCCGCGCTCTTGGCGAAACGTGCCAGATGGTTGGCGCAGGTACGCACCTGACTGACCGTTCCGGGCGCGGAGTCGAGATTGGAATCCGACATCGTCTGAATGCTGTCGATCACGGCGAGCGCCGGGCGGATCGCCTCCAGATGATGCAGGATCACCCCGATTTCGGTCTCGACGCTGATCAGGAAGCGCGGTGTCTCCGCGCCGAGTCTTGCGCTGCGGAGTTTGATCTGCTGCGCACTCTCTTCGCCGGAGATATAGAGAACCGTGCCGCCAGGACCATCGGGATCCTCATCCGTTTCCTTATCCGGCTCGAAATCTCGTTGTCGCGCCGCCGCTCCTTTTTCTGCTGCCACTCTTTCGGCTTTAGCATTGGCAGGCGATTTGCTGCGGCTATTTACTTTCACAGAACTATCGTCGGCTTGCAGCGGCGAAACTGCGCCCGCGGCGACGCAGTAGGCAACCTGAGTCAGCAGAGTCGATTTGCCGATCCCCGGATCACCCCCGACGAGCATTAATCCGCCCGGCACAATGCCGCCGCCGAGCACGCGATCGAACTCGCCGATT
>JBBQPY010000165.1:0-12007 GCA_038216735.1 Chthonomonadales bacterium
ATTTTGGGGCGGACATTCTCTTTCCAGGACGCTCTCACGAGTACAAATCTCTCGTTACGTCCCCAAAACAGCACCTCTTGCAAAGCGGGCAGACGAGCTTTCGACAGTAGTAGACTTCAGTCCGTCCTGGCGTCTTGATAGAACCCCCTACCCCCCAACCCCTCCTTGAACAAAAGCTAAGGAGGGGAAGAGTGCTGGATCACGAGCTGGTCACGGAGCGGAAGCTGGCTTCTTTTCCTTCTGCTTGCCCTTCTCCAGCTCTTTGTCTTTTTGCTGAACTTTCGAAGGAGTGGCAGCTTTAGTGGTCGCTGCAGGGAGACTCTGCGTCTGTCCGGGCGCAGCCTGCTGACCGCCCTGCCCTGCAGTGTTCTGATTCGCGTTCTGTGTGTTGCCATAGGAGGCGCGCGGCGTAGTCGATTCGCCGAAAAAGACCTGAAATTCGGGCTTGGCGCTGACGAGAACACCGTTGCCGACGTAGCGGACTTCGAGATGTGCCGGGATAGAAAGCAATGACAGGGCTTCTGACAGACTGCACGGCGCGATACTGCCGGTCAGACGGAAACGATAGCCGCGCGGTATGCTGGGATCGATCAATATCGGCACATTCGACTGCTGGCTCAATTCGAGCAGCACATCGCTGACGGCGCGGGGCTTATCGCGTGGAATGATTACCGAAACGAGCCCGTTTTCTTTCAGGAAAGCACGATACTTAACAGGATCGTTGACGATGCTGCTATCAACGCCTGATGGATCCCCTCCAAAACCACCCCCCCCCAAGCCGCCCGCGCCTCTTCCGCCAAAACCACCACTGGCGCTTCCAGTACCTCCCCCACTGGCACCACCGCCGAAACCACCCAAACCGGTGCCGTTTTCAGCTGCGCCCTTGACGCCACCCGTTGAACCGGGAACCCCGGCCGGACCTTCCTCGCCAGATCTCATGGCTCTTTTGACCTGCGTCTGCGCACCGGTCGCGGTTTTATCAGCTGCCTGCCCTGATTTGTTATTCGCACTGCTGTCGAGTGAAGTAGAGAGTGCAGGCTGTCCTGGAGGTCCGGATCCGAGTCCGCCTCCGCGATAGCTGCCAGGGGCGGCGTTGATTCTGAGACCGTTTACGTTTTCCTGATACGCGCTGCCAGCGTTCCCTCCACGGGAACTCCGCGCGAATCCCTGCTGATAGGCGGGATTCTGCCCCGGCACATCGTAGCCGAGACGCGCCAACTGCTCGCGGAGCAGTGCGTTGACCATCCGCGTCCTCGCCACGAGCTGCCGCACCGCCTCATCGTCACGTGTGATCTGATATATGCCGTCTTTGTCGATCTTCCAGCGCAGAAATGTCTGTCGGCAGACGGCGTCGAGCACCACTGAGAAAGTCTGTCCTGTAAGCGTGAGCGTGATGTTTCCTGCGACACTGCCATCGGGTGTGAACTGTCTATGTGCCTGATCGAAGATCAACTTGAGTGCGTTTTTAACGTCCGCGTGCTGTGCCGAAATCGAAAAGCGTGTCGCGGATCCGGATACCTGAAGGACGGAAGCGACCTGTACCGGAGCCTGTGCGATGTTTTGCGCGATGCTCTGGTCCTGCTGTATCGGCTGTTCGCTGGCGACACAGCTTTCACCCAATATCGCAAGCGCCATCGGGATGCCTGCCGTCAGTAACAGTCGTTGCGACCGCAGCATCCAACCGGACTTGAAACACATTGTAAACTTCATGGCGACACACATTGCCTTCCTCTTATTTCCCGGTAACAATCCCCTGGTATCTCATGTCTACTGCCCTGCTCCCGAACCCACGTCCCACAAACAGCAGGCGACTATCGTCCTATTTTTGCATTCGGTTTGGTACTGGTGTCCGAGTCGGTATCCTCTTCGACGCGAAGCGCGTCCGGGTCGATCCCATCGACAGGCTTGGGCACTGTCTGAACAATCGAGGTGAATCCCCGCGCATCGTCCTGCACCACGAGCGTCGTGTCTGGTTCCTGCGCCGCGCTCTCGCTCTCGTAATAATAAATTTCCGGCTGAGAGGATTGTGCTCTATAAGCCAATCCAAGAGCAAAGGAAGTAGCATTTATATCGATCTCGCCCTGTACTATCGACTCACCCATCTTCGCGCTGTCTTTATAGCGGTCACTCCTGAGATTCGTATCCATCATTTCACGATCTGATGAAACCGAACCTAATCCGGCTGGCTCGTCGGCGAGGGCAATCTGATTGTTGGCAAGCTGCTTGCTCAGCGCCCATGGGGCGACGCTCAAAGAGTGTATCTGTGGGTTGTACGGCGTCGATTTGACTCTTTCCCAGACCTTGTCGTCCGTATTGAGTCGAGCAGCCCGTCGAGCTGAATTCGGTGAATATGATAACGAATCCGATAAACCAGTAGCGAAGTCGTCGGCGAACGCCCTAAAAGCTTTGTTGTCGATGGTACGCGATTTCGTTGAATCCACACGTGCGATCTGACGATTGGGCAGGACGTTGTTTTTGTCTCGCGTTCCTTCCGCAGTCCCTTTAGAAGGGAGTGCTAAGGACGAGGAATTCGATTCAGGGGCGGACGCATCAAAAACTCCGCTCGAACCTTTCGACAATCTGGCGTCGATGTCGGAGGAAATGCGCGTTTCTTGAATGGTTCGATTTTTCGGAGGATTGTCAGTCGTCCGGCTGGCGATCTTCATTGAAGGAGAATTCTCGTGTCGGGCAAATGAATTATGGTGCGGCGCGATCGAAGTTCCGAAAACGAACGCGATAGCGGCGGTTCCGAGTGCGAAAGCAGGAGCGGCAAGCGCATAGGTAATGCGACGGCGTTTTGTGCCTATTCGGCTTACGGGTTTGGCGACCGACTGTGCTTCAATTCGTGCTATGAAACCCGGAAGTAGGTCGCCCGCCGGAGGGAGAGCGAATCGTGCCGTATCCAAAACCTGCTCAACGCGCTGATAGTCGGCGTAGGCTATAGAGCATTCATGACAGGCCACAAGATGCCGTTCGATTGCGTACCGCTTCTGCTCCGGAATCGATCCATCGCTCAAAGCTGGTATCTGCTCCTGAACGCGGCGGCAGTACGCGCTGCTATTGGAGATCATTTTTTCAGCCTGTAATCTGCGCGGCATCATTTTCTGCTCCCGTAATCGCTGCATTCTGTCCCATATTGTTCTGTCCAATGTCATCATCGAATTCTGTATCGAGCTGAATTCTATCGAGTTCGGTTATCGAATCGGCGCCATGGCAAATTTTTGCTGTGCTGTCTGTGAACTGCATCTTTGAATTGGTTTGGCGATCGGCGCCATACAGCCTTATATAATGGTCTTTGAAGCCGAGGCGGGCCCGATGCAATCTGACTTTGGCGGCGGCGAGCGAACAGCCCAGCGTCTCGGCGATCTCTTCGAGCGAAAGGTCGCGGTAATAGCGCAGCACCAGGACTTCCCGGTGCGTCAGAGAACAGCGCATCAGCGCCTTTTGTATCTCATCACCCTCGGCGCGGCGAACGAAAATGTTTTCGGGTTCCTGAGCAGCATCTGCGCTTCGATTCGCAAGTGCGGGAATGTCGAGCAGTCCGAAAAATCGCCATTTGCGCGCGCCACGTGCCGCATCGACCGCGCGGTTGACAGCGATCCGATAGAGCCAGGTCGAAAATCGCGACCCGTTGCGGAACTGCGGCAGAGAGCGATAAACCTGCACGAAAACTTCCTGTGTCAGATCGCGTGACTCTTCGGCACTGCCCACGATCCCGTAGACAATGTGATAAACGTAATCCTGATATTTGCGGAAAAGCGTGTCGAACACGCCTTGCTCGCCGCGCAGAAAGCGGGCGACCATCTCGCCATCGTCGTCGGTCACCACCGTTCGCTCCCCGTTCTGCGGTGTTCTCCAACCGGGCGCATATATTTCGCTGGCAGTCATTGCATTTCGCTTCGTCTCATTATTTTGTCATCTAATCGAGCATTTATCTACTCGCATCGAAACTATTCATCTCTCCACAATACTTTGCAGCACTTCCCTCTTTCCGAAGTTTCGGGGGAGGGGATCGAATGCGCTCAATACAAGGGGTTGAAAACCCTGTCTGGCGTTGCGAAGCGCATCATCTCTCATCGACGACAGACTATATGCAAATTCAACTGGTAAATTCGCTTCCCTCGCTTAATGCGGCACGAACGCAGAAGGAACTTTGAGAAAAGTTGGGTCAGATCACCTCAGATTGTCTGCGCACCTTGTACTTGCTCCTGTGCGTTTAGACGTGCAGCTCTCTACAAAGGTTACTTATCGGATTCACGAAATCAAAAAGGTAACGATTCACCTTCTACGAGATTAACTGTCACAGTAGCGATACACTACCTATCAGGCCGCCTGAAGACAGCAGCAAACAGAAGCATTTCCTCGCCCGCTTTCTGAAGGGTCGGGAGTAGCAACCACGTTGAGATATTACAACCCGGCACAAGTACATATTTTCGAGGCGACTGAGCTATCGTCACGCTTACCAAATATTTAATATCCGAACAGGCAATTTTGCTTGACTCTCAGCGGGTATGTTGCTAAAATGGCTGAGCGCTATCAGGCGAACGTATCGTAAAGTCTCCTTCGAGAGACGGACCAGAAGACAGCATCGCAAGGAAGGCCTCGTGCCTGGAAAGAAACGAATGAAGCTCCTACCCGCAGTTTCCCTCTCACTCGCTCTGGCCGCCCTCGGCGGCTCGACACTAATCCAGAATGTCGCCGCACAGAACACCACGCCGCACACAGGAAAACCAGGAACGAAGATACACGGGCGATTCCTCGGCGTCACCCATCCGGGACACACATTGCTGAGCCTTCCGCCCCACGCGCGTAAAGCGGAAATTCCGTTCCACCCGCTACTCCACAACAAAGCGCTCACAATGAAGGAATACGAGGCGCTGAAAACCAAGCCGACATCAGCATTCGGTGCGCGCAATGGGCGAAATTCTGCCTTCGGCGAAGATTCATTCAGTTCGTCCGCTTCTCTTTTGTCTTCCACAGGGTTCCTTTACACCGGACCCGGTCTCAACCAGAGTCAGGCGGGAGGTTGGTACCCATCAGACTGCTCACTGGCAGTCGGTCCCAACTTCGCAGTCGAACCTTCCAACAGCGCCGTAGCGATCTACAGCAAAACCCTCACCGACTCCACTGCTTCCCTCACGCAGCTTTCGATCACCGATGCCAACTCCTTTATGAACTGGTCCGTCGTCCAGGGCGTCGATCCCAATGGGAACACGAACTTCTCCAGTGCGTTCGACCCGAGAGCGATCTATGACGAACGTGGAAAGCGGTTCATCATCACCTACGATGCCTTCTCGTATGTAGATGCGAACGGTGTCTATCACTCTCCGATGCTGATCGCGGTATCGAAATCAGGTGACGCGACAGGCGCGTGGGATACCTATGAGATCGATATGGCGTCTTTCATCACAACCGATCCAGTGAACAATCCAACTCCGTTCCTGGACTTTCCCAGCCTCGGCATCGATGACAGCAGCCTGTATATTACGGCTGATGTAATCGGCAATACCTACGCCCAGGGGGCAACGCTTTTCACCGTGAACCGTACCGATCTCGAGTCCGGCATTCTACATGGGTATTTATGGAATGGCCTGAACGGAAGCCTGACGCCTCCTCATGTACGCACCTCTGGCACAAATGGGAGCAGCTACTTCGTTTTCAGCCAGCCCTACAGCGCCTCTGTCGGGATGTACGCGCTCACCGGTGGAACGAGACCTGTGCTCTCTTCCGCCTACAGTATCACGGTTCCCTACTACGAGATTCCCCCGAATGCTATTCAGCCCGGCGGAGCGACACTCGATACACTCGACTCGCGTTTTCAGGATAAAACGGCGCAGGTCGGAGACAGCGTCTACGCCGTTCACTGCGTTTCGTCGAATAGCTATCCTACGGTGCGCGCGTACGAACTCGACGGCTATCAGGAGACCGTGAAGCAGACGATCGACTGCTACAGATCCGCGACATCCGACGACTTCAATCCTTCCATCACGGCAAACGACAACGGCTCCGTGGCAATCAACTGGAACTTTACCGACATCGGAACCCGCACGCATCCTTTGACCAACTATGAGACCATCGCAATCGCCACTCTGAGCGGCAAAAAGCCCTGGGCCACCCACACGAAAGGCAAGCCAGTGGCAGGCAGCGACAGCACAATTGCACGGTACAACTTCCGGAATGGTGACTATTCGATGCTGGTAGTCGACCCGACCAACCCACTGGTTGCCTGGGGCATCAATATGAACACCGCCGACTATTATGTATGGCAGAACTATATCTTTGGCTTCAAGCTCACGAAATAGTCCTGCTCCCGAACCACAACTCAAGTGAACATGCTCCGTTTGTTCAGAAGCTCCGGCTGAGAGACATCGAAAACGATGTCTCTCAGCCGGTTTGTATTCCTCTTTCGATCTCTTTACTGATCGCATTTACCGTTATCCTTCGCCCTCGAAGCCTGTAGCGCTTTGGACTTTTCTGCCCGCCGGAACCAAAAATCGCAAAATAATGTTATAGAATATGAACAAAAATCAATGTGAACAAAATTTCGCGATTGTAGTCTAATTCAATATCAGAGAACCGTGACGCCTGGTGTGCCGCTCTATCCTATGGTATACTACATGTGTACTTATTCAGCAGGACAACTCGCCTGCTTGTTGCCGCCCTTCGACTGGTCGAAACGAATCGCTGGCAACTTACGTACCTTTATAAATGAAATCAACAAGAAAGGAGAACGCCCTTGGAACAGCCCGTACAGGTCGGACTGCTCTTTCCTCGCAGCGGTCAGCAGCTCTCGGTCGCGGTTTCGCCCGCCTCCGCCGAGCGTCTACAACTGCGGCAGCAGGAGAATATGCCTCAATTTGGCGCGATGCACGCTTCTTTAAGTAACCGTCCCTCAGTCGATTCGCCGCTGCACAAATAATCGTTGTGCTGCAAACCAGAACTCATTCTAATTCCTACATTCCGTAGTACGCAGAACATTATCCGCCCCGGAGCCGATTGGCTCCGGGGCGTTCTGTATTTTACCGCTTAGATTTTGTGAAAATAGTTCTAAAGCCTCAGGCGTGTTCAATGCGCAATCGGTATAATACCGTCAGAAGTTACACTGTCGAAGTAGAATGCAGGTGACGCACGTGTAGCAAAAGAGGAATTCTTTGCCCTCTGTGAGAAATGAGTGTGAAAGGCATATCTACTTTTTGCATGTCCTCGCACCCGACGGAAGCGCAGATCATGAAGCAGAAAGCTGGCATCCAAATCGATGAGATCAGTACAATCAGACCTTATGCCAGACACGACTTCCAATAAAATCGAAGAGATTTTCGATGCAATCCTTCCTGCAGGCGGTCATATTTCCGGTCCGTTCGCTGAGCAGACAGGCTGCGATATCAAGGCGCTGATTCCGTTCGGAGGACAGACGATACTGGAGCGCGCGATCGACACATTACGAGCGACCGGGCGCGTGCGCCGTATCGTCGTGGTGGGAGCGGAGCAGACGCTGCAGGTGGCGAACAGCTGCGGTGTCGAGGGCGCAATTCTGGAGGGCGCGACGGGTCCGGAGAACAATATTCTCGGTCTGAAATGGCTGCAATCCCAGCCTGGTGGCGCAACGAACCGGGTGCTGATCACGACGACCGACTTACCCTTTCTGACGCCGCAAACGCTCAATGCCTATATCGACGCCTGTCCCGCCGACGCCGATGTCGCTATTCCCCTGGTTTCCCGTGCCGCGTATGAGCGACGCTTTCCCGGATCGATAATCGAGTATGTACGGCTGCGTGACGGCGAATTCACGGTAGGCTGCACATTCGTCGTCAACGCTGCGACACTGCTCGTCAACCTACCCCACTTCGAACGCGCTTTCGCAGCCCGGAAAAGTAACCTGCGCATGGCGCGACTGGCAGGCGCGCGGATCTCCTGGCGGCTGATCACACGGCAGCTCACGGTGCGTGACATCGAGGCGCGCGCCAGCAGGATCGCGCACTGCAGGGGCGTCGCCGTTTTCGACACGCCCGCCGAACTCGCCTACGACATCGATGTTCCGGAAGAGTATGCTTACGCTATGAAGCACAGTAAACCTTATTCGAGCGAACACATAGCCGTTTCGTCCCCGGAATGCACAGCCACCGCACGGCAGGAGGCTGCTAGATGAGCCCGAATGCAGACTCGCCTGAGCAGGAGCCAAAACCGCTTTCCGTATTCGCAATACTCGCCTACAGCATCGCAAACCTTGGCTACGGGATGTTCTTCGCGCTGAATAATGCGATACTACCCCTTTTCCTGCAGCGATACACCCAGGATGCCCGCATTCTAGGGCTGATGGGCAGCACACATTCATTCGAGGGCGCGATCATTCAGCCGATCGTCGGGTCCGCAAGCGACCGCCTACGAACTCGCTACGGGCGTCGCCGCCCGTTCATGTTGGTCGCCGTACCGATTTCGGCGCTGTTCCTGCTGCTAACGCCAGCTGCCAGTCATCTGCCGGGCGCAGTTCGGCTCGTCGTCATAATCGCCTGCATTTTCCTGTTTACCGTATCGTTCAACATCGCCGCCGACCCCTATCAGGCGCTGATGCCCGACATTACCCCGACGCAGCAGCGCGGGCGCGTCTCCGGTATTGCGATGTTCGTGCTGGTGCTCGGGCAAGCGACGCTGGTACAACTGAGCATTCCCCTCGCAGCCAAGTTTTTCCTGACAGCGGTCGTAATGTGCATTACGACCGCAATTACATGCCTGGTCGTCCGGGAGAAGCAACTTCCGCCAGAAGACAACTTGAACACCGGAGCTCTCAGGGTACCGAGAACGGGATTAGCCAATCATTTCGCGGAACTCGGCATTGCGCTCAGCAGTCTCAAAACGCTGCATCAGGCGGGACTCGCTCTGGCAGGGCTTTTCTTTGCAGGCGTTGGCATCGGCGCGATTTTCCCTTTTCTGACCGTTTTCGTCAAGACGATCACTAAATGCACGGATCAGCAGGCGCAGACTATGTTTCTCTACCTGATGCTCGGCACTGCGCTCGGCGTGCTGCCTTTCGGGTGGCTGGCCGACCGAATCGGCGCGAAACGTGTGCTGATGATCGGGTTGGGAATGCTTGCGATCGCGGCATTTTTCGGTCTGCGCGTGAATACGTTGAGTCAGATCACGATTTTGATGTGGCTCGCCGGGTTCGGGAATGCCGCACAGAGCGCAGCCTCGTATCCGCTGCTCACGCAGCTTGTTCCGTCGCGAGAAGTCGGCTTTTTCACTGGATTGCAGTCGACCGCGCTCTCGATCGCGACCCCGTTGACCGGTCTGATTACAGGCGAACTCGTCAACAAAGGCGGTTATCGCAGCATTTTCGCTGTCTGCGCTGTGAGTCTGATTGTCGCGCTGATCGTTCTGTCCCGTATCGATTTGAGCATCGCGAAAGCCGAGATACGCACGCGCGACCGCGAACAGGGGCGCGGCGGAAGCGTAGAAGAAAGCGGGAGCAGTTCCCGCGAGAATATATTTGGTAAGCCCATCTAGCGGGGAGCAGTGATGCTGGTACGTGCCGTCAGTTCAATTGTTGGAATCGGGCTTTTTCTGGGGCTGTGCTTCGGCGGGCTTCTTCCCTTCACGGTCGGCGTCGCCATAATGGTTGCGCTGGCAAGCTGGGAATGGGTCGGGTGTTACCGTCGGGCAATCGCGCTCGAACCGGGCGGTCAGCCCGCGCCTGCGGCGCCAAAAGCCCTGCAAAAACTGAATCCTCTGCTCGTTTGGCTCGGAGTTGGATTTCCCCTGCTGCTCTGTTTCGGGCTGTTGCGCGGGCGTGTGATCGAGCCGTTCGAGGCATGGCTTCTGATCATACCAGTGGTGATCTTCAGCGGGCTCGTCGTGCGTGCGGCGCGAACTGGTATCGCTCTCGGCGAACTGCGGAACTGGTATGGTCTGATTGGGGTCGTCTATATCGGGTTGCTTTTCAGCAGTTTTGTGCTGCTGCGCGCTTTGCCGGGCCGCATCGAAGTGCGCCCCTTCGGCAGCGAAGATCGGGGCGCATGGCTGATGCTGTTCGTGGCGATCTGTGTGTGGACGAGCGACACCTGCGCCTATTTTGTCGGGCGGGGCATCGGGAAACATAAACTGGCGCCCAATCTATCCCCGGCAAAAACGGTCGAGGGGAGTATCGGCGGCGGCATCGGCGCGATCCTGATCGGAGCAGGTCTGGCACACTGGCTCGGATTGACACTCGTGCAGGGACTCATCGTCGGCGCGATCGCAGGGACGGCGGGGCAGATCGGCGACCTGTTCGAGTCCGCTCTGAAGCGTGAGATCGGCGTCAAGGACTTCGGGCAGATCATGCCCGGGCATGGCGGCACGCTCGACCGCTTCGACAGCCTGCTTTTCGTCGCCCCGCTTGCCTACCTCTACCTCCACTTCCTCGCCCACATTTGACGCAAAGTTATCCTACCTTCTGATGAGCCGTCCTCCGATGAACTGTCTCCCGAAGCAGCTATGAAAAACAAAGCCCAAAAGGGCAAAATTAAAATGACTGCGCTGCGCGTGATGGCCGAATATTCCAGCTCGGGGATCTGGGTCATCGGTCAGCAGGGCGTATTTCGCCATGGCATGATCTCGCACAGCTCACTCCGGCTCCCAAAGCCTCTCGCCGACCGCTTCGACCACTGGATCAGTTACTATGACAAGGTACTCTTCGACCCCGATAATTTCGATGTCGATTGGTTTAATGCCGACGGGCTCGCCCTTGCCACGGAACTGAAAGCGTTCTTAGGCGATATGTACACGGTGGAGTTCCTCGCCGAGACCGAAGAAGGAGGCTTGCTGCCAGCTCGTCAGATCACCTGAAACACTGGACTTGAAGACAGAGCTACTCTCCTCTGAGAGCGTTTCCGATGCGATCCGCTTGATGCTTCGAAAAATCGCATCGAGGCGGAGTGCGGGTCAACTTAACGTATTCAGACATCAGAAGGCATATCAATAGTGCCCTTATTTCATATATTCTGCAGAACGTCGTTGCCCTGTGCTCTCCTCTGGGATGCTTAGTTGGAAAACCTCTCACGGCCAGAAGGCATTGGTTTCTCGCGTGGTACCCCATAACTGGTTCAACCGTGCCCACTTAACATGCCCGTCTGCATAGAGGTAGTTCGCGCCGTCACTATGGCGTTTCATCGCTACCTGCTCGAGCAGCTTATCCTGTGGCAGTTGGCCGAGTGTCAGATACGGATCGCCAGGAGCGGCGCGCCCCAGTTGCCACCAGTGAAAATGGTCATCGTCCGTGGGTTCGACGAGATACACTTTCGAGGAAGGAGCCTCGACCTGTGCCAGAGATTCGCCATACTCGAACCAGCCGTTGACCGAGTAAGAGACGTGAAACTCCTTATTGTCGCCCTCTTTGCTGATACGTGGCGATGGATCGCTCGGACATCTCCAGACTCCCTGATTTTTAGAATTCTTGATATACGGACGAACGAGTTCGATAAAATGAGGCTCATAATCCCCGCCCTCATCGAATGTTTTCATCGGCTCGGCTTCGGGCGCGTGTCCAAGCGGATAATGCTCGTCGTAGTCCTGAATATAAAGAGCGTCGGCAAGTCCGATCTGTTTTTCATTGGACGCGCAGGATGCCTGACGCGCTTTCTCACGGGCACGCGAGAATACGGGGAAAAGCAGCGCGGCAAGAATCGCGATTATTGCGATCACTACGAGAAGCTCAATCAGTGTAAAAGCTCTTTTGCTGACTTGCATCGAATTTATTTCCTCGTAGACAATCTGCACATGGCGACTATGGGCACCACGGGCACTGTAGCGAAACTCAAAACAGATCAAAGTCTGACGGCGAATGGGTTTCTGACAAAGTCTCCCTCTTCCTTTAGCCGTTTTAAGCAGAAACAGAATAGGACTTACGCGGTTGTTGGTAGCGTTAAAGTCGGTCGGGCTCGGTAGGCTCGGATCGCCTCGCGCATCAGCCGCTTCTTGCTCTCGTACCAACTCAGACCCGTCTGCCAACGCTGGTACTCTAACCGAACAAACGCAC